>JAJZJC010000066.1 GCA_021810205.1 Actinomycetes bacterium
GGTCCTGCCTGGTCTGGGCGCATCGCGTACCGCGTCGTCTGGCGCCAGGCTCGCGAGCGGCATCGCGCGCGGGTTCGCGCGGGTGCGGCGCGCCACGTAGCGAGCCGGCCAGCGGGGAGCGGGCTCAGTCGCCTCGCACGGCGGGGCCTGTTGGTCCGGCGGCTCGGGCGTCGCCTGGCAGCTCGAGCGCCGCGGCCATGCGGGAGACGAACTCGGCTGGGTCGCCGTACCAGCGGTCGACGGCGCTCTTGCCCCGTGTCCCGGCGCGCTCGCCAGCACCGGGCCGGCCGAGTGCAGCGATGCCGTCGAGGAGCGTCTGGGTCGTGGAGAACCCGATGCCGCCCCCAGCCTCGACGAGCGCGTCTGCGACGGTGCCGTGGGGCACGACCACCGGCACGCCGTATCGCAACGATTCGACGCACTCGCGTGCGAACAGCCGGCCCGGACCGAGGTCGACGGTCGCTCGGGCGTGGGCGATGAGCCGCCAGAGGTCCATACGGGTGTGGACTCCGAAGCGGCTCACGGGCGCTCGCGCACGCCAGACCGTGGCGACGGCGTCTTCGACCACGACCACCCGCTCGCGCGCAAAGCGGGCGAGCAGCCATCGCACTTGCCCGCCGGGCAGTGCGGCTGTGGCGCGGGCCGGGGACCGCTCGCTCAGCACGAGGACGTAGCCGCTCGCGCCCTGAAGCTCGTGGTGCGGGCGCTCCGCGGCGTAGGGGTGGACGCGGACGTAGAGGCCGACGGGAAGCACGCTGGCGTCGCCGCGTGCCACGCCGGCTCTTTGCAGCCGCGCGTCGTGGTACCCGACGTCGAGCGTCGTTGCGGGCGCTTGTTCGAGCGATGTGGCGCCGGGTCCGCCCGTGACGAGGATCCTCGCGCCCCGGAGCAAGGCACGTGCCAGGGCGATGGCCGACGCGTCGCCCTCGTCGACGAGCACCGCGCCGTAACGGCCGCTTGCGGGGAGCGTCCCCGCTCG
The DNA here is from genome assembly GCA_021810205.1 of Actinomycetes bacterium. Lineage (GTDB taxonomy): Bacteria > Actinomycetota > Acidimicrobiia > Acidimicrobiales > RAAP-2 > JAJYVT01. Next base: position 980 of record JAJZJC010000066.1, read on the forward strand.
GGGACCGGGCCATTCCCTGCCGTCGGCAGGGACGCCGATGCCGATGCGCTCGAAGGCGCCGTCGGCGCTCGGGTCGCCAGGCGGCTCGGCCACGAGCACGTCCACGCAGGCGTGGCGCGAGAGGGCGCCGGCAAGGCTGCGGACCGCGCTCGCCCGCTCGCCCGCCGCCTGGCCCCATGACCTGCTCAGAACCGCGACGCGCGTGTCGGGCGCGACATCGGACCGGCTCACGCTCGTGCCGGGTGCTCGCGGCCAAGGCCGTCGTCGTGGTGCCCCTGCGCGGCGCCGAACGCGACCTGCATTCGGGTGAGCTCCTCGCTGGTGACTTCGACGACCTCTTGGACCAGCGACTCGAGGTCGTGCAGACGGCTCGCGAGCTCGTCGACACGCTGGGAGATGACGTCGAGCGCCCTCACCAGCTCGCCCGTCATCGCACGGTCCTGTGCCTGGACGCCCGCCGCCGCGGTTGCCACCCTCGCCTTGACCTTTGCTCGCACGCTGCCGGGCACTCGCTGTGGCCCGCGAGCTGGCGAGCCCTCGCCGCGCTCGTCACCGGGTGCGCCGCGCCCGGTCGACGCCGAGATCTGCGCCCAGCGCCTGCGTAGCGCGACAAGTGCGTCGGCATCCCGGATCGGCGGGGGGAGCGCGCTCGCCTCGGCACGATGGGTGAGGATCCGGGGCGGCGCCAAGGTGCCGTCGCTGTCCGTGTCGCACGGCGGGCTCTCGGCCTCCGGGTCGCACGATGCGGTGCCGTGCGTCGGGTCGCTCGACTTGCCAGTCGCCATCAACGTCCGTTTCCCTCGTCGTCGAGTGCGGCCGAGAAGTCTATGCGGCTCAGGTGCCGATTGAAGAATGGATCTCCTGCTGCGAGGTACTCACCCCAGCGCGAGAGGAACGTCAAGGCGGTCTCGACGCTGCCCGAGGTGCCCCGGCTCGGCGACTCGTGGTGTACGAGCTCGGCACCGGCTTCGAAGACGATGCGGTAGCCGCGCCCGCGCGCGCGCAAGCAGTAGTCGACGTCGTTGAAGTCGAGCCGGAGCGACTCGTCGAAGCCTCCGAGCCGCTCGAAGACCTCGCGTCGGGTCGCCAGGCATGCGCCGGTCACCGCCGAGACGTCACGAGTGAGGACGGCCATCCCCAGGTAGCCGGGCTCGTCCCCCGGGAGCCCGGCCAGGACGTGCCCGGTGATGCCGCCGAGCCCGACGACGATGCCGGCGTGCTGGACGGCGCCGGTCGGGTAGCACAGGCGCGCCCCGACGGCTCCCACCTCTTGGCGGCGCGCATGGGCAGCCAGCAGTGAGAGCCAGCCGGCCTCGTGAGCCTCGATGTCGTCGTTCAAGAACACGAGGACGTCGCCGCTCGCGTCGGCGACCGCTGAGTTGTTCAGCGCCGCCCAGTTGAACGGCCTCTCGTCCCGGCGCACGACGACGCCAGGGCGCCGCGCGAGCATCTCGACCAGGGTCTCGGTCTCTGGCTCGGTGGAGCCGTTGTCGACGAGCACGAGCTGGATGTCCACGTCGTCACCGCCCGTCAGTTGCACGGAGTCGACGCAGGCGCGCAGCAAGCGCGTGCTGTCGCGGAATGGCACGATCACGCTCACCGCGGACCGTGTCGATGCTCGGCGCCGGATCCGCCAGGTGCCTGCGATCGGTCCCGGTGAGACGTCCGCAGGCTCACCCCTGCGTGCCAGGGCGGTCAGCACGGCCTCCGGCCCGCTCTCGCGCACGACCCCTGGTCCGCTCGCGGCGTCCTTCGTCGCAGACGAGGTGGGCCGGCCGTGGCAGAGGACCTCGGCGACGTGGGCGACCCGCTGGGTCCGCTCGGTCACTCTGAGCAGGAGGTCGTGCTCCCAATCCCCGTTCGCGAGCGCCCGGATCCCCCCCGCGGCGACGATCGGCGCGACTCGGAGGGCCACGGGTTTCCCGGTGTACCGCCACGTGCAGAACAGTTCGGGTGACCAGTCCGGCTTCAGCACCGGGGCGCACGGGAGGCCGTCGGCGCCGAGGATGTCCTCGTCGCCGTATGCGACGTCGGCGTCGACGAGAGCGGCGCTCAACAGCTCGATCGCGCCCGGGTCCAGCACGTCGCCCGCCTCGATGAACAGGCACGCAGGGCACGAGATCTCCTCGAGCGCCATTGCCATGGCGTCTGCCTCCCCGATCGACGCGCCAGGGGTGTGGACCGTCGCCACGCCTGGAGTGAGCGCGTAGAGGTCGTCGCTCAGTGGGCCGCTCAAGACGGAGTCCGCGCCGGCGAGGACGGTCACCGAGAGGCGCCATCGTGGCGATCGCTGCGCGTCGAGCGAGCGCAACGTCTGGCGCAGTCCGTCGGGGTCAGGTCGGTCCACCACCACCACCACCATGATCTCGGGACCCACCGGGACGGACGGAGCGGTGAGCAGGGCGGCCGCTCGGCTTGCCAGCCACGCCCGGTAGCGGGGCAGGTCGGCCGCCGCGTCCGGGCGCAGCGGCCGGGGAGCTGGCGGCGCGAACAGCACCCTGGAGCACGAGCGCGCGGACCCGACATTCGGCTCGACGGCTGCCACAGGTCGAATCTACGCAGAATCGGTGCGCTGGCGCCCGTGGACGCAGACCTGCCACGATGCCCGTGTGACCCCTGGGACCCGCCGCGCGCAAAGAAGAAGGTGGAGCCGGGCGCCCCGAGGGGGTCTGCCGGGTGTCGCCTGCCCGGCAGGGGGCGCCGCGGCACCGGCAGACGGAGGTAGCGCCAGATGATGGCTCGCTCCTCGCAAGCGCCATTGGAGCTGGCAGGTCGACGCATCGTGCTGCGCACCCTGACCGACCACGACTACGAGGCGTGGTACGCGGTGCGCGCCCGCTCGCGCGACTGGCTCGTGCCCTGGGAACCGCGGCCCAAGGGTGCCCCTCTCCCTGCGGAGGACCCGGCGAGCTTTGCAGCGCGCTGTGCCCTGCGCGAACGCGAGCGCCACCTCGGGACCGGCTACGGGTTCGGGATCTTCGTCGACGGGCGCTTCGCCGGGGAGATCACGCTCTCGTCGATCCAGCGCGGTCCCTTCCAGACGGGTCATGTCGGCTACTGGATCGATCGGGAGATGGCAGGGCGCGGGTACACGCCCGAGGCGGTGGTCGTGGTGCTCGCGTTCGCGTTCGACACGATCGCGTTGCACCGCGTCGAGATCTCGATCATCCCGAGAAACCACGCGAGCCTCAGGGTCGTAGAGAAGCTCGGGATCCGCGCCGAGGGAGTTGCGCGCAAGTACCTCGAGATCGACGGCGAGTGGGAGGACCACGCGAAGTTCGCCATGACCATCGAGGAATGGCAGGAGCGGCGTGACGAGCTGATCGAGGAGTGGATCGAGTAGGGCACACCCGCTCGGTAGCCTCGGCGGAGATGTTGGTGCTGCACGCCGCGTGGGACGCAGTGGGTCCTGGTGCCCTCCTCGTGTGGGGTGAGGTCGGCGATCGCGCGCCCGGCGCCCCTCCGCCGGCGTGCTGCCAGACCCGACAGCCCCAGGCAGGCAAGGCCCAGGCACGACAGCGAGGACCCACCGATCGCGCGATGCCCCATCCGTTCGCGGCGACGACCGATGCGCTCGCTGATGCGCTCGTGGCATGGGGCGGATCCCTCCTCACCGACGCGCTCGGTGCAGCCGATCGTGTCACCGTGACCCTGCGCCTTCCCGGCACGATTGGCCTCCCCGACCCCTCTCCGTGGCTCGTGCGTTTCGGCGGGGCCCCTGGTGTACCGGCTCGCGCAGGGAAGGGCGGAGGGTGGCACGGCGTGCGGCCGTTCAGCGTGCCAGCGCTGCGGTGGGCGCCCGGTCCCGCGCTGGACGTCCTGCTCGGTCTCTCGGTCGACGGCGCCTCGACGTCTCGTGCGGCGCCCTCGGTGACGGTGCTCGCCCGCATCGGCGAGCTCGCGCTCGAGCTGGTCGCTGGCGCAAGGATCCTCCCTGCGCTCGTGGTCGACGCAGCCGGGTGCCCGCAGGCCAGGTGGGAACCGCTCCAGGCAGCCCACGACACGGAGCGCCTCGTCCTTCTTGCCCGGGCGCTGCCTCTCGCTGCCTGCAGCCTCGACGGACCGGGTGACCCGCCGACGACGGCGGCGCACGCGTTCGGCGCGCTCGTCGACGCCGCGTGCCGGGCACCCCTGGCACGCACCGCCGCGTTGCGTGTGCCTGGCGGCGGGGGGTCGAAGGCGCTCGGCGCCTGGATCCGCGCCCTCGCTGCACCCGAGGGTGCCATGCGGGGCGTGCGGGGTATCGCCACTCTCGTACGTCAGGTCGAGGCCTGGCGGGCCACGCTGGTTCCGCCCGTCGGATCGTGGCGGTTGTGCTTCCGCCTCGAGGAGCCCGCCGCGGGAAGCGGGGGAACGAGGGGGACAGAGGGGTCAGCGCCCTGGCGCGTCGCCCTGTTCCTCCAGGCCGCCGACGACCCGAGCCTGCTGGTTGGGGCAGCAGAGGTGTGGCGAGCGAGCGAGTCGCTGCGGCGCGCCGCGCGCACCGTGGACGCGCCCCAAGAGGTGCTGCTCGCCGAGCTCGGTCGCGCGGTCCATGCCTTTCCCGACCTTTGCGTGGTGCTCGCGCAACCGGCGCCCACGGTCCTCGAGCTCGACGTCGCCGGCGCTCACCGCTTCCTGGTCGAGGTCGCGCCCGCGCTCGAGCTGGCAGGCTTCGGCGTTCTCCTGCCGTCGTGGTGGCGCCGTCGGGCCACCCGTCTCGGGCTGAGGCTCCGTGCAGGGCCGGCCGGGCCGGCCACGCTGGGCTCGGCGCGGCGTGCGGGAGGACTCACACTCCAAGGGCTCGCGACCGTCGACTGGCAGGTCGTCTTCGGGGACGACGAGGTGGATCTTGCCGAGCTCCGGCGCCTCGCCCGGCTGAAGGCGCCTCTCGTCCAGGTCCGGGGGCAGTGGATGGAGCTGCGTCGCGACGAGCTCGACAAGCTCGTGGCTTTTCTCGGTGCAGGCCGCGCGCAGCAGATGTCGCTCGTCGACCTGGTTCGCGCTGCATCAGGGGTCGCACCACCCGGCGCCGGGGTGCCGGTGGTGGGCGTGGAGGCGACGGGCGTGCTCGGCGACCTGCTGCGTGGCGATGTGGTGGCTCGGCTCTCGGTCCCCCCGACGCCCGAGGGCTTCTCGGGAGAGCTGCGCCTCTACCAGCGGCGAGGAGTGGGCTGGATCGAGCTGCTCGAGGCGACGGGCCTCGGCGCCTGTCTCGCCGACGACATGGGACTGGGGAAGACCGCGACCGTGCTCGGTGTCCTCCAGGCGGAACGGCTGCGCTCGATGCAGCGTGCGCGCGGCCGCAGTGGCCGGCAGCCGGCATCTCCTGGGCCGACGCTCGTCGTGTGCCCGACGTCGGTGGTGGGCAACTGGGTCGCCGAGGTGCGGCGCTTCACCCCCGAGCTGCGCGTGGTCGTCCATCACGGTGCCGACCGGGCGCGCGGCGAGACGCTATCGAGCGTGGCTGCGCAGGCCGACGTGGTCGTCACGAGCTACCCGCTCGTCGAGCGTGATCGCGTGGCGATGTCGAGCGTCGCATGGTGGCGGGTGGTTCTCGACGAGGCCCAGCAGGTGAAGAACCCTCTGGCCAAGCAGACCCAGGCAGTACGCGGGATCCGTGCGCCACGCCGGTTGGCGCTCACCGGCACGCCCGTCGAGAACCATCTCGGCGAGCTTTGGTCGATCATGGAGATCTTGAATCCCGGGCTCCTCGGCTCCCAGTCCTCGTTCCGAGAGCGTTTTGCCGTACCCATCGAGCGATATGGCGACGCGCAGGCAGCCGATCGGCTGCGTGCGCTCACGCGACCCTTCGTACTGCGGCGCCTCAAGACCGACAAGTCGATCATCTCGGATCTGCCCGAGAAGATGGAGATGAAGGTGCGCTGCTCCCTCACCCGCGAGCAGGCCACGCTCTACCAGGCGGTGGTCGACGACATGCTCGAGCAGATCGCGGGCGCCGAGGGAATCGAGCGCAAGGGTCTTGTCCTCGCCACCATGTTGCGCCTGAAGCAGGTTTGCAACCATCCCTCGCAGTACCTGGCCGACGGCTCCGCGTTGGCGGGCCGATCGGGGAAGCTCGAGCGTACCGGGGAGCTGCTCGAGGAGGTCCGAGAGGCGGGCGAGAAGGCGCTCGTCTTCACCCAGTTCTCCGAGATGGGGGCCATGCTCCAAGAGCACCTGCAGCAGCGGTTGGGCTGTCGGGTCGGGTTCCTCCACGGCGGTGTGGCACGAGCACACCGAGACGAGCTCGTCGCCGAGCTGCAGGCGCCCGACGAGGCATTGCCGGTGATGGTGCTCTCGCTCAAGGCGGGCGGCACCGGGCTGAACCTCACCGGGGCCAACCACGTCGTGCACTACGACCGGTGGTGGAACCCCGCCGTCGAAGACCAGGCGACCGACCGCGCGTTTCGGATCGGGCAACCACGCGATGTGCAGGTGCGAAAGCTCGTGTGCGCGGGGACGGTCGAGGACCGGATCGACGAGATGATCGAGTCCAAGCGCGCGCTCGCGGACCGCGTGGTCGGCGCGGGCGAAGCGTGGTTGACCGAGCTGTCGACCGATGAGCTCGCCGGCGTGGTGCGCCTGTCGCCAGAGGCGGTGATGGAATGAGCCCGCCGTGCCGTGGGGGCGCTGCGGGCCGGCCCCCCGCCGACGACCGGCCCCCCGACGACGACCGGCCCCCCGACGACGACCGGCCCCCCGACGACGACCGGCCCCCCGACGACGATTGGTCAGACGATTGGTCATCCGCCGACGACTGGCCACCCGATGAGCACGTCGGGGAGGGTGCGGGAGCAGGTCGCTCGGACTGGGAACCCCGGGAGCGCGCGCGGCGGCCGATCCCAGTGGACGGTGGCCTTGTCGCAGCCACCCGGCGCGGCCAGATCGGGAGCACCTGGTGGTCTCGGCGCTTCCTCGACGCCCTCGAATCGGTGCTCGTCGGTGGCCACCTGTCGAGAGGGCGCGCGTACGCGCGCAGGGGCCAGGTCATCACGCTCCTCCTCAGGGCGGGCGTGGTGGAGGCGCCCGTGCAGGGCAGCAGCGAGGAGCCGTACGAGGTGCGCCTCGTGATGCCCGTCGTCCCCGAGGAGAGCTGGGAGCGCATCATCGACCGGCTCGCGTCCCAGGCCGGCTACGCGGCGCGGATGCTGGTGGGCGACCTGCCTCACGAGATCGACGAGGTGTTCGAGGCGGAAGGCGAGTCGCTGTTGCCGGCGCCGCAGTCCCGGCTGACCACCTCGTGCAGCTGTCCGGACTTCGAGAACCCCTGCAAGCACATTGCCGCCGCCTGCTACCTGCTCGCCGAGGCGTTCGACCGTGATCCATTCGAGCTTTTGGCATGGCGCGGGCGCGGGCGCGAGGAGATCCTCGACGCGCTGCGCGCCCGTCGAAGTGCGGCGGCGGGCGCCGGCACGCCGGACGCGGGTCTTCTCGGCGAGGGCGAGATGACGGGTGACCGGGCGGTACGCGTGGCGCCGTCGTCGCGCAGCGGCTCGTCCAGCGAGCGTGTCGACGCGGCCACCTTCTACGGCGCGGGTCTTGAGCTCAGCGAAGTGCGCGTCGTACCGGCAGCGCCGGCGATCCCCAGTGCCATCGTACGCCAGCTCTCGAACGGGATCCTCACGGTGGACGGCGAGGAGCTGTGCACCGTGCTCGCGTCCGCCTACGAGGCGTTCAGTGCGGACGCCGTACGGCGCGCGACGTGTCGGTAGGGTATCGGGACCGACGGCCAGCGGTGGCGTCGCCGCGGCTCGGGCCAACAGGAGACGGGCGGCGCACCACGGCCGGCGAATGCCTGAAGAACTGCTCGACGTCGTGCTCGTAGACGTAGGTGGTCTCTCGCCCCGCACCCTTGGCTTGGCGCAAGTGGCGGGCGAACTGCTCGACGGTGGCGGCGCTCGTGAAGCAGTACTCGAACCCTGCGGCCCGTAGACGTGCCGTCTCGAGGCCGCGGCCGTAGCGGAGCAGCGCCTCGAGCTCCGGGGGGAAGCCGTACACGCCGAGGCGAACGAGCGCGGCGATGGGGAGCGACGGCAGGATGGGTGGCAACGGCAGCCGCCGGGAGCCGCAGAGCGACACCACCTCGCTCCATGCCAGGCGTCCGTCACCGGCCACGTTGAAGGTGCCCGCAAGATGTTCACGGGTGGCGAATTCCAAGGCGCGCACCACATCGCCCTCCTCGACGAATTGGACGAGGGGGTCGAACCCGAAGATCACCGGGCATAGCGGCCGCGAGAGATTCTTGCCGATGGACGTCACGATGTCGGGCCCGAGCACGTTGGCGCAGCGCAGGACGGAGACCGCAGTCTGCGGGTTCTCTTCGGCGAAGTCGACCACGAGGGCCTCCGCCTCGATGAGCGAGCGCTCGATGTCGGTGCGCGGGGGTCGTGCGCGCGGCGTCTCTTCCGAGAAGGTGTTTGGGTCTCGTTCCGTGGAGCCGTAGACGAGCCCGGAGGACTTCATCACGAGCTGCCTGACCGACGATGTCGCGTCGCCGCACGCCGCGAGCAGGTTCATGGTGCCGATCACGTTCACCTCGTGAAGCGTGCGCGTCGACGCGAACGACGAGTCCACGAGCAAGAACGTATGGATGACCGCGTCGACCTGGGTGGCGTCGACGATGCGGCGTAGAATGGAGTACGTCTCGTCTGCCCGTACGAATTCCGCGCGCTCGAGGGGCATGCTGGGTGCGCGCGTCCCGAGCCCCACGAGAACCTCCATCGTGGGGTCCGCCTCGAGTGAGCGGAGCACCCGTCCTCCCCAAAAGGTGTCCGCCCCGGTCACGAGCACACGCCGACCCCTCATCGTCAGCCGAACCAGATGCTCCGGCGCGCTCCGAGCATGTCGGAGAGCGCAGATTGAAGTGCTGAGCGGATCTGCTCTGCCTCCTGCATCACGCGGCTCTTCGGGTAGTGGTCGCAGTCGGGCTCGACGTCGAAGGTCACGGGGCTGAGCACCCTGAGGCGGAACTTCGCCGGGAACGGGACGACGAGGCCCAGCGGGCCCATCGCCAGCATGTTCGCAGTCACAGGGAGGTAGGGGATGCCGAGGAGCTTGGCGGCACGCGGCAGCTCGAGGACGATCGGCATCGTCTCTTCGGACCCAACGATCGCGACCGGCACGACCGGCACGCCGGCGCGCATGGCGATCTCGACGAACCCACCTCGGCCGAAGCGCCCGAGACGATAACGCTGTGCGTAGGGCTTGGACGAGCCATTCGCGCCTTCGGGGAACACGAGCGCGAGCTGACCCTGCTCGCGCAGGAGTCGGTAGGCGTTGTCGGGGCGCGCGGCTACGCCGCCCGCTCGGCTCCACAGAGTCCCGATGACCGGGAGGGTGCGGAAGAAGTAGTCGGCCATGCCGTACACGGGTCTGCCGAGGTCCCGCTCGATCCCGTGCATGATGACTGGTGCGTCGGAGGGAATGGCACCGCCGTGATTGCCGACGAGGAGCGCGCCGCCTGACGTCGGGATCTTCTCCATCCCCTCCCATTCGGCGCGGAACCACCAGGCGTACGCCGGTTCGTAGATCCGACGCGCAAGCGCGCGCATCCGCTCTGACCGGCCCCATTCGTCGACGTCGGAACGCCGAAAGTCGCCGAGTGCCGGCATGTCGGTGGCGCCCTTCACCGCGGTGCCATCAGATCTTCGTGCGCGCGGGTGCCGAGAGAGACGATGGTGAGCGGGGCGTCCGTCCCCGCCCGATGTGCCTGGCGAGCCGTCACCGTGGCCAGCGTACCGATGCGGCCTTGCCAGGGCATCGGACGACTGGCGCGAGGAGCGGTGCCTCGGGCGAGGCTGCGGTAGCGAGAGGATGGTGGGGCCCGGTGGCCGGAGAAGGTCGTGTCTAGGGCTGACCGGCCGCGACCAGGCCGTAGGTGTACAGCGCGACGTAGGAGACCGTCTGGCCGGGCTGTGGTGCCTGGATCACCGTCTGGTTCCCGTACGGGCCCGAGCCGACGTACATGGCCACGTGGTCGACCGTGCCTGTGCCGTCGAGGTTGAAGTAGAAGAGCAGGTCACCCGGCTGCAAATTGGAAAGGGGAACGTGGCGCACCGACGCATACTGCGCCTGCGACGTGCGGGGAATGGTGACGCCTGCCTGCGCCCACGACCACTGGGTGAGTCCCGAGCAGTCGAATCCGGAGCCGGGTGACTCTCCACCCCAGACGTAGGGCACGCCGAGCTGTGACACGGCGGCGCGCACCGCGGCCTGTCCTTGTGCGGTCGCTGTGCCGCTGAAGCCAACCGTCGGCGCGCCCGCAGAAGAGGCGGCCTGGTTCGCTGTCCTGGCCGCTGTCCTGGCCGCTGTGGCTGTGCCGAGCTCGGAGGCGACCCGTGCCGCGGCAGCGGCCTGCGCCGCCGCGGCCTCTGCAGCTGCCTGCTGCGCAGCCGCCGCTGCGGCTGCGGCTGCGGCGGCTTCCCTCTTGGCCTTCGCCGCCGCCGCCGCCGCGACCTCGTTGCCCAACTGGCCCTTGAGCGAGGTGAGCGTCGCCTGCGACTGCTGCGCGGCCTGCTGGTTCTGTTGCTCGAGCAGCTGGATCTTGGCGACGGCGGCCTGCGCCTGCTGCGTCTGATCCTGCTGCTGGACGAGAGTCGACGCGAGCACGGTCTGCGCACCTTGGAGCGCGTGCTTGGCTGCGTCCATGTTGCCGATCGCCGTCTGCGAGTACTCCTGGGATGCGATCGCTGTGTTCGCAGCGGTCGAGAAGATCGAGGTGATCTGGGTCCCCTGGGTACCGAGCACGTAGGCGTTCACTGCAGCCTTCGCGAGGACCTTCTTGTCGTGGGCGATGGTGCGCCGGATCTGTGCGAGGTGCGCGTCGGTGTTGGCCAGCGCCGCCCTGTCTGCCTGCAGCTGGGCTGTTGCCGCGTCGAGTTCACTTGTGAGAGCCGCGGATTGGCGCTGCTCCTGCTGTATCATCTGCTCGATCTGTGTGACCTGCGCCTGGGTCTGATCGACCTTGGCTTGAGCGGAGGGTGTTGTAAAGGATGTCGCACGGGCGACCGCGCTCCACATCCCCATGGTGAGCGAGGCGGCCGCTCCCGCCGCAAGGAAGCGTCCCAGCGCGCGACGTGGGACCCGACAAATCACACCAGCCACTTGGCCAACATTAGCCTCACGAACCTCGAGGACCAAGGGTTTTTTGTTGCAGTCGCGTCGCTGCTGCCGAGTCTCCGCATCGGTCGCGTGGGGCGAGGAGCGCTGCGATGCGGTGGCGGCGCTGCCACGGCCGCGCGCTCGCGAGGGCGGTCGGCGCGCATGCAGGCGCAGGTCGGGATGCCTTGGTGAGCGCAGCGGCGGTGGCCAGCGTGGCGGTTGTACGGCTCGTCACGGGTTCGTAACGAGCGTCGGGTAAAGATAGGGCGATGGCGCCGGGGCGGGATGGGACGCCGGTCGGCCACGAAGTGCCGCCAGGCGCTTCCGCGACCGAGGGACTCCCGCCGGCCCCGATGCGACTCTCTGATCTCGCCAGAGCGGTGTCCGACGGCATCCTCGTAGGCGACGCCGACGTGCGGGCCATCGCGTACGACAGCCGCCGCGTGATCGACGGCACGCTCTTCTTCGCGATGGGAGGCACCCGGACCGACGGGCACGACCATGCTGGCGACGCCGTGGCGGCGGGTGCGTGCGGACTCGTTGTGGAGCGGCAGCTCGATTTGCCCGTCCCTCAGCTCGTGGTGCCATCCGTCCGCCATGCCATGGGCCCGATGTCGGCCCTCTTCTACGGCAACCCCGCCACGAGGCTGGCGACCGTCGCGGTCACTGGCACGAACGGCAAAACCACCACCAGCACGGTCCTGCGTGAATGCTTGGAGGCCGCGGGCATGCCCGCTGGCCAGATCGGTACCGTCGGCAGCTGGTTCCTCGATCGAAACCTGCCGACGAGCCTTACCACTCCATACGCACCCGAGCTGCACTGGACGCTCAGGGAGATGGCCCGCTCGGGAGTGCGCGCGGTCGCCGTCGAAGCCTCCTCGCACGGTCTCGACCAAGGACGTCTGGACGGCATCGTCTTCGACGTGGGCATCTTCACCAACCTCACCCGGGAGCACCTCGACTACCACGGGACCATGGAGCGCTACTGGCTCGCCAAGGCGTCGCTGTTCGAGCCTGACCGATGCCGGCTGGGGATCATCGCCGTCGACGACCGCTGGGGACGGAGGCTCGCCGAACGTGTGGACATCCCGGTCCTCACCTTCGGCAAGAGCGACGACGCGGACGTCCGCTACGACGTCGTCGAACACGGTCTCGAGGGATTGACGGTGACCGTCGAGGCGGCCGACGGGCCGGCGACGCTGCGTACCAGCCTCGTCGGAGCGGTGAACGCCGCGAACGTCACCGCGGCCTATCTGTCGGCGCGTCACCTCGGTATCCCGCAAGAAGATGTGGTGAAAGGCATTGCTGCCGCGGCGGCACCGCCGGGGCGTTTCCAGCTCGTCGACGCCGGTCAGCCCTTCTTGGTCGTCGTCGACTATGCGCACACTCCCGACGCGCTCGCGGCCCTCCTGCGCACCGCGCGCAAGATCGCCAAGGGCCGCCTGTCGGTCGTCCTCGGCGCCCGCGGGGGGCGTGATCGGGGCAAGCGGCCGATGATGGGCCAGATCGCCGCGCACGCAGATGCCGTGTATCTGACCACCGACAGTCCGGGCGACGAACCCATCTCCC
>JAJZJC010000067.1 GCA_021810205.1 Actinomycetes bacterium
CCGCCGCCTCGTGCACGCGGCTCGGCCGGCGGGCGAGGACGACGGCACCGACGACGGCGATCACGAGGAGCGCCGCGGTGACCTCGAACGGCCACAGGTAGGTGGTGAAGATCGCCTTGCCGAGCGCGTAGGTGTCGGTGTGGTGCCCGGCCGTCGGGCTGCCGGTCACGTGATGCGCACCGCTGACCCAGTTCGCCGACGCCGCGAGCGCAAGGATACTGCCCAGTGCGATCGCCATGAAGACGAGGGCGAGCGGCCGCTGCGCCTTGAGCGGCTCGACCGCGATGTTCTCCCGCCGGTCGACGCCGAGGAACATGATCACGAAGAGGAACAGGACGACGATGGCGCCCGCGTAGACGATGACCTGGACGGCCGCGAGGAAGTAGGCGTGCTGCTCGATGAACAGCACGGCGACGCCGAAGAGGGTCATCACCAAGGAGAGCGCCGCATGCACGGCATTGCGCGAGGTGATGACGCCGATGGCACCTGACAGGACGATCACCGCGCAGATGACGAAGGTCGCGATGTCGGGACCGGTGGCCGCGAGCATTGGCGTCACGCGCCACGCCCTCCTCGCCCGCCCTTGGCCTTGGCCTCGGTCCGCGCCTTGGCCTTGGCCTCGGTCCGCGCCGCGCGCAAGTCGTCGAAGCGCTCTCTGGCGCGCTCCATCTTCCGGCGGTTCCGCTCGGCCGAGAGCTGCGCCCGCCACAGCCGACCGCGCATGCCTCGGTGCTCCAAGGGGATGTCCTCGTCGAGCAGGTGGCCCTCGAGCACCTCGCGCAGGGCAAGGGTGCCCGTGGCCGCATCGTCACGCCGGCCGGACTGGCCGCCTTCGGGGGCACGCACGCCGTAGCCGAGCTCGCCCGACCACTGCACCTCCCCCTCGTAGGCAGCGCTGCCGTTGGGTGCGGTCGCGCGCATCCAGCCCGAGGTGTGCAGGTCTGTGCCCTCTCGCCAGTCCTCCCACGGCAGCTTCTTGGGCTTGCCGTCGTCGCCGACGAGCAGCTCGTTCTTCGTGTAGATGGCGTCCGCTCGGTTGGTGAAGGAGAACTCGAACAGCTTGGACTCGGTGATCGCCTCGGTGGGGCACGCTTCGACGCACATGTCGCAGTGGATGCAGCGGAGAAAGTTGATCTCGTAGATGTAGCCGTAGCGCTCGCCAGGCGAGACCGGGTGGTCAGGAGGGTTGTCGAGGCCACGCACGTAGATGCAGTCCGCGGGGCAGACGCCGGCGCACAGCTCGCAGCCGATGCACTTCTCCATCCCGTCCTCGTAGCGGTTGAGGACGTGGCGGCCGTGCTGGCGCGGCTGCTTCGGCATCTTCTCTTCGGGGTACTGCCTGGTGACCCGGGGCCGCGTCAGGTGCTCGAAGGTGAGCTTGAAGCCGCCGAAGAACTTGAGGTCCTCGCGGATGTCGGAGAGGACGCCCATCAGCTCGCCCCCCCCTCTCCGGGCGCGTCGGGCTGGCCGGTCCGGCCGTCGCCAGGCACGCCAGGCACGCCCCCCGGCGAGCCGGGCGCTCGCCCTTGCACGGCCCTTGAGCCGCTCGGCACCGAGAGGACGGAGACGAGCGAGGGCCTGGTCACCCGGGCCCCCACAGGGGCAAGGAGCGGGTGGTGCTCACTTCGATCCTTGCCGACGGAGAACGCGCGCACGAGGAGACCGGTCACGATCAACGCCCCGACGATGATCCCCGCACCCCACCATCCGTCGACGAGGAACCCGGCGACGGCGAGCAGCCAGCCCAGGCTGAGCGGGATCAGGTACTTCCATCCCAAGGTCATGAGCTGGTCGTAGCGCAGACGTGGCAGCGCCGCGCGAAGCCATACGTAGATGAAGAGGAAGACGAAGACCTTGCCGAGGAACCACACCGAGGGGAACCAGACGTCGAACGTCGGGATGTGGGGGATGGGCCCGTCGGGACCGCCGAAGAACAGCGTCACCACGATCGCCGACATGGTGATCACGTTCATGAACTCGGCAAGGAAGAACATCGCGAAACGGATCGAGGAGTACTCGGTGTGGAACCCGCCCACGAGCTCCTGCTCCGCCTCGGTGAGGTCGAACGGCGGGCGGGTCAGCTCCGCGGTGATCGCGACGAGGAAGAGCACGAATGGGACGATGCCGAGGCGGATCACGTTCCAGTCCCAGAACGCGGACGCCTGGGACTCGACGATCGCCCGCGTGGACAACGAGCCCGTCACGAGCACGACGGTGACCACGGTGATGCCGAGCGCGGCCTCATAGGAGATCATCTGCGCCGACGCGCGCACCGCGCCGAGCAGCGGGTACTTGGATCCCGACGACCACCCGGCGAGCATCACGCCGTAGACGGCGATGGCCGACATGGCCAGCACCACGAGGATGCCGATGGTGGGGTCCGCCACCTGTAGCTCGAATGGGTGGCCCGCGATCGTCACGATGCCGCCCACTGGGACGACGGTGAAGATCAAGAGCGCCGGGACGAGCGACAGGTACGGCGCCAGGCGGAAGACTCGCCGGTCCGCGCGCTCGGGGAGCAGGTCTTCTTTGAAAAAGAGCTTCGTGCCATCGGCGAGCGTCTGCAGGAGCCCCCAGGGGCCAGCGCGATTCGGACCGATCCGGCTCTGCATGTCGGAGATCAGCTTGCGCTCGAACCAGATCATGAGCATGACCGAGACGAGCAGGACGATGAACGCCACGAGCACCTTGATGATGACCACGACCCATACGAACCACCACACGCCGTGGACGAAGAGCGGTGTGCCATGCGTGGTGAGCGTGCTCGGCGCGTGGGCCGTGCTCGCCGAATAGGCGGTCACGGCCTTGTGCAGCGCGTGATGGGCGGCAGTGAGCACCGCGTGGGCGACCACCGGGAGGCGTGTCATCGAACCGATTCCAAGTGGACGTCGGTGACCGTCGCCGTGGCGTCGATGAGCGTGGCCGCCGCGTTCGCCGCGTCGGGCGACGGCACATTGAAGTCGACGGCGACGACGCCTCGGGGCACGCCGTCGTCCCCGGCGCACGGCAGGGTGAGGGTGCCGCGGACGGAGCGCAGCGCCACCAGGTCACCGTCGCCCGCGCCGATGCGGTCGAGGTCGTAGGGGTTCGCGCGCACGACGACTTCTTCGACGAGGGGCACGAGCGAGGGCGAGTGGGCGACGGCGCTTCCCGAGTCGTACAGCCGGCGCGCGGACACGAGGCGCAGCGAGTAGCTGTCGGCCGGCGTCACGTGCGGCGCCGCGATGTCGGCGACCAGTGCGTCGAGGCCGGCCCCGGGAACGGGAGTCGCCACCGTGGCACCTCCCGGGGTGACGAGCGCCGGCCGTGCAGCGAGCGGGCTCTCCTGCGCGCCCGGCACCTCGGCGAGCCCGACGCGCGGCGGCGCGCCCTGGCGCTCGACCGACTCGACACCCGGCGTCGCCATGGGGTCGAGCAGACGGATGGCCCGGCGCCGGGTGCCGGGGGCGCCGAAGGGCACGACCACGCCGTCGTGCGCGCCGGCCGACTCCAAGACGGTGGCCGTGACGCCGGCGAAGAGCGGTGCGAGGCGCTCGATCTCGTCCCAGACGTCCGCGGCGTCGCCGAAGCCGAGCTCGCCACCGAGCTCGACGGCGAGCTCGGTGGCGATCATCCAGTCGGGCCATGCCTGGCCGGGGGGGACGATCTTCTGGCCGAGGCGGCTCACTCGCGACTCGACGTTCGTGGTGGAACCAGGTCGCTCGTGGGCGATCGCGACGGGCAGCACGACGTCCGCCCACGAAGCGACGGCACTTAGATGTCCCGTGACGGCGACGACGAATGTCGCGGCGTCGAGCGCCTGGCGGGCGAGGTCCTGGTCGCAGAAGTCCCCCGGCAGGTCGGCACCGACGACGACGAGCGCTCGGACCGCACCATCGCGCGCGGCGAGCGACGACAGCGCGTCGATCGTGCCGTGCCCACGGTCCTCGGGCACCCGCCCCCATGCCGCGGCGAACCAGTCCCGGCCCGCATCGAGGGAGACGCGCCCGGGCAGGAGGCCCGGCGACATGCCGAGCTCCAGCGCGCCCATGACGTTTCCCCGGCGAAGCGCGGGAAGGAACCGCGCCCCGGGCAGTGCCTCGGCGAGCCGGCGGGCGGCCGACGCGACGACACCGGCATGCTCGGCGAGCGAAGGACGACCCAGCACGATGACGACGTCGCCACCGGGTGCGACACCCGCAGCCCCCGACGATGCGGACGCGCCGGCGTCGCCCAGCACGAGCGCGCGGGCATGGGCGAGGTCATCGACCTCGATGACGGCACCGGCGGGATGGGCCGGAACGCCCGCCATCGCGTCGCCCGCCGTCGCGTCGCCGACGAGGGCCTCCACCACCGCCGGGGTGTCGCCCGGTCGGACGCGCAGTGACACCGCCGCGTGGGGGGTGAGCGAGGTCGGGGCACCGGAGAGCTCCACGAGCGTGGTGTCGCCCTCGATCGCCGCGCGACGCAGCCGGAGGAAGAGCACGGGCAGCTCTTCGCGTACGTCCCCGGTGAGCAGTACCACAGTGCGCGCCCGGCACGCGTCGTCGACGGTCGCACGCGGAAGCGAGAGCACGAGCTCGGCAGGGAGGCCGTCACCGAGCTGGGCATCGACCGAGTCGGTGCCGACGACGGACTTCGCGAGCTTGGTCCAGGCGTAGGCTCCCTCGTTCGTGCAACGCGCGCCGCCCACGAAGGCGACCGCGTTCGGGCCGGCGTCGCCGAGCACCTTCGAGATCCCCCCGGCGGCCGCGGTGAGAGCCTCGCCCCAACCTGCCGTGACGAGCTCGCCGTCCTTGCGCACGAGTGGCGCCGCGAGCCTCCCGGTGCGGACCTCGCGGCGTTCGGCGACCTCACCCATGAACTGGCCGCGGGTGGCGGCCACCGAGCCGATCTGCGACGCGGTCGCAGGTACCACGTCGACGGCCTCGTCGGCGACTGCATCGGGACCGGGAGCCGTGGAGATCTCGTCGCCGTTCACCGACTCGAAGACGAACCGGCCCTTGTCGCACAGCCAGCTCTGGTTCACCGGGTCGGCGTCGAGCCCGAGCAGGCGAGTGAGCCGGTTGGTGGACGATTGGACCGCCGCCCGGCAGCCGAACGCGCAGGTCGTGCACGTCGACTCCACCTGGTCGAGGTCCCACGGCCGCGCGGTGAACCGGTACGGCGTCGCGGTGAGGGCACCCACCGGGCAGATCTGGACGGTGTTGGCGCTGAAGTACGAGCGGAACGGCCGATCGGGGAACGTCGCGACCTCCACGCGCTCGCCGCGCCCGGCGAAATCGATGAGCGGTTCGCCCGCGATCTCGTCGGCGAAGCGGGTGCAGCGGGCACACTGGATGCAGCGCTCGCGGTCCAACAACACGAGGTCCGAGATGGCGATGGGCTTCTCGAAGTGGCGCTTCTCCTCGACGAACCGGCTCTCGCCGGGACCGTACGCGAGCGTCTGGTCCTGGAGAGGGCACTCGCCACCCTTGTCGCACACCGGACAGTCGAGCGGGTGGTTCACGAGCAGGAATTCGAGGACTCCGTCCTGGGCTTTCTTCACCTTGTCCGAGGTCGTGGTCACCTCCATGCCCTCGGACACCGTCACGAAGCAGGCGGGCTGAAGGGTGGCCCCCCGCGGTCCGCTCACCTCGACAAGGCACATGCGGCACATGCCGACAGGCTTCATCCTCGGGTGGTAGCAGAAGCGAGGGATGTAGGTGCCGGCCCGTTCCGCCGCGCTGATGATGACCTCGCCGGGGCGGGCAGCCGCAGCCCTGCCGTCGAGGGTGAACGACACGCTGCCCGCGTCCTCTTGCGCGACCTCGTCTTGCGAGCTCGCGCCCTCGGTGTCGAGGCGGTGGTGCTCGCCGGGTGCCGACTCAGGCAACGGGGCACCTCCCCTCTTTGATGTGCACCAGGAATTCGTCGCGGAACATGTCGATGGCGGAGTGGATCGAAGACGGAATGGACGGACCGAGCACGCAGATGGTCGTCTGCTGCGGCGGCCATTGCAAACCCGGCGAGATGTTGTCGCTCGCGTCGAGCAAGAGCTCGAGGTCCTCCTCACGCCCGCCGCCGTGCTCGATACGGCGGAGCACCCGTTCGAGCCACCCGGACCCTTCACGGCACGGCGTGCACTGGCCGCAGGACTCCCGTGCGAAGAACTTGGTGATCCGCCACGCCGCGCGCACCATGCAGGTCGACGCGTCCATCACCGTGATGGCGCCGGAACCCAGCATGGACCCTGCGTTGCCCACCTCGTCCTGACCGAGGGGAAGGTCCAGCTGGCCGGGGCCGAACCACGGTGCCGACACCCCGCCAGGCACGAACGCCTTCACCTCACGGTCCCCGCGGACGCCGCCGCCGTAGACGGGTGCGTACACGAGGTCCCGGAACGTGGTCTTCACCATCTCGACCTCGTAGGTTCCCGGGCGCTTCACGTGCCCGGAGAGCGCGAAGAGCCGCGTCCCCGTCGACCGTCCCTCCCCGAGGGCGGCGAAGGCCGCGCCGCCGTGGAGGACGATCCACGGCAGGTTCGACATGGTCTCGACGTTGTTCACCACCGTCGGCTGGCCATACAGGCCGATCGCGGCGGGGAAGAACGGCGGCTTGATGCGGGGGAAGCCGCGCTTGCCCTCGAGCGACTCGAGCAGCGCGGTCTCCTCGCCGCAGATGTACGCGCCAGCACCGGGATGGACGACCACGTCGATCGAGAACCCCGAGCCGAAGATGTCCTGGCCGACGGCGCCGTAGTCGTACGCCTCGTTCAGTGCCTGGGTGAGGCGTTCGAGCCCGAACGCGAACTCACCCCGCAAGTAGATGAAGGCCTGGGTCACCTGCAACGCGTATGCCGCGATCAGGACTCCTTCGACCAACTGGTGGGGGTCGCGCTCGACCAGCAGGTGGTCCTTGAACGTCGCGGGCTCGCTCTCGTCGCCGTTCACCACGAGGTAGGTGACGGGGTCCTTGCGCAGCATCGACCACTTGCGCCCAGCGGGGAACCCGGCGCCGCCGCGCCCGAGAAGGCTCGCTGCGTCGACTTGGGCCGCGACCTCCTCGGGAGTCATGGAAAGCGCCTTGCGCAGCCCGTCGTAGCCGCCGGTCGAAAGGAACCGATCGAGCGTGTGCGAGTCCTTGAAGCCCATGCGGGCGGTCACGATGCGCGGGGCGTCGGTGACGGCCATCAGGCGGTCCCCCTTCCCTCGCTGCCCTGCGAGCCACCTGCCGCGCCGGCCTGGGCGGCCTCTTCATCCTTGGCCGCACGAGCCCGGTCGGCTTGGGCCTCGGCCATCGCCGCGCGCTCCGCAGCCAGCTGGGCGAGGGGCACACGAAGGCCTCCGTTCCGCCGGACACGCACGAGCGTGCCGTGCGGTGGGATCTCGTCCGACCTCCGCCCTGCGGCGAGGTCGTCGAGCAGGGCATCGAGCTCTTCGATGCTCAGCCCGCCCACATAGCGGTGGTTCACCGTGACGCACGGGGTCCGGTCGCAGTCGGCGAGGCACTCTGCGTCCTCGAGGGTGAAGCGCCCATCAGGGGTCGTGCCTCCCGCGTGCACCCCGAGACGTGCCTCGGCGTGCGCGAGCAGCTCCTCGGCGCCTCCGAGCAGGCAGGCGATGTTCGTGCAGATCGACACCAGGTAGGTACCGACGGGCTCGGTGTGCAGCATGTCGTAGAACGTCGCGGTGCCGCGCACCTCGGCAGCGGTGATACCCACGAGCGCAGCGATCTCCTCCATTGCCTCGGGCCGCAGCCAGCCGTCCTGCTCCTGGGCGAGGTGGCAGAGCGGAATGAGCGCCGAGCGTGGCTCGGGATAGAGCGAGACGAGCTCGCGGGCGCGCTCGACGATGTCGGGACGCAAGTGGCTCACCGGTCCACCTCCCCCATGACCGGGTCGACCGAGGAGATGATCGCGACGGCGTCCGCGATGAGCCCGCCGCGCAGCAGCGTCGGGACCGCCTGGAGGTTCACGAAGCTCGGCCCGCGGATGTGCATCCGGTACGGCTTGGAAGTGCCGTCGGAAACCAAGTAGCAACCGATCTCGCCGCGCGGCGACTCGATCGCCGCGTAGACCTCTCCCTCGGGGACCCTGAAGCCTTCGGTGAAGATCTTGAAATGGTGGATCAGCGCCTCCATCGACTCGTCGATGCGGGCACGCGGCGGGGGCGTCACCTTGCGATCCTGCACCCGATAGTCCCCCGGAGGCATGCGCTCGGCGATCTGGCGGATCAGCTTGATCGACTCGCGGATCTCGTTCAGCCGGATCGCGTATCGGTCGAAATTGTCGCCGTACGTGCCGACGATCACGTCGAAGTCCAGCTCGTCGTACGCGAGGTACGGCATCGTGCGGCGCAGGTCCCACGCGACACCCGTCGAGCGCAGGATCGGTCCGGTCACCGACAGTGCCAACGCCTCCTCGGCCGTGATGTTGCCGACGCCGTCCATGCGCTCACGGAAGATGGGCTGGCCGGTGAGCAGTTCGTCGTACTCGTAGGTACGCTCCAAGATGGTCTCGCAGATGACGGCGACGTCGTCCTCCCAGCCGTCGGGGAGGTCGGCCGCGACGCCGCCGGGACGGATGTAGTTGTGGTTCATCCGCAGCCCGGTGGTCTTCTCGTAGAAGGCGAGGATCATCTCGCGCTCGCGGAAGCCGTAGATCATCATCGACGTGGAGCCGAGGTCCATCCCGTTGGTGGCCATCCACATGAGGTGCGAGGACACCCGCTGGAGCTCGGACATGAGCATGCGGATCCACGTCGCACGCGGCGGCATCTCCACGCCAAGGAGCGCCTCGGTCGCCAGCGCGAAGACGAGCTCGTTGGTGAGCGGCGACAGGTAGTCCATGCGCGTCACGTTGGTGCCGCCCTGGACGTAGGTGAGCTCCTCGCCGGTCTTCTCCATGCCGGTGTGCAGGTAGCCGATGACCGGCTTGGTCCGCAACACCGTCTCACCGTCGAGCTCCAGCATGAGCCGCAGCACGCCGTGGGTGGAGGGGTGCTGGGGCCCCATGTTGATGATCATCGTCTCGTCGCTGGTGCGCTCGACGTCGATGTCGCCGGTGTCGATCGTCCCGCCCTCAGGGATCCGCAGCACCGCCCCGACCTCACGGCGCAGCTCTTCGGGCCGAGTGGCAGCACGGGGCGCGAGCTCCTGGGCGCCTTCGGAGGTCTCGGCGATCGCGGCGCGCTCGGGGCGACGCACACCGGGCTGGTCGGGAGGCGGGTTCGCCGGTTCGCTCACCGTGGACCCGGCGCTTCCTTGAACTGCACGGGAACCCGGCCGACGCCGTAGTCCTTGCGCAGGGGATGGCCCTCCCAGTCCTCGGGCATGAGGATCCGCGTGAGGTCGGGGTGCCCGGCGAAGCGCACCCCGAAGAGGTCGAAGACCTCGCGCTCCATCGCCTCGGCGCCCGGGTACAGGTCCCACAAGGTGTCGACCTCCGGCGCGTCAGCGGGTACCTGCACCCGGACACGCACGCGGCGGCGCTTGGAAAGGGAGAGCAACGTGACGACGACTTCGAAGCGCTCGGGAACGACACCGGGCGGAAGGGAGCGCCCCGGGTGCGTGAGGTAGTCGACGGCGGTCAGGTCGGAGAGCTGTTCGAAGCCATCGGCCCTGTACGCCGCGACCAGCTCGTGGTAGCGGTCACGCGGTGGGAACGCCACCTCGTCCGCCCAGCGACCGGGCGCCATCGGAACCTCCGGCAGCGCCATGCCGGCCGGCTCGGGGACACCGGCCACGTCCTGGTCGCTCGCGCTCATCGAGGCGTCGCGACTCGAACGGCGTCCGGCGCCTCGGGGACCCAGCCCGCCAGCTGCTCCCCGCGCGCCACGCGAGCGGGCCGGCGGGTGATCTCGCCGGTGCGGATCTTCTCGTGAAGCGTGAGGATGGCGTGCAGGAGCGTCTCGGGCGACGGTGGGCATCCGGGCGCGTACACATCCACCGGCACCACCTGGTCGACGCCCTGGACGATGGCGTAGTTGTTGAACATGCCGCCGGTCGAGGCGCAGACGCCCATCGAGATGACCCACTTGGGCTCCATCATCTGGTCGTAGACCTGGCGGAGCACCGGCGCCATCTTCTGCGACACGCGACCCGCCACGATCATGAGGTCCGCCTGGCGGGGAGAGGCACGGAAGACCTCCATGCCGAGGCGGCTGATGTCGAAGTCCGCTGCCCCGACGGCCATCATCTCGATCGCACAGCACGCGAGGCCGAACGTCGCCGGCCAGACGCTGTTGCGACGGGCCCATTTCACGAGATCCTCGAGCCGGCCGGTGAGGAAGTTGTGCTGGAGGTCCTCGAGACCCATGGCGTGAGGGCTCTACGCCGCCCGACCCGGAACGGGAGGCTCGGTCGTGACGCGCGAGATGGTGGACTCCGAGGTCCTGGCCGGGAGCCCTGGCTCCAGCCGGCGTCCCGGTCCCCACTGCAACGCGCCGTTGCTGACGAGGTAGATGAAGGCCACGAGGACCACTGCCGCGAAGACGAGCACTTCGACGAGCCCGAACGTGCGCAGGTGGCGGAACACGACCGCCCAGGGGTAGAGGAAGATCACCTCGATGTCGAAGATGATGAAGATCATCGCGACCAGGTAGAAGCGCACCGGGAAGCGCGTGGGCGGCTCCCGGTCGGGCACGATGCCGCACTCGTAGGGCGCGATCTTCTGCGCCGACGGCTTCGCCGTGGGCGCAAGGAGCTTCGAGGCGAAGAACGACAGACCCGCGAACAACGCCCCGAGCACCATCAACAAGAGGATCGGAAGGTATTGGGCCACAGCACTCTCGTTCTATCACGGGCTCGTTCGCGCGAGCACATCTCCAGCGGGGGTTCGCCGACCGTCGCGCGTCCAGTTGCGCGTCCAGGACGGGAGCAGGCGCGCCTACGATCCGAAACGTGATCGCAGGCGACGCTGGGACGGCGGCGGGGTCGGGCAGGCCGGCGGGGTCGGGCAGGCCGGCGGGGTCGGGCAGGCCGGCGGGGTCGGGCAGCGGAGCGAAGGCCCGCACTCCACGCGCCCGACGACCATCCCCTGCGCATGCGCACGTTCACGACGTGCTCGTGATCGGCGCGGGGCCCTCCGGCTCCTCGTGCGCGTACTGGCTGGCCGAGGCGGGCTGGGATGTCGTGGTCGTCGAGAAGAAGCAGTTCCCACGCGAGAAGACCTGCGGCGACGGGCTGACCCCGCGCGCGGTGCGCCAGCTCCAGGACATGGGGCTCGAAGACGCGCTCACCGGCGCGCACCGCTATACCGGGTTGCGCTCGTTCGGGTGGGGCCGGGCGCTCGAGCTGAGCTGGCCGGCGCACCCGGTGTTCCCTTCCTACGGCTACACGATCACCCGCCACGATCTCGACGGCATCGTGGCTGAGCGGGCGGCGAAGGCCGGAGCCACTGTCCACCAGCACACCGAAGCCGTCGCGCCGATCCCGCCCGACGATGGGGACGTCGGCGAGGCCACGGCACGACCGCGCGTGCGCGGGGGGTCCGGACGACCGCGCGCGCTGGCCGGGTGCGCCGGTGCCGTGGTACGCGACGTCGGCTCGAACGAGACCAGCGAGATCAAGGCCCGCTACATCGTCGTGGCGGATGGTTCGAACTCGCGGATCGGCCGGGCGCTCGGGAGCGCCCGGGAGCGGGGCTATCCGCTCGGCATGGCGCTGCGCGGCTACTACCGCTCGCCTCGCCACGACGACGTCTTCATCGAGTCGCACCTCGACATCCGCGACGAACAGGGCGATGCCGTCCCCGGCTACGGCTGGATCTTCCCGCTCGGCGACGGCAGGGTGAACGTCGGGGTCGGGCTCCTCTCGACCGACCAGCGCTGGAAGGGCCTGAACACGTCACGGCTCATGGAGGCGTTCGTCGCCGGGGTGCCCACCAGCTGGGACCTCTCGCCTGAGACCTCTTGCGGTCCGCCGACTGGCGGCAAGCTCCCCATGAGCCTGGCGGTGGGGCCGCACTCGGGCCCCAACACGATCCTCATCGGCGATGCCAGCGGCGCGATCAACCCGTTCAACGGCGAGGGCATCGCATATGGGTACGAAACCGGCCGGCTTGCCGCGGCGTCGCTCGGCGCGGCGCTCGCCGGCGAGGGTCCCGCTGCGCTGGCGGACTACGAGCGCCGGCTCACCGACTTCTACGGCGAGTACTACCGCGTCGGGCGCGCGTTCGTAAAGCTCATCTCGAACCCGGCGACGCTGCACTGGTGCGTGTCGATCGGCATGCGCTCGGAGACCTTCATGAAAGAGCTCTTGCGCATCAT
This sequence comes from Actinomycetes bacterium, assembly GCA_021810205.1. Taxonomy (GTDB): domain Bacteria; phylum Actinomycetota; class Acidimicrobiia; order Acidimicrobiales; family RAAP-2; genus JAJYVT01. The sequence goes on from JAJZJC010000067.1 coordinate 12,228, forward strand.
GGCGAACCTCATGCGCCCGGCGAACCCCGGCGGCGCCGAGATCGGCTACGACGCGCTCGTACGCATTGCCGAGCTCATGCCAGAGGGTCTCGCGCGCACGCTCCTGCACTGACGCCGCCGCCACGGCGGCGCAGGCCCAGGCAGCGCACAGCGAGCGCGCCCTCGGGACCTTCGGCCCTGTGCGCCATCGCGCCGTGCCCATAGCGTGGCGTCACTGCACATGCGCAGGTCGCCACTGACACGAGGAGGTCCGCAATGGGCGAAGGAACCGAGCGTCACAGCATTCCCGGGACCATCATCTTCGACGGAGCAGAGGCGAAGAAGGGGTACGGGCTGAACAAGATGTGCTTCTCGTTCAACGACGAAGTGAACCGCAAGTCGTTCATCGAGGACGAGGACGCCTACTGCCGGCGGTTCGGGCTCACCGACGCACAACGCGACGCGATCGCGCGCCGCGACGTCCTGGCACTTCTCGAGCTCGGCGGTCACCCGTACTACCTCGCGAAGTTCGCGGGGATCTTCCACCTCGACGTCCAAGACCTCGGGGCACTGCAGACCGGCCTGTCCAAGGACGAATTCAAAGCACGCCTCGTCGAGGCAGGGAGGTAACGAGATGGCACGCATCGTCGGCAGCATCATGTCGACCCACGTTCCGGTCATCCTGAACGCGATCACTCGCCACGAGGAGTCCGAGCCCTATTGGAAGCCGTTCTTCGACGGCTACGAGGACGTCCACGCGTGGTTGGACGAGGTCCGTCCGGACGTCGCCGTGATCGTCCACAACGACCACGGGATGAACTTCTTCTTGGACAAGATGCCCACCTTCGCAGTGGGCTGCGCTCCCGAGTACCGCCACGGCGACGAGGGTTGGGGCATCCCGACCGTCGCGCCCTACCCGGGCGACCAGGACCTGTCGTGGCACCTCGTCGAGTCGCTCATCGCCGACGACTTCGACGTGACGACGTGCCAGGAGATGCTCGTCGACCACGCCGTGACGAATCCGATGAAGCTGCTGTGGCCGGACCAAGAGCGTGCCGTGCGGATCGTGCCGGTGACCGTCAATACGGTGATGTTCCCGTACCCCTCGGCGAAGCGGTGCTTCGCGCTGGGTGAGGCGATCGGCAGGGCCGTCTCTTCTTACCGCGCCGAGCCGGAACTGCGGGTGGTCATGATCGGTAGCGGCGGGCTCTCGCACCAGCTCGAAGGGACTCGTGCGGGGTACATCAACAAGGCGTTCGACCTCGACTTCGTGAACAGTCGCAACACGGATCGC
>JAJZJC010000068.1 GCA_021810205.1 Actinomycetes bacterium
GGTACGGGATCGATGTGACGATCTCCTTGAGCCGTCGCCCTCACGGGGCGATCGCGGCTCTCGAATTTCGCGCCGTGGAAGGTTGCGCCGAGCAAAGTCGCTGGTCGTAGGAGTGGCGCCCCCGGCCGGAGCCGGGCCAGTCCTCCGACGCGTGGTCCGGCTGACCCGGCGGCTGGAATTGGGGTGATGGCGCGCTGTCGGGTGTCGTCGAACCCTGAGCGTGTGTGGTGCAGCATTGCCTCCGAATGTGATGAGGTTGTCGCCGCGGTGGCAGCCCTAGTCCTGCCACCGAAGTCCCGACCCGCCAGCCGAGCCGTAGAAACCGGCAGAGCCGAACGCGAACACTCCGCCGTCGGCGCCGACCAGCCAGTAGCCGGTGTCACCCGGGGCGGCGGCCATGCCCACGATGGGTGCACTGGGCACCACGCCGACACTCGGCAGTGAGCCGAAGAACGGCGGCGGCGCGCTGTGGTTCCCGGCAGGAGCGCCCACGGAGAACACCCCGCCGTCGGCTCCCACTAGCCAAACGCCCTCGCCGCTCGGCGTGACCGCGATTCCGGTGATCAACGACGTAAGCGGACCTGCCAGCTGGGACGTCGAAGGAGACGGCACCCCCGGGAACGGGATGCCGAAGGGCTCGTTCGTGTTCGCGTTCGCGATGTTGCCGTATCCAACCGACCAGCCGGTCGCTGCCGCTTCGTAGTAGGCGCCGCCGTCCGACGTCGCCCCGAGGTCGACGAAGGGCGCGTCGCCGACCGGGCCACCGCGGCCCGGTGCCGAGCCGTAGAAGCGGGCTGGCCCGAAGGCGAAGACCCCGCCGTCGGCACCGACCAGCCAGTACCCGCCGGCCGGATCGGCGGTGATGCCCACGATCGGAGCATGGGGGACGACCCCATCGCCGGGCAGGGACCCGCAAAAGCGGGCGTCACCGAAGCTGAACACCCCGCCGTCGGCACTGACCAGCCAGTACCCCTTGCCGTCGGGGGTGGCGGCGATCCCGGTGATCGGCGCGGTCGAGACCACGCCATCACCCGGCAGCGAGCCGTAGAAGGGGGCGTCACCGTAGCTGAACACCCCTCCCCCCACCTGGGCCAGCCAGTAGCCCTTGCCTGTCGGCATGGTGGCCATGCCGACGAAGCGTGAAGGCGGCAGCGCTGAGGTGGTGACCGTGAAGGCGGCCGACGAGGTGACGAGGCCTCCGGTCGCCATCGAGCCGCAGGTGACGCGGAAGACGTAGCTCCCGGGCGTCACTGCCGTGAACTGGCCCGGCCCCGGAGCTCCGAAAAAGCTCGGCACGACAAAACGCCCCACGACGCCGTTCTCGGTCCCTGGTGCGAGCGCGGTGCCTCCTCCCGCCGATCGCGCGAAGGTCACGCCCGTACAGCCCGAGGATTCGCCGCTCGGCCCGCTCACCGATATGCGAACGACCGAACCGACCGGACCAGCGCTCGGGCTGACCGACACAGTCGCCGGCACCGTGGCACTGGCGGGGGTCGTCGACGCCGCGAGCATCCCGCCGGCGAGGACCACCATGGCCGCTGCCGCCGACAGGTACTTGCACCGCCGGTTCCACCGACCAGTGCGAGGCGGAGTGCCGACCGGCGCTCCGCTGCCGTCGCCACGAGCCGAATCACGCCGATCCCGAGCTGACACTTCCCAGGCGAAACGATGCACCGCCGCATTTTATCCTGGAACACCATCGCCCTATTGGCAACCGGCGGCACGGTCAGGTGACGAGGTCGTTGTAGGCCCGCAGGTTTCCCGCCGCCTGGGCTGGGTCGTCGAGGAGGCGGGGGAAGTCGAGCGGGGAGGTGTTGTAGAAGTGCTCGCCGGCCACCGCGCAGAACGCGGGCTCTACGTTGTCGACCTGGCCGCGCAGCTTCGTGGCCCGGGCGAGGACGGCCACCTTGGTGGGCTCCAGCACGCAGTCGAGGCGCCGGAGGACGGTCAGAGGGAGGATGACCTTGCCGTACTCGGACTGCTTGTAGTCGCCCCGGAGCAGGTCGGCGACGGATCAGATGAACGCGGCGTGGTTGTTGACCCTGCTCTCGGCCATGCCGACGTGAGCCCTCCTCGCGCTCTGACCTGGGGACGTCGCCCCCTCAAGGCTACCGGCGGCCGACATCGGCCACCTGGATCAGACCTGGCCTGCCGGGTCGGTCCGTCTCCGCTGGCCGGGTCGAGCGGCGCTCGCAGAAAGACGCCCCCGATCTCTTGAAGCCGCGGCTATGGCGCGCGTCAGGTCACACGGGCAGGGACCCGAGCACCCACCAAGCTGCCTTGCGCGGCGGCGTAGATGAGCCCGGCTTCTCGATGCTCGGAGTCGAGATGGAGGTTGCATCCCGTCAAGGCGACCAGCTGTGCCTTCTCCGTCACTCCCTTCCGCAGCTGTCCGAGCGCGTCGGCATCGACGCTCACCGACAGCGCGGCGTTCCCGTCAGGAGACAGCACCGCCAGGTATCCGTCTTCGCCGACCTCGGCCACCCAACCTGGCGGCACCGGCAGCTCGGGTAGCGCGTCCGCCTCGATCTGTCCGGGCGTGACGAGATCGAACCCGAGCTTGAGGTAGGCGGCGACCACCGCAGTCACCGCGTCGGCCGGATCGTCCTGCCACGTCACCACCCGCTCCGATGCCTCCCACGCCACGCCCACGTGACCCGACGGCAGGATGAGCGGGCACCACCTGACGTCGAGCTCCCTCGTGGCGGTGCCCGACCGCACGGAGAGCTGCTCGGCCAGGCCGGGGCGCTGGTGGACACCGGAGGGCCCGCAGCGAGCGTGGGATGCCACGACGCTGAACACGGTCGCATCGGCGGGATCGACAAACACCTGGACTGCCACGGATGTCGAGGAGCCGGCCGGCAGGTCATCGCCACAGATGACGCACGTGACCTCGGTCTCGGCGAGGGCTGCACAGAACTCGTCCAGCTCGCGAGCAGGAACGCAGTTGCGAACCTCCGGAGCCACATCGACCTGTCGCATGTGACGAATCTAGGGTGCCCAGCGGTAGCCAGGTGTCTTGGCGGCTGGGCCGCTTGCGATCCTGCGCCCCGGCACCGGGCCCAGGACCGGCCTCCTCGCTGAATCCACGCGCTGACCTGGGCATCTGGGCGAGAAAGAATCTTCGAAGACCCCTTGACTTCGCGGAGGGATCGAGGTCTCATACCGGTCCTTTGGCGCGCTGCCGGCCGGTCGTGGGCACCCATGACGAAAATGAATCCCGATGTAGTTGGCCCGTTCGCGGCCGCTTGCGTCCGGGGCGGTGGTCGTGAGCCGCAGTTGGTCCGAGAAGGTTTGTCGCCGATCGGCCCTCAGCTGCCGGTTCATAGGTCGTGACGCAGGTACCGACCCCTGCCCCCGAGAACGCGCACCCAACGTCCTCGAAGATCTTTTGTCGATTTTCGGCCCCGAACCCCATGTTCTTCTGGTGGAGGCGCGTGTCCGTCTACCCGCCACGCAGGAGACCGCGAGAACCGATGTCCAAATTCGCCCCGGATCGGCTTGTTCTTTATGGGAGCCATCACCACGACCAAAGGAGATCCATGCGACACCACCGCCACGTTCCACGTTGCCACCAGCCCGCCGGTGACCGGCGATGCCAGAGGCGATGGGTGACGCGCGGTCACAGGTTCACCGGCTACCCCAGCTCCAGGAGAACCCTCGACGAGACCGGGGGCGGTTCGGCCCCGAAGGCGCCGATGACGTTCGACGGGCCTGGAGGCACGCGAGTCGCCCAAGTTCCTCTGTCCGAATTCGGCCTTACCACCCCTATTTGGAGGACGAGGCCGGCCACCTCGTTGCCGTGCCCTGACTGACAGCTCACGAACACCGGCCGGCACCGAGCCGGCCACGACGAAGAGGAGATCCACCATTCCGACACCGACCACGACCATCACCCAGCCACCCGCGACCTTGCCGCAGCCGTCGGCTGCGTCTGGCCCTGCCGACTCGCCGCTCGGCCGCTACCTGCTCCACCCCGGCAAAGAGACCGCCGCGTTCTTCCATCACGTCCTCCACGTCTTGGCCGTCTTGGGCCACGTCGCCGTGCCGATCGCAGGAGGCGTCGTTGCGCTCCTGGTCGCTTGGAAGGTCCTCCAGGGCTTCGGCCGGCTCCGGGCACCGACGAGCGGCCACCTGGTCGAGGTGGAGCTGCCGCCCGTGGTCGACCCCAAGCGATCGGCTGTCTTCTGGCGCAACGTCCACGCGGTGCTGGCGGGCCGGCGCAGGCTCGTTTCGCCACCCCCGCACGTCGCTTTCGAGATCGAAGGCTCACCGGCAGGGGTGCGCCTGCGGTTCTGGGTGGCCGCCTGCGTCTCGGCGATGGCGGTCGCCCGGGCCATCGGCTCTGCGTGGCCCGGCGCCCGCTGCCACGTGCACGACGCCACCTCGCCGGCCATGTCCGGCCGGCTCTCCCTCTCGGGCGAGCTGCGCCTCGCCGGCCCGTCGTGGCGCTCGCTCTCGACCGAGCATACGAGCGACCCGTTGCGCACGGTGATCGGCGCCCTCGAGGCGGAGCGCGAGGGCGAGCACGCCGTCGTCCAGGTCCTCGCCCGACCGGCGACCTCCCGCCAGACCCGCGCCGTCACCCGGGCCGTGCGCTCCCTCCACACCGGAAAGCCCACCGCGCTCGTCCCCCGGCTCCTCGCCGCCTGGCGGACGACGAGCCCACCACCCCCGCGCCCCGACCCATTCCGGGCGGCTTCGGTGCGTCACGGGGTCGACAAGGTGACCGACCTCCCCGCCTTCGAGGTCTGTGTCCGCTACGGCGTCGCCTCGGGTTCGGGTGAGCGTGGGAGCCGGAGGCGCCTCTCCGCCCGGGCGAGTGAGCTCACCGCCGCCTTCGGCGTCTACGCCGCAGACACCCACTTCGTCGCCCGGCGACGACCGGGCTGTCGCCGAGCGCTCGAGCGCCGGACGCTCCGGCGCGGCCAGGTCGTGGGCCTCTCCGAGGTGGCGGCCCTGGCCCACCTGCCCTCTGACGAGCTGGTCCCAGGCCTTTCCTATGCCGGGGCGGCCGCGGTTGCCCCGCCGCCAGGTCTCGCGTCCGGAGCCTGGGACGAGACCTCGGAGGACCACGATGACTGGCTCTGAGCGCGCCGCCGGGATCCGGGTGCTCGGCGACACCGAGGTCGGGCCTCGGCGCGCGGTCGCCCTGCGGGTGAAAGATGGCCGGTTCCACACCCACGTCGTCGGCGCGACCGGCTCGGGCAAGTCCACCCTCCTCGCCAACATGGCGCTCGCCGACATGGCTGCTGGGCGCGGGGTAGTGCTGATCGACCCCAAAGGCGACTTGGCAGACGACCTCCTCGCCCGGCTCCCGGAGCAGGCTCTCCGCCGTCTGGTGCTGATCGACCCGAAGGAGACCGAGGCCCCACCGGCCTTGAACGTATTGGACGGCGAGCCGCCAGAGGTGGCCGTCGACCACGTGGTGTCGGTCTTCGCCCGGATCTTCTCGGCCTGGTGGGGTCCGCGGACCGATGACGTGCTGCGCTCGGCGTGCGCGACGCTGCGGCGCCTGCCGGGCGCCACCTTGGCCGACGTGCCGCTGCTGTTGACCGACCGCAGGTTTCGGGCTCCCCTCGTCAGCGGGCTGTCGGAGCGCTCGGGGCTTCGGGGCTTCGGGGCTTCTGGGACGCCTACGACGCCTTGACGCCAGCCGGCCAGGCCCAGGTGATCGGGCCGATCATGAACAAGCTCCGGGCGGTGTTGGCCCGCCGCTTCGCCCGGGACCTCTTCGGCTCGGCCACCTCCAGCTTCAGTATGCGCGAGGTGCTCGCAGGCGGCGTGCTCTTGGCCCGTCTGCCCAAGGGCACGCTCGGGGAGGACACGTCGCGTCTCGTCGGCGCGCTCTTGGTGGCCAGGGTGTGGCAGGCGGCGACCGCCCGGGCCGACGACCCAGTCCGCCCCGACGTGACCCTGTACGTCGACGAGTGCCAGAACTTCCTGGCGCTGCCGACCGCCATCGACGACGTGCTGGCCGAGGCGCGCGGCTATCACCTCTCGGTGGTCTTGGCCCACCAGCATCTCGCCCAGCTCCCGAAGGACCTCTTCGAAGCGGCGTCGGCCAACGCCCGCAACAAGGTGTACTTCTGCGTCTCGCCCGAAGACGCCCGCGTGCTCGCCCGCCACACCGAGCCGTACCTGAAGCCCTACGACCTCTGCCACCTCGACGCTTACCAGGTGGCCTGCCGGTTGGTGGTCGGCGGACGGGACCTCCACGCCTTCACCCTCCGCACCCGCCCGCTGCCCCCGGCGATCGGCGGCCGAGAGGCCGAGGCCCGACAGTGTGCCCGCGCCCACGGGCGCTCACGGGCCGAGCGCCGCCACGAGCTGTTGGTGCGCCGTCGCCGGCACCGTCACCAGAAAGGGGGCGGCGGGCCTGGCGGCGTCTCGGACGGCGTCTCGGGCGGCGTCTCCCCCGGCGGCTTTGAGACGCCGGGGCCACCTGGGCCGAACCACCGGCACAGGGCGTCTCCCACCCCGGCGTCTGAGGACCCCGACTCCTGGAGCAATCCATGAGTAGTTCTTCTTCTCCTCGGCGGGGCGGCGCATCTGCGCTCGACATCGTCGGACGGCTGACCGAACGCGACCGCCTCCTCTGCCGGGTGCTGTGGGAGCACCGGGTGCTGACGACCGAGCAGGTCTGCGACCTCTGCTTCACGAGCCTCACCTCGACCCAGCACCGCCTCGTCGCCCTGAGGCGGATGGCGGTCCTGGAACGGTTCCGTCCGCTGCGTCCGACGGGCTCTGCGTCGTGGCGCTACACCCTGGGTCTGCTCGGCGCGGCGGTCGTGGCGGCCGAGCGCGGCGTCGAGGCGCCACGTCCTTCGGTGGTGCGCGACCGGGTCGTGGCGCTCGCCGCCCACCAGCGCACCGCCCACACCCTGGGGGTGAACGGCTTCTTCTGCGCGCTGCACGCCGCGGCACGGCGCCGCCCCGATGCCGCGGTCGGCGCCTGGTGGTCAGAGCGGCGCTGCGCGGCGGAGTGGGGAGACTTCGTCCGCCCCGACGCCTACGGGATCTGGGAAGAGGGCGGCGAGCGCTTCGAGTTCTTCCTGGAGCATGACACCGGGAGCGAGCCGCTCTCTCGGGTCGCCGCCAAGCTCGCCGGCTACCGCGACCTCGCCGAGGCCGACGGCGTCTCCCGGCCGGTCCTCTTCTGGCTCGCCCAGCCGGGGCGCGAGCCGGGGCTGCGCAAGGCGCTCGGCGCCACCGCCCTCCCGGTGGCGACGGCCGTCGCCGGGACGGGCAACCCCGCCGACACCATCTGGTTGGCGGTCGGGGAGGAAGCCCCCCGCCGGCCTCTCGTCCAGCTCGGCACCTTGACCGCGAGGGCCACCCGATGACCGCTCGTCGCCTCGCCACCACCGAGGCCTGCACCCGCCAAGCCCCCGGGTCCCCCGATCCCGCTCCCACCGGCTCGGTCCTGACCATCCGCTGCCAGGTCCGCCTCGTCGGCGGCGAGGCCGGGCGGCCGCTGGCGGCAGCCCAGGGCCGGGCGCTTTCGGCCCTGCTCGCTTGCCTCGCCGGGACAGAGGTAGGACAGGACGAGGAGGCCTTGCCATGACCACGCCCGCCGGCCCACTTCCCCGCTACGCCTGGTACGGGCGAGTCTCGACGGAGGACGAACAAGACCCCACGCTCAGCTTCCCCCGCCAGCTCCAAAACGCCGAGCGCCAGGTGGCCGAGTCCGGCGGGCGGATCGTCTGTCACTACTACGACATCGAGTCGGGCACCCGCGCCTACGCCGCACGCGGCTCGGGCGGCTTGGCCGGCTTCGAGATCCCCATCCCACGCGACGGCGGGCTCCAGGAGTTGCTCGCCGACGCGGCCCGCCGCCCGGCGCGCTTCGACCGGGTGATCGTAGAGTCCATCTCTCGCCTGTCGCGCAACTCCTCGGTCGCCTTCCGCGTCGAAGACGAGCTGCGCCAGGCGGGCGTCCGCCTGTGCGCGGCGGATGAGCCGCTGGAGGAGTCCTTCGGCACCATCGTGCTCCGCCACGTGAACATCGGCATCGCGCGGGGCTACCACCACGAGCTGATGGTGAAGTCCCGCCAGGGCCAGGAGACCTCGACCCGCCAGGGCTGGCACACCGGTGGCGTCGCCCTCTACGGCTATCGCTTCGTCACCCACGACCACCCGAACCCGCACAAGGCGAGCCGCGGGATCAACAAGCGCACCCTGGAGCTGGACCCCGTGCGCGCTCCGGTGGTCCGTGCCATCTACGACTGGTACTTGGGCGGCGGCATGGGGCTCCTCCAGATCCGCGATCGCCTCAACGCCGAGCCCGACCGCTACCCGCCGCCGGTCCCGATCGATCCGACGACGGCGCGCGGTGCCTGGAGCAGGTCGTCAGTCTGGGAGGTGCTCAAGAACCCCAAGTACACCGGCTACCAGGTCTGGAACCGCAGAGCCCGCAAGAAGGGCCACAACCGGACCAACCCGCCAGAGGCCTGGGTCTGGTCGGAGGAGCCGGCACATCCGGCGATCGTGAGCCGCGAGGAGTACGACGCCGTCTCTGCGCGCGCCAAGGCCAACGAGCGCTCCCGCCAAGGAGTCCTGGCGACCGTCGCCCGACCCACCGCCAAACGTGACTACCTCTACCGAGGGCTCCTCCGCTGCGGGATCTGCGGACTGCGCATGTGGGGCAACCACCGCCGCCAGACCACCTACTACTCCTGCCAGCCCTCACACCAGCGGTCGAAAGACATCCCCGCCGACCACCCGCCCCACGTGTACCTGAACGAGCAGCGGCTCAACGACGCGCTGCTCCCGTTCCTCGCCACCGCCCTCTTCGGCCCCGAGCGCACCGGGTACTGGCGCACCTGCCTCGAAGCCGCCGCCGAGCCCGAACGCGTCGCACCGGCGAAAGAACGCGCCGAGGAGATCGAAGCTGAGATCACCGACCTCGAACGGCGCCTTGCCCGCCAGCTCGTCAACCTCGAAGCCGACGACGTGACCGCCGCACTCCGACGGCGCGTCGGCCAGCGCGTGACGGAGCTGGAGGACGCGATCGCCGAGCGGCGCGAGCGGCTCGTGGCACTCGCACGAGCGTCGGCGACAGAGGCGCCGACGTTGGCCGATGTCGCCCCGTTGCTCGACCGTCTGCCGATCCTTGCCACCTCGCTCGACACGGCGCCACAGGGCGAACTACGGGCGCTCTTCGACGCGCTGCAACTCGACGTCGTCTACCAGCCGGGCGAAAGCGTCATCGATGTCGCAGTCACCCTCTACGATCGCGGCAGCGACACCGGCGAGGTCGCCGCGCAGGTTGGCGCGGAGGACTGGTTGGCGCCCCCGGCAGGGAGCCACGCAGATGGGAAACTGTCCGACATGCGGTTTCGCGACGAGTACTGACCATCGAGGCGCCAATCGCGCTGCCTCGTAGCGAGTTGCCTCAGTCCTGAGTGCAGCGGAGGACGGCGGGCGGCGGGCTCCTGGCCTCCGCCCAACCACTGCTCGTCCTCGGCGCAGGGAACGCTGCGGAGGAGTCGGCAACGTAGACCGGAGTTCGCCAAGAAATCACCGTCGTGTCGCTTGTCGGTCACCTCCCGTTCATCTTGTCGGAATAGACAGACATCTATCCGATAGGTTTGAGGAGGAGCCCAGGTGGCCGAAGGCCTCGCATCCATGACCGACCTGTATCGACCGCTCGACGAGGCCGAGGTGGGCCGCAAGCACTGGTTGACGGTGCTCACCGCCGGCATGGGCTTCTTCACCGACGCGTACGACCTGTTCATCATCGGCACGGTCACGGTCATCCTGACCCCGATCTTCCGCTTGAACACGAACCAGATCTCACTGCTCAACTCCATCTCGCTCTTGGCGTCGGTGCTCGGGGCGCTCACCTTCGGCAAGCTGATGGACCGCCTCGGACGCAAGAAGGTCTACGGCTTGGAAGTGGCCCTTCTGGCGGTGGGTGCCATCCTCACCGCCTTCGCGTGGAACTTCGAGTCGCTGTTCATCTTCCGGATCCTGGTCGGCATCGGGGTGGGCGGCGACTACGCCACCTCGGCCGTGATCACGTCGGAGTACGCCAACAAGAAGTCCCGGGGGCGCCTGGTGGGCACGGTGTTCGCCATGCAGGGCTTCGGCCTGATGGCCGGACCGGCCATCGCTGCCATCTTCCTCGGAGCCGGGGTGCCCAACGGGGTCGCCTGGCGGCTGATGCTCGGCCTCGGGGCCGTTCCCGCCCTGTCTGTCGTCTACCTCCGCCGCAAGATCCGAGAGACCCCCCGGTACACGTTGAGCGTCCGCGGCGACGTGGCAGAGACGGCCAAGACGGTCGAGTGGGTGACCGGCCAGGTCTCGGCGGCCAACGGCCTGGCGACCAACGGCCAGGCGACGACCGGCAACGGGCATCGCCCCGCACCAGTCGCGGCGACCTCCGACCTGCGGAAGCGTCTCACCTCCAAGCCGTACCTGCTGCGTCTCATCGGCACGGCGGGGAGCTGGTTCCTGATGGACATCGCCTTCTATGGCAACTCGGTCTCCAGCCCGCTCATCTTGAAGCAGCTCCAGCCCCACGGGAGCCTGCTCTCCCACACTCTCATCTCGCTCGCCATCTTCACCGTGGCGGCGGTCCCGGGGTACTGGGTGGCGGTCTGGTTGATGGACCGCCTCGGGCGCAAGCGCATCCAGTGGCAGGGGTTTCTGGTCATGGCCCTGGCGTTCGGGGGCATCTGGCTGATCCCCGGTGCCGTGAAGAACACCGCCCTGTTCCTCGGCCTGTTTGCCATCAGCTACTTCTTCATCGAGTTCGGCCCCAACGAGACCACGTTCGTGTTCCCTTCGGAGATCTTCCCCACCTCCATCCGGGGCATGGGTGACGGCATATCGGCGGCAGGCGGGAAGTTCGGGGCCTTCCTCGGGGCGCTCTTCGTACCTCATCTCCTCAAGTCGGTGGGGATCAGCGGCGTCATGGGCATGATGGCTGCGGTCTCCGCAGTCGGCATCCTCCTGACCTTGGTCGCCCTACCCGAACCCAAGGGCCAGACCCTCGAGGAGGCCTCCGCCGAGGTTCCCTCGCCACGGACGTACCAGCCAACGACGGGGGTCGCGGTCGGTGGAGGCAGGGCGTGAACGCCGCGGTCGCCACCATGACCTCGCTGGGCAACGGTCCTCGCCGAGCGGACGCGGAGGTGCTCCGCGCTCAGGACACCGAGTTGGACCTGGGCGCTCGGCTCCTGCGGATCGGTGAGCGGTGCATGCCGCTTCCCCGCAAGGAGTTCGAGCTGCTCTCGGTGCTCTTGGCCCACGCCGGGCAGGTGGTCCCCCGGGAGCGGCTGTTGGCCGCGGGATGGGACAACCCCCGCGAGGTGGGGAAGGCCTTGGAGGTCTACATCCGGCGGTTGCGCCAGAAGATCGAGACCGACCCGCACCACCCGACCCATATCCGCACGGTGCGCGGCATCGGCTACATCTTCGACCGAGAGGCGCTCGGCTGGGCTTCCTAAGCCAGCCTGGCCTCGTCGGGGTGGGCAGCAGTCAGGCGAGGAGCTGGGCGAGGGCGGCGAGGCGCTCCGGCACCAGGCGGTAATAGGCCCACGACCCACGCCGACACCGGCTGACGAGCCCGGCGTCGAGGAGCACCTTGAGGTGGTGGCTGACCGTTGGCTGGGAGAGCCCGAGCGGGTCAACGAGGTCGCACACGCACGCCTCGCCGCCTCTCGCCGCTTGGATCAGGCTGATCAGCTGCAGCCGGGCCGGGTCCGCGATGGCCCGCAGCACGCCGGCGAGGGTCTCGGCATCGGCCCGCCGGAGGGGAGCTTCGGACAGCGCCGGCCAGCAGGGCTCCGATCCCGCCTCCTGGCCTGAGGTTGGCGGGCTGTGCCTTTGCACGGTCGTGGCCACAGCGCCGATCCTACAACGGTGAGACATCGACACCTGTCGATATTCTCCCGGCCACATACTATATTGATCGGCGTCGATGTCGCTTGGTATCGGCCCGGAGGAGAGGAGCGGTGATCATGGGCGTTACTGGTGTCGAGGTGCGGGTGTACGACCCGCCGTTGTGTTGTGCGACCGGGGTGTGCGGAGCCTCGGTGGACCCGGCGCTGGCTCAGGCCGCGGCCGACTTCACTTGGCTAGCTGACCGGGGGGCGACCGTCGCCCGGTTCAATCTGGCCAGCGAGCCCGGGGCGTTCACCACCGAGGCGAAGGTAGCCGGGCTGTTGGCCGCGTTCGGTGACGGGGCGCTGCCGGCGGTGCTGGTCGGCGACCGGGTCCTCACCTACGGCCGCTACCCGAGCCGAGAGGAGCTGGCGGAGGTGATCGAGGCCACCAACGAGCCGGCGGCGGCGCCGGACGCCGCTACCGGCGGGTGCGCTCCCGGGTCGGGGTGCTGCTGATGGCCGGCGCACCGGGCACAGTGGCGAGCGGCGGCCTGGCTGGGCTGTCGGGCCTGGTCTTCGACGGCTGGGGCACCCCCTTCGTGCTGTTCACCGGCAAGGGCGGGGTGGGAAAGACCACCATCGCCACTGCGAGCGCGCTGGCTCTGGCCAGGGCCGGGCGGCGGGTGCTGGTGGTGAGCACCGACCCGGCGTCGAACCTGGCCGACGTGTTCGCCCAGCCGGTGGGTGCACAGCCGACCCTGGTTGCGGGGCAGGTGGGGCTGTGGGTGGCCGACCTCGACCCGTTGGCGGCGGCGGCCGCCTACCGGGAGACGGTGGTCGGCCCGTATCGGGGGGTGCTGCCCGACTCGGCGGTCACCGCGATCGAAGAGCAGCTGTCGGGGGCGTGCACGGTGGAGGTGGCCGCGTTCGGGGAGTTCACCCGGCTGCTCGGCCCGGACGGGCCGGGCGTCCCCGGTGGGGTGGACCATGTCATCTTCGACACCGCCCCGACCGGCCACACCCTGCGGATGTTGGAGCTGCCTCGGGCGTGGGAGGAGTTCCTCTCGGCCAACGACGCCGGGGTGAGCTGCTTGGGTCCGCTGTCGGCATTGGAGGGTCAGCGGGCCCAGTACGCCGCCGCGCTGGCCGCGTTGCGCGACTCGTCCGCGACCACCGTGGCGCTGGTCACCCGTCCCGAGGATGGCGCGCTCACAGAAGCAGCGCGCACCGGGGCCGAGCTGGCCGAGGGCGGCCTTGACCGCCAGGTCCTCGTGGTCAACGGGATCCTCGCCGAGCCCGCCCCCGGTGATCGCCTGGCCGGCGCGTTCGCCGGGCGCCAGGAGCGTGCCTGGGCGGCGTGCGCCAGCCTCGAAGGCCTGCCTGCCGAGCGTTTCGGGGTGGCCTTGGTGGGCTCGGAGCTGACCGGCCTGGACGCCCTGGCCGCGCTCGCCGATGGTGAGCCCCGCGGGCCGCAGCGGTCAGCGGTGCCGACCTCGCGCCCGGGGGCCGCGCCGGGGGCCGGCGACGAACCTCCGGGCGGCATTGAGGAC
>JAJZJC010000069.1 GCA_021810205.1 Actinomycetes bacterium
GCGAACATCCCTGAAGGGCGCGAGGTGTCGACGTGACACGCAGCCCGGCCGACACGGCCAGAGAGGGCGTGCCCGACGCGGCACGGCGCAGCGATGGGCCAGTAGCGACGTTTGGGCGATCTCGTTGTCGGCGTTCTTCGCCGACCTGGGCTACCAGGCGGTCGTGGCCGGGTTCCCCCTGTTCTTGGTCCTCACGCTCCACCAGCCGGTGTGGGCGTTCGGACTGGCCAGCGCGCTCAGCTACGGTGGGGGCGCCCTGCTCTCCTACGCCGGAGGCAGGATCGGCGACCGGGTCGGGCACCGCTCGTTGGCCTTCGGTTTCCTTCGCGCCCTCGACGTGGGCGGCGGGGCACTTGCCGGGGTGTATGTGCTGGTTGCCCTGTCCGTCCATGTGCCATTCCGTTGGATCTTCCTGGCGACGGTGGTGCCTCTGGCCATCACCACGCTGTCGCTGTCGCGGGCTCGCGTCGGGGGCCGCCACCCAACCGGACGACCGCCCGCTGGCACCTCCGAGGAGACCGCGGCGCCGGCGCCGCCGGGAACCAGGGCGTTGCTCGCCGCCGCGGCGTCCTACGGGCTGGCCGCTCACTCCGCCAGGTCGAACAACCTGCGCCGTAACCGCTCCCAGCGCTCACCGCTACCGCCAGGGTCGGCGAGTACCGCGTCAGGCGCACGTGCACCCCGCTCATCACCACCTCACTGGACCGCTCGATCCCAAGCGTGGCGCCGACCTGGCCGAGCACCTGGTCGACGACGCTCAGGTTCGCAGGGCGCTGGGACACCACCAGGCGGCCCAGCCCGCCACGCGGATCGCCCACCATCACCACGAACTGCACGCCGGCAGCCACCAACCGGTCGAGCAGCTGCCCTGGGTCGTACCACGTCGTGCCCATGGTCGTCCTCACGTCCCGCGGGCGGCCGACGAGCCGCGTCGGCGGACTGCCTCGCATCACCCGACACGGTCGAGCGACTCTGGGATCTCGGCCGTGAGCAGGTACAGATCCAGGCACGAGTCGTCGTCCTCGTCGAAGCAGCGGAGGCCGAGCCGCATCCACCAGGCCTTGGCCTCCTCGCTCAGGGCCACGACGACGACGGCCCTGCATGCAGCCGAGGCGTCGAGGTCCACCGCCGCGACCAAAGCGTGGAGGACGAGGGCAGAGCCCACGCCCTGTCCGCTGAATGTGCGGTCGACGGCGAGCCGTCCAATGAGGAGGCCGGGAACGGGGTTCGGCGCCCCCTTGCCGAGGCCGTCGGGTACCGCAGAGCGATCGATGCCGGTCATCGACCGCGACGCGTAGGCGGCGACCCGACCCTCTCGCGTTGCGATCACCCAGGTGGCTGCGGTGTCGTTTCGCCGATTCTGGCCTGCGTACCGCCGCAACCACTCGTTCAGCCGCTCGTCGCCACAGTCGAACCCGCCACGATCACGCCGTCTCGGGTACAGCAGCTCTGGCCGACAGAGCTCAATCGGCCCAGACAAAGCCGCGAGGCCGGCCAAGCGCGTCCACCAGTCGCCGGTTCACCGCTGCGGGCTCTGCCAGCGATGCGGAGAAGACGGCGGCGGCTCGAGGGCTCAGACGGACCGTCCCCTGGTCGCCAAGGACCTGGTCGGCGCGCATGTCGGCGGCTTGGAGGACGAATGCCGACACGGTCAGGTGGGAGGCTTGCGCTGCCTCCTCGAGGAGCCGCTTGGCCTTCGGCGAGACTCCGATTTGGAGGCGGTCTTCCTTCGTCTCAGACATGGCATCACATTGGCAGTCGCACAGCCCAGGTCGAGTCGCTCGACTCGCCGGCCACCAGCTACCGCTCGAGGCGCTCCACGGGCCCCTGCGCGGATGCCAATGGCCGGGTGCGACCTTCGGTACGACGCGAGGATCGACGTATCGTCGAGTGGCCCATCACTGGTGCGACGCTGAGAAACCGCAGCTCAACTGGCATGTCGCGTACTTGGACCCAACACGTACTTCGGTCTTGGTTCCTTGCACGGAGCGCTTGTAATTCCGTTGTAGTTATCAGACCGAGTCTACTTCCAAGAAACCAGCTCTGACCTGGTGCGCCTCGTGGGATTTGAACCCACAACCTGCGGATTAAGAGTCCGTTGCTCTGCCGTTGAGCTAGAGGCGCACCGGCGAGTGTACGCGATCGATCGCGTCCCGGCGTTCGTCACGTCCGCTTCGGGGTCAGTGGCGCCGTACCTGCGTGCTCACTGCGCTCGACCACCAGCCGACACTTCGCGCCGAAGGGAGCTGGTTCCGCGGTACGGTCGACGGAGGTGCCACGGCCATGGCAGCCGAAACATCCTCGGCAGACGAGGTGACGATGCTCGACCACGCGGATCCACGCAGGCGGTCCTGCCCATGGGCGGTGGGTGCCTCGCTCGGCGTCGCTGCGGCTGCCGCCGAGTACCTACCCGCCGCGGTGGCGCTCGGGCAGTGGACGCCGTTGCAGGCGCTGCCCGGTGGTCTCTGTCGCTGGCAGGGCCCGCGGTTCCCAGGTCGGGTGGCGATCACCTTCGACGACGGCCCGCATCCAGAAGGCACGCCCAAGATCCTCGCCAGGCTCGACGAGCTGGGATTGCGCGCGACGTTCTTCCCGGTCGGCTCGGAGGTGGCACGTGAGCCTGCACTCATAGACGACATCCTCGGGCGTGGGCATGCGCTCGGGACGCACGGGTTCGCCCACGCGCACCACCTGGTCAAGTCGCCGCGTTGGGTCCGCCGCGACCTCGATACCGCGGGCGAGCTCATGGAGGCCCTCGGCGTCGCGCTCCGCTGGTTCCGACCCGCCTACGGGCAGGTGACCGGCGCAACCCTTCTGCACGCTCGGCGAAAGGGCTGGGACACCGTGCTGTGGTCGTCGTGGGGGAGGGAGTGGGCGACAACGTCGCCCAGGGCTGTCGCCGCGCGGATCGGGCGCCGGCTCCGGCCCGGGGCCGTCGTGTTGCTCCACGACAGCGACCGCTTCGGCCCGGAAGGCATGTGGCGGGTCGCCTATGAGGCGCTCGGCGCCGTCGGTGACGAGCTGGCGCGCCGCCATCTCGACGCCGTCACGCTGGACGAGCTGGTCGTGTGACGGCCGCGATCCCTGGTGTGGGCGCATCCAGCTGCGGGCAAGGTGCTGTGACGGAGGTTCCGGTGATCGGAGACGAACAGATGACCAGCAACGTGGGCATGGGGCGGCGCAACGCCGAGCGTGTCACGCGCCGCACGCTGATCCTCTCGGGATCGATCGGCAAGGGCCACGACTCGGTCGCCGAGGCGTGCCGGATGGCGTTCGACACCGTCGGGGTACCCGCAAGCGTGCTCGACTGCATGTCGATGCTCGGCGGCGCAGGGTCGCGGGCAGGCACGGCCGCATTCAAGCGGATGATCTCCGTCCCGTCGGTGTACGACGCCTTTCACTTCGGCCACTTGCGGAACGGCACCTGGCTGCCCCGCATGCTCGAGCGCGCCGCCCTCGCCCAGGTGGTTCCCGAGGTCCGCGAGCAGCTCGTCCGCGTCGACGGCGACCTCGTCGTCTCGGTCTTCCCGACCGGCGTCTCGGCCGCCGCCGCCATCAAGAAAGGGGAGCCGAGGCTCACGACGGTGGCGGTATGCACCGACGCGTGCGCCCACCGAATGTGGGTCGCGGACGGCACCGACCTCTACATCGTGTGCTCGCCGCTGGCGGCGACGACGATCCAGCGCTACGACCCTGGCGCGAACCTCGCGGTCGTACCCCCTCCGGTCCGGCCACCCTTCTTCGAGGCGCGACCCAAGAGCGCCGCACGTGAGGAGTTGGGGGTTCCCGCCGAGGCGCCGTGCGTGCTGCTCATGGCCGGTGGCTGGGGGCTCGGCCCCCTGGCCGAGACGGCGAGCCTCCTCGGCGAGGCGGGCTTCTTCGTCCTCGCGGTGGCGGGGATGAACGAGCGGTTGCACGAGCGGCTCCGCGACGTGGCACGCCGTTGCTCGCGGGTGCTGCCGTTCGGCATGACCAACCGAGTGCCGGATCTCATGGCGGCCGCTGACGCGGTCGTGACCTCGTCGGGACAGACGTGCCACGAAGCACGGGTGATCGGCCGCTGGCTCGTGATCCTCGACGTCGTGCCGGGGCACGGCAGGGAGAACACGCTGCACGAGCTCGAAAAGGGTGCGGCACTGGCGTGCTCGCCGGATCCCGAGTCGGTGGTCGCGGCAGTCCGGCTCATGTTCGACGAGCAGCCGGAGCATCCGCCATGGCCCGTGCGCAGCGCGCCGGAGTGGGACAAGCACTTCTTCGCCGCGCTCGGTCAGATCGGGATCGAGCTTCCTGAGTCCTCCAACGCGCCCGGTGCGCGAACGGGCCGAGGATCGGTCGAAGCCTGGCGAGGTGCCCTCGACGAGCTCGCGGGGCTCGGGGCGCGGAGCTGAAACCGCAGCGTCGCTCCCCGAGGATGCTCCGCTCAGCGCAACGTGCGCCCGAAGAACTCCCAGATGATCGGCCAGCCCCTGGTCGCTGCGTCCGGGCGGTACATCGGCCGGTCGACGGCGAAGAAGGCGTGACCGGCGCCCTCGAAGGTGTGGAACTCGAACGTCTTTCCCTCGCGTTCGAGGGCACGGGCGAGCGTCGCGGTCTCTTCTGGGGAGGGGTGCGAGTCCTCGGCGCCGAAGAGGCCGAGGAGCGGGCACGACAGATCCCCGACGAGGCCGACGATGGGCGCGATCTTCAAGGAAAGCTCGACTGGCGGCTCGTGCACCACGAAGGCGCCGTAGCAGTCGACCGCCGCGTCGAGGTCGAGACGGCATGCTGCGAGCAGTGACTGGCGGCCCCCCGAGCAGTAGCCGATGGTGCCTGCCTTTCCGTTCGACCGGCCGAGCGC
Organism: Actinomycetes bacterium; assembly: GCA_021810205.1. GTDB lineage: Bacteria > Actinomycetota > Acidimicrobiia > Acidimicrobiales > RAAP-2 > JAJYVT01. The sequence goes on from JAJZJC010000069.1 coordinate 4,838, forward strand.
GCGAACGTACGCGACCGCAGCGGCGACATCGCCCACGAGCTGGTCGTCGGGGATCCCGCCATTCTCACGTGCGGCTGCCGCGGCCGCCACGGGGTCGAGCCCTATGCCCTCGCGGCTGTAGAGATTGGGGCAGATGGCAAAGTAGCCGTGGTCCGCGACCCGGCGCGTGATCTCCTTGGTCGCCTCGTCGTATCCGGGCATGTGGTGGATCACGACGACGCCGCCGTAGGGGCCGTCGCCGAGAGGCTGCGCGAAGTACGCCTCGACCTCGTGGCCGTGGTGCCCGCTGATCCGTATCGACTCTGCCCTGATGGCGTCGTCCATCGCGTGGTGCGCTCCTTGGATCGTGCTCGTCGATGTGCCCTTGCCGTTCTACCGCCGGTACGTCGCCGCTCTCCAGTGGGACGCGGCCGCGCGACTTCGTGCGTTCGACCCCGCGCGGGCGTGCCCCGCGCACCGCGACGGCCGACGTCGTGGAACGAACGTTCGTCGGACGAGTCGGCGGGTGGGCCGAACGCGAGAGGACACGGTGATAGAAGGAGACGGCATGAGACGCGTCCGCCGCAGGCTGCTGGCGCTCGGCCTGTCGAGCGCGCTGTCCGTCGTCGTCGCGGCGGCGGGCATCGCGGCCTTCGGTGGGAGCGCCGCGAGCGCGGCGGGATCGCGCGCGGTCAACAAGACGGTCAACAAGAAGAAGACCTCTTCACTGCAGTGCCCGGCGGGGGTCGGCGCGGGTGCGCCGGGCGTCACTGCGACGGAGATCAAGGTAGCGGCGATCTCCACGCTGTCGGGCCCGCTCGCTGCGGATTTCGGGTCCTTCGTGCCCGGCCTGAAGGCGTACTTCGACATGGTTGACGCGCATGGCGGGGTCGACGGGCGCAAGATCGAGGTTGCCTACAACCTCGACGACGAGGGGCTCTCGAGCCAGTTCGTCTCCGACGCGCACACCGCCATCGCCCAGGACCACGCGTTCGCCGTCGCAGTGTCGTCGTACTGGTTCACGCCTTCCTATTTCGTCGAGACCTGCACGCCCACCTACGGCTACAACGTCGACGGCAACTGGGCCCACGCGCCGAACCTCTTCGCTGCCGGTGGTTCGGTCCTGACACTCAAGACGATCGTTCCCGCCGTCGCGTACGCGATCGACCGCACCAGGTCCAAGTCGGTCGCGATCCTCGCCTACAACGTGTCGACCTCCTCCAACCTCTGCCGGTCGACGGGCAATCTGCTGCGTGCCGCGGGCTATCACGTGTCGTTCACAGACCTGAAGATCACACCCATCGACGCCAATCTCACCCCCGATGTCCAGCGGATGAAGGACGCCGGTTCGGACTTCATCGTGTCCTGCATGACAGTGACAGGCAACGTGTCGCTTGCGCGCGATGTGCAGCAGTACGGTCTGCACGTTCACCAGCTGTGGTTCGACGGCGCCGACGCGACCGTAGTGAAAAAGTACAAGAGCCTCCTCCAAGGCGTGCTTTTCGACCTCCAGAACGTGCCGCAGAGCGCCGCGGCGAGGGACCCAGGCGTCTACCCAGGGCTCATCACGTACCTGCGGGCGATGAAGCGCTACTCGCCCGGCTACGTCGACAACGCGTTGGCGCTCGAGGGGTGGGAGTCCGCCGCGCTGATGGTGGCGGGCATGAAGGCGGCCGGAAAGCATCTCACCCAGGCCTCTGTGGTGGCGGCGACCAACCAGATTCGCGACTTCACCGCCACAGGACTCGAGCAGCCGGTGAACTGGAGGATCGACCACGTCCGGGAGACACGAAAGTCGTGCACCGCGTTCGTCGAAGTGAAGGGGTCGACCGCCGTGCCCGTCTACGGGAAGGGCAAGGAGGTCTTCGTATGCTTCGACTCCTCACAGGTGCGACATCCGACGCCGGTCGCGCCGCCGCCGGGTCTCCCGGGGACGGCCGGCTGAGGACGCGATACGCATGGAGCAACTGCTCGGCTTCGCCATCCCGGGCGTGCCGTACGGCTGTGCCTACGCGATCTTCGCGGTTGGCCTCTGCCTGACCTACCAGACCACGGGCGTCTTCAACTTCGGCTACGGCGGGCAGGCATACGCGTCGGCCTACGTCTTCACGTGGCTCACCCAGGTTCGTGGGTGGTCGACTTGGGGCGCCTTCGTCTTCTCGGTGGTGGTGCTCGGCCCCGGGCTCGGCCTCCTGCTCGACCGCTTCTTGTTCCGCCGCATTCCGAGCACGAACACGACGGCGAAGATCGTGACCGGCCTCAGCCTGCTCGTCGGCATCCCCTCGTTGCTCTCGGTCCTTTTCGGCAACCGTAACCTCGTCGGTGCACCCAGCATCGGCTTCGACCCGAACACCGTGTACTTCCACCTCGGTAGCGATGTACCGGTGAACGGCATCTACCTGAGCGCGGTTGTCGGCACGGTCGCCATGCTCGTCGTGCTCGTGGTCCTCCTGCGTGGCACTCGGCTCGGGCTCGAGATGCGCGCCGCCGCCGAGAGCCGCAGGCTCGTCCAGCTCGACGGCGTCAATGCGGACAGGGTGACCGCGACCGCCTGGGCGATCTCCGGGCTCATGGCGGGCCTCGCCGGCGTGCTGCTTGCCCCCGCGGAGGCCACGGTGCAGTCACAGGACTACATCACCTTGATGGTCGCCGCGATCGCGGCCGCCGCGTGGGCAGCACTTCGCTCCATGCCGGTCGCCGCGGTGGTGGGCGTCTTCATCGGCGTCGTCAGCCTCACTGCCCAGGGGTACTTGCCGACGTCGAGCCTGTGGTACTCGGCGGTCCTGCCGGCGCTGCCGTTCATCGTGCTCGTGGGTGCGCTCGTCTTCGTGCCGGGACTGCGACGGCTCGACGAATCCAAGGACCCGCTCTCATCGGTCGACCCACCACCACCGCCGCCCACCGCCGACATCCGTACCCCGCAGATCGACCGGTTCGTGCGCGCCGGGTGGTGGCTAGCCCTCCTCGCGTTCGTGGTGTCGATGCTGACTTGGATTCCGTCGGGGTGGGAGACCGTGCTGAACCAGGGGCTCGCGTACTCGGTGATCTTCCTCTCCATCACCCTGCTCACCGGCACGGCAGGGCAGCTGTCGCTCGCGCAGGCGACCCTCGCGGGGGTGGCGGCGTTCACCGCCGCCCAGCTCGCGCTCCACTTCGGGCTGAACTTCCTCGTGGGCGGTCTCGTTGGCGCGCTCGCCGCGGCCTGCGTCGCGGCAGTGCTCGCCGTAGGTTCCCTTCGACTGCGCGGGCTCGGCCTCGCGCTCATGACGCTCGCCGCGGCCCTGCTCTTCGACGTCGCCGTCTTTCCCGCCCACGCCGTGAGCGGGGGCACAGGCGGGGTGACGATCGAGCGCCGGTGGCTGGGGTTCGATCTTGCTGCCCCGAACGGCCACAGCTATTTCGTGCTCGCCGTGATCGTCCTCTTCCTGTGCGCCGGTGGGGTCTCGCTCGTCCAGCGCGGCACGGTGGGGCGATTCCTCGCCGCCATGCGCGGCAGCGAGACCGGCGCAGCAGGGATCGGGGTGAACCTTCCCTGGCAGCGGATCCTGGCGTTCGCGCTCGCCGGCGCGCTTGCGGGGGTCGGCGGCACCCTGCTCGTCGTCCAAGAGACGGTCGTCGCGCCCGCGCAGTTCGACTACCAGCTGTCGCTCGCCTTCGTGGTCATAGTGGTGACGACGGGCGTCGGCACCGTGGAGGGCGCCATCCAAGCGGGCATGGGGCTGGTGGTCGTACAGGAGCTGCTGCAGTACGCGCCGCAACGCTTCCAAGGCCTCACGTTCGTGCTCTTCGCCGCTGGTGCCCTCACGTACGCTGCACATCCCGAGGGGATGGTCGAGCTCGAGAAGCGGCGATGGACCGCGCGCGCCGAGCGCGCGCTGGCGCGTCGGGCACGCTCGACTGCCCCTGCGGTGACGGGTCGGCCATGAGGCGCCCGACCGGCGGGATCGGAGGACTCCTCGAGGTTCGAGGTGTCTCCAAGTCCTTCGGTGGGCGCGTCGCCGTCGACGGTGTGGACCTATCGGTCGGCGGCGGCGAGAGCGTGGGCCTGGTCGGACCGAACGGTGCGGGAAAGACGACCCTGTTCAACTGCATCTGCGGCCAGCTGCGCCCCGACAAGGGCAGCATCGTCTTTTGCGGACGCGAGCTCTCGAGGCTCTCGCCGTGGCGGCGAGCGCGTCTCGGGATCGGGCGCACGTTCCAGCGCATCGAAGTGTTCCCTGAGCTGACCGTGCGTGACCACCTTCTCGTTGCTGACAGGGTGCGCCATCGCAGCGGGCGAGCAAACCTGTGGCGGGACCTTTCGAACCGGGCGGCGCCAAGCGCCGAGGAGCTCGGTCGCGTGGAGGGCGTCCTCTCGATGGTGGGTCTCGTCGAGCTCGCGGACGTGCCGGTCGCCGCGCTCGACCTCGGCACCTGCCGCCTTGTCGAGCTCGCTCGGGCGCTCGTGGGTGAGCCGTCATTGCTCCTCGCGGACGAGCCCTCGTCGGGGCTGGACGAGCGTGAGACGCGAGAGGTCGCCAGTGTCTTGCGCGCGCTGCAGCTGACACGCGGGATGGCGGTGCTGCTCGTCGAGCACGACCTCGCCATGGTGGAGGCGGTCGTAGACCGCGTGGTGGTGATGGACCTGGGGTGTGTGGTCGCTTCGGGCGCCTTTGCCGACGTGATGGCCGAGCACGCGGTGCGGCGCGCGTATCTGGGGACGGCGTGAGCGCCGAGGTGCCCCCGGTGCCCCCGAACGCCACGGTGCCCCCGAACGCCACCGTGCCCCCGAACGCCACCGTGCTCGAGGTCGAAGACCTCCAGGCCGGCTATGGCCCGTACCGGGCGCTCTTCGGGGTGAGCTTCACGGTCGAGCACGGAGAGGCAGTCGCTCTCCTGGGGCCGAACGGAGCGGGCAAGTCCACCGTCGCGCGTGTGGTTTCGGGCCTGGTGCGGCCCTCGGCTGGGCGCGTGCGCCTAGAGGGCCGGGACGTTACCGGGTTCGCGCCGTGGCGCATCGCCCGCGCGGGCCTGGCGCACGTTCCCGAAGGTCGCGCGGTCTTCACGACACTGAGCGTGGAGGAGAACCTCGTGCTCGCGCTCGGCCGACGCGGTAGCCGCGGCGACGTGGCCGCTTCGCTGGCCGCGGTCTACGAGCGCTTCGGCGTGCTCGCCGACCTGCGCCGGCACCGGGCAGGGACCCTCTCGGGCGGCCAACAGCGACTGCTCTCCTTGGCCAAGGTCCTCGCGGTGCCCCCGAGGGTGCTCGTCGCCGACGAGCTCTCCCTTGGGCTCGCGCCGAGCGTGGTCGACGATGTCTACGAGAATCTCGTCGCGCTACGCGGTGCCGGCGCCGCGTTGCTCGTCGTCGAGCAGCAGGTCGAGCGCGCGCTGGCGCTCGCGAGCCGAGCGGTGGTCCTCGACCACGGTTCTGTTGCCTATGACGGCCCGGTGGCGGGCGCGATGGAGGCGGTGGCCCGCGTGTTCGCCGGCCCCGGTGTGACCAGCGCGAGCGGCACGCGCGGCGCCGACACTGTGGGCGTGGGCGCGCGGACGTGGGTGGCCGCGCGTGGTGGCAACCGGCCCATGACTGGCTATGGCGAGGAGCCAGGGCGCCGCCGGAGCTGGCGGACCTCCCGGCGCCGGAGCTGATCGGCGACGTTCTTCTGGGTGACCTCCGCGGTTCGCGGCGACTGGGACGCCGATGGCCGTTATCGTGGGCAGGCCGTCCGGTGCGCCAGCACACCGTGTCTCGCCGCCGGCGCGGCAGGGCCGTCGTGACGGTGGCGGAGGGTGCCGTGCCCCCGCTCGGCGCGCGGCTGCGTGAGTGACGCGATGCGACGTTTCAATCCGATACAGGTAGTGGCTGGCGCCCTCGGCGCGGTGGTTGCCGCGCTCATCGCCTCGGTGTTCGGTGTCCAGGGCACGATCATCGGGACGGCGATCGGCAGCATCGCAGCGACCACGGCGACCGCGTTCCTCTGGGAATGGATCGAGCGCGGCCACAAGAAGGTGCACGAAGTGGTGGTCAACAACGGCTCCCAGGTCCCGTTGCTGCGCCGCGGCGCGACCGCCGCGAGCGGTGACGTCACGAGCGTGGCCGCTTCCTCGGCGCTCGGCGCGTCCGTCGACGCCGGAGCGGACGCGTCGGCCTCGACCGCACCACCGTCGCCTGCTCCTGGCACCGCTCGCGCCGCGGGCGGGGACACCGGCACCGGCCGGGACGCCGCCGCGCAGGCCAGCGTGCGATCGCTCCGGGGGCGCAACCGCAGGGACGAAGTGGGAGAGCTGCGGTTCGTCGCCTCGAGCCGGGCGGCACCACGCGGTGCCCGAGGCGCTGCGAACGTTCCGAACGCCGGCAAGTCCGTTCGGCGCCGTCATCGTACGTTGCCAGTGGCAGTCTCGGTCGTCGCGGCGTTCGTGCTCGCCCTGGGTGTCGTCACCGTCGTCGAGCTGGTGGTCGGCCGCCCGCTCGCCGCGCTGCTCGGGGCGTCGCACACATCGAGCGGCACCTCTGCGGGCAACTTGATCACGTCGTCACCACCCGCGTCGCCACCGGCGACGTCGCCGCCGCCGACGGCTCCTTCTGCCACGACCACCACCACGACGTCGTCCAGCACCACCACGACGACCACGACCACCACCACCACGACACCGTCTTCACCGACGACGACCACCACCTCTGTGGCCACGTCCACCAAGACAGCGACAAGGAGCACCGGCGCGGCAGGGTGACCAGCGAGGTGCCGGCCCATCCTGGGCGCGTCAGTCCGCCGGTCAGGCTGCCCGGCGCGTCAGTGCTCGGGATCCCCCGATGAGGGTCCCGACGCGAGCGCCACCAACCAATCGGGGCATCGGACAGGATGACCGCGGGGCCCCACCACGCCGTGTCTCGTCACAGCCGTCGCCCGAGGTTCAGCACCCACGGTGAGCAGATAGCCGATCTCGAAGGCGGCGCCCGCTGCTCTTGCGACGACGAGGTGCACGTCGACGACGTCGTCGAAGAAGAGCGGGCGGAGGTAGCGGGTGGCAACGCCGGCAACGGGGAGCTCCCAGCCCTCGGCACGGAGGAGGTCGAACGGATGGCCCACCGACCGCAGGTACTCCACCCGGGCTTCTTCCAGGTATGGCAGGTAGGCAGCGTGGTGGACGACGCCCATCGCGTCCGTCTCTGCGAAGCGGACTCGCAGGCGGTGACAGAATCGGTAGGCCTCGGCGTCGGTCGGAGGGTCGAAGGTCGCACGCATCGGCCTCATCCTCACACGGGGTGATGCGGTCTCGCAGCTTGGCGGTGCCTGCCCATGGCACCCACGCCGCCGGCGCCGGGCGGTAGGACACCGATGCCGAGCGACACAGCGAGCGCAGAGAGCACAGTGGCACAGGGCACACGAAGGGAGCAGTGAACGGCGTGACGGACGACTCGAAAGGGCCAGCACGACGAGTGGCGTCGTCAGAAGGGACGGCGGACGACCCGTGCCGCGCGCCACTCTCGCTCACTCAGCAGTCGTCGCTCCTCATGGCCCCGCACAGCCCGAGCCGCGAGTACATGAGCTGGGTGTACCAGCTGAACGGAAAGCTGGACGTCGGCGCGCTCGCGCAGGCCATCGACGACGTCGTGGCAGCGCATGACATCTTGCGGGTCCGCTTCGTCCGGCACCCCGAGGGCTCGTTCCAAGAGGTGACTCCCTTTCGGCGCGGGGTGCTCCGTGTCGTGCGCCTCGACGACCGCCCCAAGCTCGAGGGGCTGACCGCCGCGGTCACTGCGGTCGAGGCAGAGTACCGGGACCTCTCGCCGTGGGACGAGCCCCGTCTGCAGGCGACGCTGTACGTCGTCGCGCCAAAGACCCACGTGCTCGCGATGTTCGTCGCCGAGGCGCTCGTGGACGGGGAGTCCGGCACGCTCGTCGCCGCCGAGCTGTCTCGGGCGTACGCGAAGCACGCCGGCCGCGTACCGCCTGAATTGCCGGTGCCGAGCCAAGCGAGCTACCTGCGGTGGGTGATCGACCACCCCGTCGCCGAGCCCGTCCAGGCGCGCGCCGTGGAGCACTGGCGGCACCTGCGCGATGTGCCGGTCGCCGCGGGGTCCTGGCCGACGACGCTTGGGGCGACGGGCGCCCATCCCATCACCCGGTTCTTCAACGTGCCGGCGGACCAATGGCAGCACCTTGTCGAGGTGACGCCGGGCATGGCGACGATGCCCTTCGTCGTCGTCTTGTCGTGGTTGGAGATGGCGCTCGCGCGCGTGGCGGGCGCGCGGCAGTTCCTGGTCACCTCCGCGGTGTCGAACCGGAGCCGGCCCGAGACCGCGGACATGATCGGCAACTTCGTCGGCCCGGTCCGCCTGGCCGCGCAGGTCTCTGCCGGGGACCGACTCGAGGACGTGTCACCGCGTGTCCTGTCGTCGTTGCGCCGGGCGCTCGCGGCAAGTGTCGTCCCGGTGCCGCTTGCCGAATTGCGCCTGCAGGGGCCGGACGGGTTCGTGCCGC
>JAJZJC010000070.1 GCA_021810205.1 Actinomycetes bacterium
GAGAAGAAGGCGGAGAGGGAGATCGCCCACACGTTGCGCGTGCGCCATCGCGGCGTGCGCCATCGCGGTGCGCCCCCTGAGGGCGCGTGCTCCCCGTCCGGCATCGTCACTAGACGGTAGACGCTCGGCGCGGGCGCCGAGGGCTTGCGGTGCGCGCGTTCAAATTCACCGCAAGTTCGAGCTCGTCATGGATCGGGATGCCGTGGTCGGGCCGAGCGTGTCGACATCGAAGGCATCCCGGCGACGAGGCTCGACCGACTCCCCACCAGGGGTAGGATTTTTCTCCACCCAGTTATCCGATAGTGTCTCGTCCATGGCGAAGGTGAAGATCTCGGCCACCGTGGACCCTGTCCGCTTGGCGCGGGCGAAGCAGCTCACCGGCGTGCGCAGTGTCTCCGAGGTGCTCGAGCGGGGACTCGCGGCCCTGATCGAAGACGAGCTGGAGCGAATCCACGTCGAGGGCTACGCACAGCATCCGCAAGCGGGCGAGACGGTCCAATCCGTCGACACCGCGGTCTGGGACGACTTGCCCTGGGACGAGGAGGGCGAATGAGCGGTCCGGCGCCTCAGCCCGAACGGGGCGATGTCTGGTTCGCCGATGTGCCCGGCGACAAACGTCGACCGGTGGTCGTGCTCTCGAGGAGCTCGGTCCTCCCCCGGCTCACGACGATTCTCGTCGCCCCGGTGACCAGCCGAGTGAGAGGCATCCCCACGGAGGTCCCACTCGGGCCCGCACAAGGCCTCACGCGCCAGTGCGTCGCAAACTTCGACAACGTCCTGCCGCTGCGAAAAGACATGCTGGTCCAACGTGTCGGACGGCTGGATGCCTCGGACCTGCACCGTATGTGCGCCGCAGCTCGCTTTGCCATCCAGTGCTGAGCTCGACGCGCCCGACCGCGCGCTCCCGCGCGGATCACAGGCGCCCGACGCCGGAGCGCCGCCAGCTCGCGACGTGACTATCGTGCGTCGCGACCGGAGGCGAGAAGCTCGAGCGCCTCGGCTCGGGCGTCGTAGGAGTAGATCCAGCTGCGATCGGTCAGCTGGCTGCCGGAGCTGTCGTAGCCGGCGCCATTGCGCCGAGAACCGATCTGGACTTGGGCGGTGCGCTCACGGCGCAACGATTCGTATGAACCAAGCGCGTCGCGCACCTGCGCCGGGCCGTCGAGCGCGCCGAGCAGCATGGCCAGGGCCACGCCATCCTCGAGGGCCTGGTTCACCCCCTGTCCGAGGTGGGGGAGCATCGGATGGGCGGCGTCGCCGAGCAGCGTCAAGCGCCCGACGCTCCAGCGCGAGAGCGGGGCGCGGTCGTACATTCCCCACTCGAAGCCGCTCCCGCCCGGTCCGCTGATCGCCTCGATGATCCGACCGACGAGGGGGTCCCAGCCGGCGAAGTGGGCAGCGAGCGCCGCTGGATCGCCGGGTGCGGACCACGACTCGCGCACCTTGGTGGGCGAGGGCACGAAGCCCACGTAGTTCAGCAGCTCCCCGGCTCGTACCGGGAACACCAAGAAGTGCTTGTCGTTGCCGACCCACATCCGCATGGTGTCGGCCGGGTACCCCTCCAGGGCCGCAACGAGTCCGCGGCAGGCGACCACGCCGGAGAACACCGGCTCGGTCGGCGCCACCACGAAGCCCTGGAGGACCGAGTGGATTCCGTCCGCACCGATCACCACATCGGCGGTGACCGTTGCACCGTTGGCAAAGGTCACCGTCGCGTCGCTCTCGGTTTGGCTGAAGGCAATGGCCCGGTGACCGGTATGGACGATCCCGTGCGGAAGCTCGTCGGCGAGCAGTGACAGCAGATCGGCACGATGGATCCCCACGGTCCGGCCCGCTCGGGCGAACTCATCGGGCGCGTGGGCGACGGGCCGGCCGTCCGCATGCACCAACTCGGTGTGGACGTGGTGAGCACCCATGCGTGCCACCGACTGACCGACCCCGAGGTGCTCGAGCATCAAGAGCCCGTTGGGGGCGAGGGACACCCCGGCCCCCACCTCGGCGAGCTCGGTCGCCTGTTCGAACACGTCGACGCCGACGCCTCGGCGATGGAGAGCGAGCGCTGCCGCGACCCCGCCGATCCCGCCTCCGACCACCGCTGCCTTGATCGTCATAGGTGCCCGTCCCCCTGTTGCAAGACCCTCAAACTATGAGCCAGGTCGCAATGTGTGCCACTGTCCACGCCGACGGCGTCGTCACCTTCAGCCACTCGTCGATGCATCGCTGGTCAGGCGCACAGCGACGCTCCTCGCCGCCCAGGGCCCCCTCGCGCCACAAGCCGGAGAGAACCCGATGGAGACTGGCGGCATGCGTGTGGACATCGTCGTGCGACCGCACGCGTCGAGAGCACACGTGGGCGGCACCCACGACGGCGCGCTCGTCGTCCACGTCACCGCGCCGCCCAGCGAGGGGCGCGCGACGCGCGAAGCCCTCCGTGCGCTCGCAGCGGCCTTCGACGTCCGGCCGGGCGCGGTCACCTTGCGGCACGGAGCGACGAGCCGGAGGAAGGTCGTCGAGATCACCGTCGATCCCGAGCGCGGCGCACACCTCCAAGCTCGACTGCGCGACCTTCTTCGAGCCGACGACTGACCGCCTTCGAGCCGACGACTGACCGTGTCCCACGAAGACGCGGTCGCAGTGCCCGCTGCGGGCGACGCCGGCCGGTTTCCAGTCGGCCGGACGGCACACCATGCGCGGGTGCGGTCGTCGTCGTTTCGTAATAGATGTGATGGGTAGGTGACGCGCCGGAGGCGAGCGGCATGGGCGCGAGCGTGGCGAGCGAGAAACGGCGAGGCGGCGGCGACACGCGCACCGCTCGCCGGACCTTCCAGCCCAGCCCCGAGGCAGCATCCGAGGCACGCCACTTCACGAGCGAGGTCCTGCGGGCCTGGGGCGTCGCCGCCCCAGAGGACGCGGTGCTCGTCGCGGCGGAGCTCGCGACCAACGCGGTCCGTCACGCCCGGAGCGCGTTCGTGCTCAGCCTGCGCTGGCACGACGACCGCGTGCGCATCGCGGTGCGCGACCGTGATCCCGCGGGCCCCCGGCCGCTCGAGCAGACATCGGCCGCCACGGGCGGTCGCGGGCTCCTCATCGTCCGCAGACTCGCCACCTCGTGGGGATGGGAGGCCGTGCCGGACGGCAAGAGCATCTGGGCGACAGTCCAGGTGCCCGCGCGCGGCTACGCGGTGACGTGCGTGCCGCCCGCCATCGCATAAGCGGTCTCTGCGTGCTGGGTGACGTCAAGCCCGGCAAGCTCGGCTTCGGGAGGGACCCGCAGACCGATCACCAGGTCGACGACCTTGGCGATCACGAACGTCATGACGAAAGCGAACGCGGCAGCGACGACGGCAGCGAGGATTTCCCAACCGAAAAAGGACGCGCTGCCGCCGTTGGCGAGGCCGTTCGCACCGGCGTGGTCGATCGCGCGTGAGGCAAAGACCCCGAGGAGCACCATCCCCACGAGGCCACCGACCCCGTGGATACCCCACACGTCGAGCGAGTCGTCGTAGCGAAAGCGAAACTTCACGCGCACCGCGAACATGCACACGACGCCAGCCAGCGCCCCGATGAGGACCGACGGCATCGTCCCCACGAACCCCGCGCACGGCGTGATGGCCACCATCCCCGCCACCGCGCCCGACGCCGCGCCAAGCGTGGTCGGCGTCCGCCGCCAGATCCCCTCGACGAGGATCCAGCCAAGCAGCCCTGCCGCGGCAGCGAGCTGGGTGTTCACGAAGGCGTGCACGGCGACACTGTTCGCGCCCAACGCCGAGCCCGCGTTGAAGCCGAACCAGCCGAACCACAAGATGCCGGCGCCGGTCAGGCTGAGCGGCACCGAGTGCGGCGGCATCGGCTCGCGGGGCCAACCCTGGCGACGGCCGAGCACGAGGGCGACGGCCAGGCTGGAGAAGCCCGAGTCGATCTCCACCACCGTTCCGCCGGCGAAGTCGAGGACGCCATGGTGGGCGAGCCACCCCGTCGGGCTGAACACCCAGTGGGCGAGCGGCGCGTACACGAGCAGCACCCACAGGGCGATGAACACCACGAATGCAAAGAAGCGCACCCGGTCGACCATCGCGCCGGTGATGAGGGCGGCGGTGATGACCGCGAACATCATCTGGAAGACCGCCACTGCGAGCGGTGACACGTGGAGATGGGGGAAGCCCGGGAGCCCGTGCGCGAGGTGCGCGAGCCCCGAGAACCGCAGGTTCCCGAGCAGGCCGCCACCGGCGTCGGGACCGAACGAGAGGCTGAACGCGAGGACGGCCCAGAGCACCGACACGAGCCCCATGCAGACGAAGCTCTGCATCATGATGGCGAGGACGCCCTTGGAGCGGACCATGCCGCCATAGAAGAGGGCCAGGCCGGGCGTCATGAACAAGACCAGGGCCGCGCTTGCGAGGACCCATGCCGTGTCGCCGGTGTTCATCTGCCTCCTCGCTCCTCCAGGCCGTTCCCGACGGCCGGACGTGTCCATCGGCGTGCCGGCAACGCCGGCCAGACCATACAGGGCGTGACGCTGGCGCTCCGATCGTCGGCCAGCTGGTGGTCCCCACCAGGGCGGTGCGACCGGCCGACAGCTCGACACCGGCATTGTCATCGACTATCGTCGATACTCGATGGATGTAGTACCCCTCGACCGCGAGCTCGCAGAGACCTACGCCTCCTGGTTCCGCGCCCTGGCCGATCCGACCAGGGTCCAGCTCCTTGCCATCCTCTCGGCGCACGGCGAGCCGCTCTCCGTCGGCGAGCTGACCGCGCGTCTGCCCATCGGCCAGTCGACGGTGAGCCATCACCTCGCCGCGCTCGTGGCGGTGGGCTTCGTCCACGTTCGTCGGCAGGGCACGAGCTCGCTGTACTCAGTCAATCCGCGTTGCGTCGAACGGTTCCCGAGCGCGGCCGACGTGGTGATGGGCCGCCGCCCGCCCGAGCCGGCGCAAGCCTGCGGATGACGCACCGACGACATAACCGACGACATCGAAGACAGAGAAGACGAAGACAGAGGAGAGGAGACAGGAGGAGCAGTGGACGACGCGAGCAGGACACACGACATCCGAGAGGCCGTGCGCCAGCGCTACGCGCAGGCCGCGAGCGCCTTCGCGCTGCGCGAGGAGAACGGCACGGCGCAGCCGGCGGCATCGTGCTGCGGGTCGCCCACCGTGACCACTACCGACACAGCGGGTCGGGACGTCTTCGGTCCCGCCCTCTACGACACCGCCGCGCTCGGCAGCGCGGACGGCGCGCTCGAGGCGTCGCTCGGGTGCGGGGTGCCCACCGCGGTTGCCGACCTGCAACCCGGCGAAGTGGTGCTCGACCTGGGCTCGGGCGCTGGCGGTGACGTGCTGCTCTCCGCGCGCCGGGTCGCGCCGGGCGGGCGCGCCATCGGGCTCGACATGACCCCCGAGATGCTCGAGCTCGCCCGGGCGCACGCCGAGGCTGCCGGGGTCACCAACGTCGAGTTCCTCCAGGGCTATCTGGAGGACATCCCGCTGCCGGCGGGAAGCGTCGACGTCGTCATCTCCAACTGCGTGATCAATCTCGCTGCCGACAAGGCGCTCGTCCTCGCCGAAGCCGCCCGCGTGCTGCGCCCTGGTGGGCGCCTCGCCGTCTCCGACGTCGTCGCCGATCCCGACATGGACGACGAGACCCGCGCGGACATGGCGTCGTGGACCGGCTGCATCGCCGGCGCGCTCACCGAGCCCGAGTACCGCCGCGCCCTCGAGGCCGCGGGGTTCGAGGACATCGAGATCTTCGAGACCCACCGCGTCCACGCCCACGCGGGTGCCGCCATCGTCCGCGCGAGGCGCTGAGCGCCCTGACGCACAGGACGTGGCTCAGGGCGTGCAGAGCAGCTCGCCGTGGGGGATGAAGAAGCAGCCGTCCTCTTCGCCGGCCCACGCACGCCATCCCTGCGCCAAGCGCTCGAGGTCCGCCGGGCTCGCGAGCCCGGCGCCGGTCGCCTGCTCTGCAAAGCGCGAGCCGGTCAGGCGCTCGGCCCACAGGCCGCCCCACCAGCGACGCTCTTCGGACGTGGCATAGCACCACATGGTTGCCGAGACCTCGATGCGCGCGAAGCCCGCGGCGCGCGCCCAAGCGAGGAGATGGCGTCCTGCATCGGGCTCACCGCCCGCGCTGCGCGCGACCTCGCGGTAGAGGGTCTGCCATTCGGTCATCGGCGCCGACGCCGGGTACCAGTGCATGCCCGCGTAGTCGGCGTCCCGGCACGCGACCACGCCGCCGGGGCGGCACACCCGCCGCATCTCGACCAACGCAGCCACCGGGTCGCCCAGGTGCTGGAGGACCTGGTGCGCATGGACAACGTCGAAGTGCGCGTCGTCGAAACGCAGGTCGTAGACGTCGCCCACTTCGAACGACAGGTTCCCGCGCGCCGCGGCGTCGGGGACCGAGCGGGCGTGCGCCACGATGCTGGGCTCCGAGTCGATGCCGACGACCGTGCCGTGGGGCACGCGTGCGGCGAGACCCGCGGTGATCGTCCCGGGCCCGCAGCCGACGTCGAGCACCCGGGCGTTGGACCGGAGGCGCGGTAGCAGGTAGGCGGCGGAATTGCCGACGGTGCGCCGACGGTGCGAACGCAGGACCGCCTCGTGGTGGCCGTGGAGGTAGCGATGGCTCGGCGATGTGGGCACCACTCCATGATCGAGGCTGGCCGACAGGTGAGCAAACACGTACGACCGCGATGCGCCGCGCGGACGTTCGGCCCTGCCTCGCAGGCCGCGAAGGGCGGACGATGGTGAGATGGACTCCGCGCGCCTCGACGGGCGTCGGGCGCTCGCCCGCTGCCTCACCCCTGGGCTCCTCGCCGCGTCGCTGCTGATCCTCGCCGCAAGTGGCCTGGCAGCCGGCGGGATCGGCGAACTGCTCGACGCGCCGCACGCCGCCACCGTCGCCTGGCAGGCGACGGGTGCGCTCGGCGCCATCTACGCCTTGTGGACGGTGATCGACGGCTTCGCGCACCGCCAGTTCGGCGTGGACGTCGTCGCCCTGCTCGCGGTGGTGGGCACGCTCGCCGTCGGCGAAGCGCTCGCGGCCGCGGTGATCACCACCATGCTTGCAAGCGGCCGTTCCCTCGAAGGTTGGTCGGCGGGCAAGGCGCGGCGGGCGCTGCACACCCTCCTCGCGCGGGCGCCACGGACGGCCCATCGGTACGCGGACGACCGCCTCGACACCGTGGCGCTCGCAGATGTGCACCCCGGGGACCTGCTCATGGTGGCGACCGGCGAGGTGGTGCCGGTCGACGGGCGTCTCTCCACGTCCGCCGTCCTCGACGAGTCGATGCTCACCGGCGAGTCGCTGCCCGTGACGCGCACGCCGGCCGACGCCGTGAAGAGCGGCGCGCTGAACGCGGGGACGCCCTTCGACATGCAGGCGACGGCGACGTCGGCCGAGAGCACCTACTCGGGCATTGTCCGGCTGGTCGCGGCAGCCGAGTCGTCACGGCCAGGCTTCGTCCGGCTGGCCGACCGGTACGCCGCTGGGTTCCTCGGCGTGACCGCCGTGGTGGCATCGGCCGCGTGGTTCCTCGGCGGGCCGGCGCGCGCCGTCGCCGTCCTCGTCGTCGCCACGCCGTGCCCACTCATCCTCGCCGCGCCGATCGCCTTCGTCGCCGGACTGTCGATCTCCGCGAGGCGCGGAATGGTGGTGAAGGGCGGTGACGTCCTCGAGCGTCTCGCACGCTGCACGACGTTGCTCTTCGACAAGACGGGCACCTTGACCGAGGGGCGGCCACGCCTCGTGTCGGTGGACGCTGCGCCGAGCGTGCAGGAGGTCGATGCCCTGTCGGCCGCCGCCTCGCTCGACCAATTCTCTCCCCACGTGCTTGCCGGCGCGCTCGTGCAACGGGCGCTCGACGCCGGGCTCGCGCTCGAGCGCCCAACGGACGTCGTGGAGATCCCCGGCAAGGGCATCCGCGGTCGCGTCGGCTCCCGACATGTCGCCGTGGGCTCGGCGCGCTGGGCAGGCTTCGACCCCACGCCCCCGTGGGCCAAGCGCGCGCAGCGCCGCGCCCGCCTCGACGGCGCCCTCACCGTCTTCGTCTCGATCGACGGCAACCCCGCCGCCGTGCTGGTCTTCGAGGATCCGATCCGTCCCGACGCGGCCAGGACCCTGCGCGTCCTTCGCGGTGCCGGCATCGGTCGGCTCGTGATGGTGACGGGCGACCGGCCGGAGGTGGCCGACTCGGTGGGCTCGGCGCTCGGGCTCGACGCAGTGGCGGCCGAGCAGACGCCGGGGGACAAGCTCGACCTCGTCCAAGCCGAGCGACGCAGCGCTCCCACGATGATGGTGGGCGACGGCGTGAACGACGCCCCCGCGCTCGCCGCGGCAGACGTCGGCATCGCCATGGGGGCGCGCGGCGCCACGGCCTCGAGCGAGGCGGCAGACATCGTGCTCAGCGTCGACCGGCTGGATCGGCTGGCGGAGGGCCGCACCATCGCCGTGCGGACCCGACGCATCGCCATCCAAAGCGTCGTCGCCGGCATGGCCCTGTCGCTCGCTGCGATGGGTGTCGCCGCAGCAGGACGGCTCGCTCCGGTGTGGGGGGCGCTCTTGCAAGAGGGCATCGACGTCGCCGTCATCCTGAACGCGTTGCGCGCCCTTCGTCCGGTGCGGGCGCCGGTCGTGCTCGAGGCCGGCGGCGCCGCGCTCGCCCGGCGCTTCCAGGCCGAGCACGGAGGCGTGGGCGCTGTCGCCGAACGTGCACGTCACGTCGCCGACACCATTGGTGTCGTCGACAGTGCCCAGGCGTTCGACGCGCTCGCGGACCTCCACCGAGAGTTCGTCGAGGTCGTCCTCCCTCATGAAGCCGCCGAGGACCGCGAGCTCTACCCCCTCCTCGACCGCGCGATCGGCGGGACCAATCCAACGGGCCCGATGAGCCGGGAGCACGTGGAGATCGCCCACGACGTTCGCCGGCTCGGCCAGCTCCTCGACGAGCTCGGGCCTGCCGACTGGGACGGCGACGACGTGGCGGATCTCCGCCGGCTCCTCTACGGGTTGGCGGCGATCCTCCGCCTGCACACCGCCCAGGAAGAGGAGAGCTACATGTCGCTCGGCGACCACGTCCCGGCGCCAGCGGGATCGCCGGGGCGCTGATCGACCGCCTCGCCGCGCACGACCGCCTCGCCGCGCACGACCGCCACAGGGCAGTGCGCATGGTCCACGCAGTAGCGGCTGACCGAGCCGAGGACCACCTGCTGGACGTGACCAAGACCGCGTGAGCCGAGCACCAAGAGCGACACCTCGCGGCTGGCGTCGACGAGCGACTCGCCAGGGGGAGGGGGCAACCGCCGCCCGACGACCCGCAACGAGGGGTGGTCGTGCTCGACGAGCCGGATGCCCTCCTCGAGGACCGACTCTTCCAAGACGACCTCTTCGCCCAGTCCCGGCAGCGCCAGCGCGGCGGGCGCCCAGTGGTCGACGTGGAGGACCAGGAGCACGGCACGGCGCAGCTCGCACTCCGCTGCCGCCCACTCGAGCGCGCGCAGGGCGCCAGCCGAGCCGTCGAAGCCGACGGCCACCACCGGGGCCACGGGGCCCGGCGTGCCAGTCATGCGGGCGGGCCGGCGAGGAGGAGCGCCGTCGGCGCCCGTTCGACGCCGGTGGGCCACGGGGCGCGATGCGGGGAAGCCGAGGTGGGGGACGTGTCGTCTCCAACCGGTTGCACCGTCATCGCGCCTCCCTCGGCATGTGCCGGCCTCGTTCTGCCACAGTGCGTCGCTTCCACCCCGCCCTCTAGAGCCGAAAGTCTCTGCGGCGGCGTGGCCGAACCTGATCGGCGTGCCGCGGCCCGTGCGGTGTCCCCGGGGGCACCGCACGATGTTCCGAGGGCCCGCACGGTCGGGCTCGACGCCAGCACCTACTCGCCGACCTCCCCTGCCGCATCCTCGTGCGAGGCTGCACCGGCGCTGCGTCCGATCGCGCCGCCGCGCTCCCAGGGCAGCGAGGAGAAGAACGGGGCGAACAGATCCTCCTCGAGCGACGTGTAGAGCCAGGCGAGCTCGTCCGCGCTCGGGTCCCGTGGCTGGAACTCGATCATGTCGAGGTCGTCGATGACGCAGATCGGCGTGCGCTCCTTCCCCTCGCCCATGACGAGCACGGCAGCGGCGGCAAGGCCCGACGCGACGTTCGCCCCCTGGGTGTGGAAGGGGCGGCCGAACAGGTCGGTCTGGCCGACGTAGTCGTTGATCGCGCGAAAGCCGCTGTGGGCGAGGCAGATCCCAGAGGTCCCGCGCCGCAGCGGCGAGCAGGTACTGTCGGTGAGAACGACACCCACTTCTCGCAGACCGAAGCGCGCGGCCAGGTACCGGCGCAGCTCGTTCGCCGTTGTCTGTGGGCGCTCGGGCCACAAGAGGTAGCCGCCGCCCACGTTGGACTCGTCGATGCCGGCCGACGGGATGAGCGTGCCTTGGGTGACCGTGAAGTGGAAGCCGTGCGGGTTCGCCTGCAGGTAGCGCTCCGACTCGCGTGCGATGAGCTCGAGCTTGGACGCGTCTCCGAAGGGCACCACGCGGCTCTCGCACAACGAGACAACCTTGGAGGCGACGGCGACGACGGTCCGCTCGCCGAGGTCGTCGATGGTACGATCGAGCAGCTCGGTCACCGACATTGCGCCCGCTGCGACGATGTCGGTCTGGATTCCTCGAAGCTGCACGTGCGTCCCTCGTCTCTCGTGCGTCTCTTTCGCCACGCCCGGTGGCGAAGCCGCCTCGAGCATGCCTCACGGCGCCGCGCAGGCGGTGACAGAAGAGCTGAGGTCACCTTGGCCCGGAGGCTCTGGTCTCACCCGGAGATCTCGCTGGGCGACCTGCCAGGCATCCTCGCAGGCACGGGGGAGGGCTCCGCGGCGGGGCCCGCACCATGGCGGGGCCCGCACCATGACGACCTCCGCATCGACCAATTGCCATTTCGACCGTGGTGCAGAGCGCGAGCGCCTGAGCCCGGAGCGGCCCGCTCGGCAGGCCAAGAAGGCGATCGGCGGCAAAGGGCCAGTTCAAAGAGCCAGATTGCGCCTCGAACCGGCACCTGCGGCACGCGGCGCTGCGTCACCCACGGTGCGCGGCCCGCTCGTCGCGCGTACCGCGAGCCCGCGGGCGGGACGCGCCCCAGCGGGTGGGTGGCGGCGGCATGATGGTCCATGCAGTTCGGGCGCTGCCCGCACGGGGTAGGCGCAACGGAGCCGCAGTAACCGAAGAGCGACCAACGACCAGACCAAGACCAACGACCAGACCAAGACCAAGACCAACACGATCAGATCAATCAGTACCAATCAGTACCAATCAGTACATGGAGAGCCGTGATGCACTCGTGCCGTCTGCCGCCAGGGTGGCACCGCCACCGCCGAGCGCGCGGTCACGTCACGCCGTGGGTGGCGCAGGCCGAGAGAACCGGCGAGGAGGTGGCCTAGATGCCCCATCACCTGATCGCCGCTGCGGCGGCGCACACATGGTCCAAGGAGTGGACAGGAGGTGTCACAGGGCTCACCTCGATCGCCTTCTTCTGGCTCGGCATGTTGAACATCACCTTGCTCACCGTCTTCTTGTCGCTGGCATCGAAGCGCTTCGACCTCAGAGCCCAGGCGCGTCGGCGCGACACCGTGACGACCCATCCGATGCGGTGCGCCACCGACCGCCCGTCGCGGCGAGCGACCGACGAGCAACCGGCACCCGCAGTCGAGCTCGAGCCTGCGGCTGCCCGCATGCTTGTCTCGGACGCGGAACGTGACGAGGCGGCGGACGTCGTCTGCCGTGCGATCGCCGACGGTCGCCTCAGCATCGCCGAAGGAACCGCGCGCATCGACAAGGTCCTCACCGCACGGCGCCGGGCGACACTCCTCTCTCTGCTCGACGACCTTCCCCTCGAATCGCCGCCGACGCGTGGCCCCGGCCCGACGGCTGGCATCCTCGCCCTGCGTGTCGCCGCGGCGGCGCTGATCGCCGGCGCGGCGGTGCTCCAGGGCCTCGCGGGGATCTGGGCCCTGTGGCCCGTCGCCATCGCCGCCCTTGCGCCCCTCGCCTTCTCGCCCCGGCACCTCCATGGGCCGGCCCGACAACGCACAGCGCGCCCAGCCGGCCACTGAACGCAGCGGGGGGCTGGCGAGGCTGCGGACGGGCGGGCCGTGACGCTGTGGTTGGGCGTCTACGGCGGGCGTGAGCTCGCTCGCGATCACCAGGCTCTTCGAGCTCCCTGGCGATAGTCGAGCCCGAGTCCCACGGACCGTCGGGGTTCACGCGATAGCGCGGTTCGTCGCATATATCTGGCAATCATGTCGTAGCGCGGGCCAGTTGCAGAGGTTCAGCCAGCATCTTTGCTGGGTAGCATCACGGCTGGGGTCGGGTGCATGCCCGGCGAACGGCGCCCGTCCCGGGCGGCGCCCAGGACGGGATGGGACGGCGACTGTGAGACATGACCCCGAGGCTGCGGCCTCTTTGAGGGACCACAAAGTCCTGCTCTACGGCGACGATCGGCAGTTCGTGCGAGCCGTCGGCGAATCCGCCTTCGGGGAGCTGATCGACGGTGGGTTCGTCGTGCTCATGGGAAGCACCCCGCAGCTGGCAGCGGCCGAGGAATGGATCGAGCTCTCCCGCGATGCGGCAGCACGCCCCTCGGCCCTTGGCCGCTACGTCACGATCGACGCCGAGGCCGTAGCCGACGAGCTCGCCGTCGCCGAGGAGCCGGCGCGGGCCTTCGAAGAGGTGCTGTCCAACGCCTGTGGACAGGTCGGCTTGGCCTGGACGACCGTCCACATCTTCGGCAGCCTCGTCATCTTCGGCAGCCTCGTCGCGACGCTGTGGGAACGCGGCAAGCCGGAGGTGGCGGCGTCGATCG
>JAJZJC010000009.1 GCA_021810205.1 Actinomycetes bacterium
CGTCACTACCGGTGCGAACAGCGACGGCGGGATCTCGAGGTAGAACAACGGCCGGGAGGCCGCTTTCAGCCTCTGGGCTATTGCCTCGTAGGTGGTGGGGTCGGCGAAATCGCCGTGCACGTAGCCGAGCCGGCGCGCGAGCCGATCGAAGACCCCGTCGTCGATCGGCTCCCCGGTCGCCGCGAGGGCGGCCCGTGCCGTGGCGCGCAGGTGATCTTCGGACCAGGGCTCCTTGGCCACGCCGAGGATCGGGCAGTCGAGGCGGTCGGCCGCTTCGAGGCGGTAGAGCGCCCGAAAGGTCATCTTCTTGGCGAGGTCTCCGGTGATCCCGAAGATGACCAGGGCGTCGGCTGGCATCGGCGTGGGCTCGCTCATGTGAGACGCGCCCCCCGTGCCGTGGGCGCACTCTGAGTGGGTCCCAACCTGGGCAGTGAAGGGGAAGTCCAATGTCGTAGCCCCGAGAAGCCGCGGAAGGCGGATCGGCCGCCCGCTCCGCGGCAGCGGATCGTGCTGCCCACTGCGACGACGATGGCTCGCTGGTCTTCGTAGGTGGTCTCGACCTGGCGGCCCGACGGGAAGGTGTCCAACGTTGTTCCTTTGCTCGTCGGCGCTCTTCGAGTACGACGTTCGGGGTCAGCGCCGCCAGGGTCGGGAGCAACGATGTCGTCGACTGGGCCACAATGCCCAGCCAGATCTACTGGCCACCGGGTTACTACCCGTGGTGAAGCGATGCAAGGCGGGCTCCGGCTTTTGGCGAGAGAGAGCTGAGGTCACGCCGAGCATCGTCTCCTCCGTGCTCCTGGCGGCACACGGTGGCTACAACGGTCCCGAGCGAGCTCCCGGCCCTGCTCTTGCGCCCTCGGGTGGGGACGTACCTCCACTCGCGTGGCCCTGGGCGTCGACCGGTAGGTGCGGTAGCAGCCATTCGACACCGGACCATGGACGGGGATCCATCGGGGAGGATCCCGGATGTCAGGGACGAAGAGAACGAGGAGCAGCCCCGGCAGAGGGCACCCATGATGGCAACGACCTGCACGTCCCCATTGTGGGGGGGGTGGACATGGAGGATCTGGTACGACATGACGTACAGCCGCGACCAAAGCTGCCCGGGCCACCAGCTGAGCGTCGAGGCCACCGGATCGGGCCATCGACACAACGTGATGCCCCGGAAGACGTCGGGCAGCGCGATGGGCACGATCGAGGCGTTCATCGCCGCCATCAAGACGCCGATCGTGGTGTCCGACAGGGCGATCCACTTGCACCTGTGGTCAGTGGATCCCGTGGCGAGGCGGCGAGGTGCGATCGCCTCCTGTCGGGACGCGGGTGCCGTGATCGCCATCAGGAGCGTCTCCCGTTGTGGAGCCGTGCACCCGTCCCGCGCCGAGCAGGAGGCAGCAACGAAGAGCCCTCAGGCGCCAAGCGGGACGCGCTCATGGTCGGGAGCGCCTTGGACCTCCGGGCTTCGTGGCCGCGGCGGACGAGACGACCCCCGCCTCGGCGCCCGCCTCGGGGTTGGCCGACGCCACGGTCACCGCTTGCGGCGCGACGACTTGCTCCTGGCCCGCGAGCCGCTTCGGTATCCCGGCGATCGCCGCCAGGTCCGCGCCGTCGATCGTCTCACGCTCGAGGAGCAGCTCGACGACCTGGTCGAGCGTCTCGAGGTGGGAGCGAAGCACGTCGGTCGCTTGGACCTCGGCCTCGCGGAGGAGCCGGGCGACCTCGGTGTCGATGGCTCGCTGGGTCTCCTCGGCATACGGCCGGCCGGCGAAGGGGTTGTCGCGGCTCGGGCCTTCTGGGCCGTAGCCGATCGGACCCACCTCGGTCGAGAACCCCCACTCGCGCACCATGCGCGTGGCGAGATCGGTCGCGCCGGCCAAGTCGTTGGACGCGCCGGTCGAGGGTTCCCCGAGGACGAGGATCTCCGCGGCGCGCCCACCGAGGCGCACGGCGAGGGTGTCGGTGAGGTAGCTCTCGGGGTAGAGGTGCCGCTCGGAGATCGGGAGCTGCTCGGTGACCCCGAGCGCGGCACCGCGGGGGAGGATCGTGACCTTGGCCACCGGGTCGGTGTGCTCGGAGAGGATCGCCACGAGCGCGTGACCCGCTTCGTGGACGGCGACGGCGTGCTTCTCCTCGGGCAACAGCGCGTTCGATGCATCACGTCGGCCGATGAGCAGCCGCTCGCGTGCCGCGTCGAAATCGGCTGCGGAGATGACGGAGCGGCGGGCCCGCACCGCGTTGATCGCGGCTTCGTTGACGAGGTTGGCCAGATCCGCGCCGGAGAACCCCGGCGTTCCCCGCGACACGGCGTCGAGATCGACGTGGGGACCGAGCTTCTTGGTCTTCGAATGGATGGCGAGGATCGCCGTGCGCTCTTTCTGGTTGGGAAGGGGGATCTCGACGGTCCGGTCGAAGCGTCCCGGTCGCAGCAGCGCGGTGTCGAGGATCTCGGCTCTGTTGGTCGCGGCCATGACGACCACGGCAGCGCCGGGCTCGAAGCCGTCCATGTCCGAGAGCAACTGGTTGAGCGTCTGCTCGCGCTCGTCGTTGGAGCCGAAGCCGCCCGGGCCGCGCCGGCCCCCGATGGCGTCGATCTCGTCGATGAAGATGATCGACGGTGACCGCTTGCGGGCGTCGGTGAAGAGGTCCCGGACCCTCGACGCGCCGACGCCGACGAACATCTCGACGAAGCTCGACCCCGACAGGGCGAAGAACGGGACACCGGCCTCGCCGGCGACCGCTCTCGCCAGGTGGGTCTTGCCGGTCCCGGGCGGACCGACCATGAGCACACCCTTCGGGCCGACCGCACCGGCGGCCGCGTAGCGGTCCGGGTGCTTCAAGAAGTCGACAACCTCCATCACCTCGGCCTTGGATCCCTCGTAACCGGCGATGTCCGCAAAGCGAGTGGTAGGCCGCTCCTCGTCGTAGACCTTGGCCTTGGACTTGCCGATGCCCATGATCCCACCGAAGCCTCCCCCCAGCTGCTTGCGGCTCTTGCGACCGATCCAGACGAACACCCCGACGATGAGGACGAGCGGCAGCAGGAAGCCGAGCACGCCCACGAACGAGCTGGTGGAGGGGATGGTGCCGGTCACCTGCACCTTGTGGGCACGCAGCAGGGGCGACAAGCGGGTGTCGTTCAAGGCGGTGGGGATCTGGGAGGTGTAGTGGGCGCCGCCGCGGAGCGTGCCGGTGACCGCGCCCGCTGAGGTGATCGTCGCGGTTGACACCTTGTTCGCCGTCACCTCGTTCACGAAGCCGGTGTAGTTCAAGGTGCGAGTCGGCGTGCCGCCCTTCGAGCCCGGGTGGAAGAGCAAGAGGAGGGCCAGCGCGAAGCCGATGGGCAGGATCCACAACCGCCATCGTGCTGAGCCTGGGGTTGGCGCGGGCAGCAGAGAGCGCTGGTTGGACGGATCCGGACGGGGCGGGGTCGTGCGGTTCGCGCTGGTCATGTCCCGACCCTGGGCAAGAGCGTTCGTGGGCATACCCAAGGCGAGGTGGAAGCCGGTCGACTCATCGTCGGTCCTGGCGGGTCAGGAGGGTGGTGCCGCTCCGGTTGCCTCGGGGATCACCGCTGCCGAGCCCGCTGACATCGCGTACGCCGGTGGCATGCCGGGCTGCGAGGCCGATCTCGAGGAGCTGGCCCGATGGGCAGGTTTCCAACGTTGCTCCTTTGCTCCTGGGCGTCTTGTCGAGCATGACGCTCGAGGTCGAGTTCGGCGCCGCCAGGGTCTGGAGCAACGACGTCGCAGACCGGGTCCAAGAGGGCCCAGCTGCAACTACTGCGCACGAGCGTACTCCTCGAAGCGATGCAAGCCGGTGCGGGCATGACTCCCTGGGCAAGTCGACGTGAGTCAACAGGGCGGGGACGTCGGGCCCGGCCTCGTTCACCCGAAGAACAGCAGTGGGCGATCCGGTGGATGGGTGTCGGCTGTTCCAGCGAGGTTCTCGGCTGTCATGAGCACGCGGCTGTCCCTCGCCGAGCGAGCGTGCAGAATGGCTGGTGCGGTGCGTCCTGCCCGCTTGTCGACGCTCGATCCAGACCCCGTTGACCGCCCGGTGGGCGAGGTGGCTGCCGACGTGGTCGCGCGGAGGCTCCGCGTTGACCAGGATGGGACCGCGACGCCACCGGCAAGCCCGCAGCCGTGAACACCCGCCAATTCGAGTCTCGACGATGATGGGGGTGCTCGTCACCCTCGTCGCCGGTTCGAATACAAGAAGGTGAGGAGGTCGTGGCTCGAGAGAACCTGATCGCGCGTACCTTCGTGGAGCTGGCCGGCACGCTGGCCGAGGGATGCGACCCGCTCGAGTTCCTCCGTCACCTGGCCAAGCGTTGCGTCGAGGTGCTCGCGATGGCCGAGGCGGGCCTGGCGCTTGTCGACGTCCGTGGGCAGCCGCAGGCATTGGCTACCTCGAGCAAACGCATGTACCTCACCGAGCTGTTCGAGGTCCAGCACGAAGACGGTCCCTGCCTCGACTACTGGCGCAGCGGCCAAGCCGCTGCCGAGGACCACCTGGACGGCGCCACCGGACACTGGCCGTACGTCGCGTCTGTAGCCCTGGAGGCCGGGTTCGCGTCGGTCGACGCCGTCGCGCTGCGTCTTCGTGATGAGCGCCTCGGCGCTCTCGACTTGTTCGCCAACGAGGCCGCTGTCCTGGCCGACATCGATCTGGTCCTTGCCCAGACGATGGCTGACGTGGCCACCATCGACATCCCCCTCGAGCGGTTCATCGCCCGACGCGAGGAGGTCGCCGCGCAGCTCCAGGTGGGGTTCAACACCCGGGTGGTCCTCGAGCAGGCCAAGGGCGTCGCCGCCGAGGCAATGAGGACCGATATGGACAAAGCCTTTGCGCTCCTGCACGGCTATGCCCGCCATCACAACCTCCTGCTCTCCGAGGTGGCACGACAGGTGATCGACCGAGAGCTTGCCGCGAGGTCCCAGCGTCGCACTCGTGGTCCAGCCCCGAAGCCGTCCGGGCCGCCGCCGCTGAACCCACGCCAGGCCGGCCGGCATTACCGTCCGCCTGAAGCGCTCGATCCCACGTTGCGTCCACCTTGTGGTGCCCCGGGAATGGTGGTAGCACTGCACACAGCAGGCGCGGTTGGGCCGATTGGGCCCTGACAGCGACATCGTTGCTCCAGACCCTGGCGACGCAGACCCGAGCGGTGTGCTCGGAGGGCGCCCCGGAGGAAGGGAGCAACGAAGATGGCAGGACCGAGCGACGTTGTAGCGCCGTCGGAGCGGCCAGAGCGCGGCTCGCAGACGAAGGTTGCCAGCTCTGCTCGCTCCGATTTCCATCGGTGGCCGGGGGCGAGCTGGCAGCTCCTCGGCGGAGGATCTCTCCGTGCCGGCGCAGCGCCGGAGCTGCACGCAGTGGCCGTCATGGGCGGGCTCACGGCCGCCGAGCACGCAAGCGGGCCCGTCGGGACCGGTGGAGCGAGCCTGGGTCTTACCGAGTGGACGATGGGCTCGTCGATGATCGTGTCGGTCACCGGGGAAGTCGACATCGCCACCACCGACCAACTCTCCGAGGCACTCGGCGCTGCCCTGCGTCGCGGGCCCAAAGGACTCATCTGCGACCTGGCCGGCGTGGGGTTCTTGGGGGCGGCTGGCTTGACGGTGCTGCTGGTCGCTCGACGGCGGGCGATCGCCTGCCACGCCTGGTTCGACCTCGTGTGCCCGCAGCCACTGCCGCGCAGGGTCATCGCGCTGGTCGGCCTGGACGCCGTGCTGAGCTTCCACGACCATGTGGCCGAAGCGGCCGCCGCCCAGGCACGGCGCGAAGGTCGTCCCGGGCTGCCCACCGCTGCGAGAGCCAGATGACCTGGCTCCTCGGACGTCAAGGTGGCCCGCTCGGCACGGAGCGAGACCGACCCGACGGGGGGGCGCTGGCGCGAGATGTCTCGTTGCGGTGGGCACTCCGACCCACCCTCACGCTCAAAGGCCTGCAGTTCAATGGCCGGCGAGGCTTTTCGGGCACGCCGCTTCACCCCGACGAGATCGCTCACCCCGAGATCAGCGAAGCGGCCGTCCTGGCGGGGCGGCTGCGCTCATGAGCAGCGATCACCCGCTGGGCCTGGCCGGCCATGTCCGAGCATGCCTGTTCGATCTCGACGGTGTCCTGACCGAGACGGCAAAGGTGCACGCTGCGGCGTGGAAGGAGATGTTCGACGGCTTCTTGGAGGCGAGGTCGGCCACGCATGGCGAGCGCTTCGTCGCCTTCGACGCGGTAGCCGACTACGACACCTACGTCGATGGTAAGCCGAGAGCGGACGGAACCCGGTCGTTCCTCGCGTCGCGCCACATCAGCCTGCCAGAGGGCAGCCCCGAGGATCCGCCGGACGCTCGGACCATCAACGGGCTCGGCAACGCCAAGAACGAGCTCGTCTTGGCCAAGATCAAACAGGACGGTGTCGAGGCCTATGCGGGGTCGGTGCGCTACGTGAAGGCCGTGCGCGCCGCCGGTTTGCACCGGGCCGTCGTGTCTTCGAGCGCGAACTGCGCCGACGTGCTCGTCGCCGCCGGCATCGCCGGGCTGTTCGAGGCTCGCGTCGACGGGATGAGCGTCGAGAAGGACCACCTCAAGGGCAAGCCCGCCCCCGACACCTACCTCGCTGCAGCTCGCGCGCTCGGGGTCGAGCCCGGCGAGGCAGCAGTCTTCGAGGACGCACTGTCTGGGGTCGAGGCGGGCAAGGCTGGTGGGTTCGGTCTCGTCGTCGGAGTGGACCGTGTCGGCCAAGCCGACGCGCTGTACTCCCACGGCGCCGATGTGGTCGTCGCCGACCTGGCCGAGCTGATCGGCCCGTCGTGATCTCCCATCCCGCCTACCCCGTCGAGCCGTGGTGCGTGAGGGAGACGGCGCTCCACCCCGACGTCCTCGCACAGAGCGAGTCCGTCTTCGCTCTCGCCAACGGCCACATCGGCTTGCGAGGCAACTTGGACGAAGGCGAACCTCACGGCCTGCCAGGCTCGTACCTGAACGGCGTCTACGAGTCCCGCCCGCTGCCCTTCGCCGAGGCGGGTTACGGCTATCCCGAAGCTGGTGAGACGGTGATCAACATCACCAACGCCAAGGTGATCCGCCTTCTCGTCGACGACCAGCCCTTCGACGTCCGCTACGGCGAGGTCCGCTCCCACGAGCGGGTCCTGGACTTCCGCGACGGCCTGCTGCGGCGACGGGTCGAGTGGATCTCGTCGGGCGGCCGTGGCATCGCGATGCGCTCGACGCGGCTCGTGTCGTTCGTCCAGCGCTCGGTGGCCGCCATCTGCTACGAGGTCGAAGCGCTCGACCAAGCGCTGCGGGTCGTCGTCCAGTCCGAGCTGGTGGCCAACGAAACGCTTCCCGCCGCCAACGGCGATCCCCGGGGGTCGGCCATCCTCGAGGCGCCGCTGCGCTCCGAGGAGCACGGCTGCGTCGATGCCAAAGCGGCGCTGGTGCACCGGACCGAGAAGAGCGGCCTGCGGCTCTCTGTCGCGATGGACCACCACGTCGAGGGCCCCCCGTCGACGCGGGTGTCCTCGGAGAGCTTTCCCGACCTTGCCCGGGTGACCGTCACCGCGTCGCTGGCGCCCGGCGAGCGGCTCCGCCTGGTCAAGTTCGTCGCCTTTGGCTGGTCGGCAGAGCGCTCGGAGCCCGCGGTGCGCGACCAGGTTGCCGCGGCGCTGACCGGTGCGGTCCAGACCGGCTGGGATGGCCTCGTCGCCGAGCAGCGCGCTTATCTCGATGCCTTCTGGGCGGGTGCTGACGTCGAGGTCGAAGGCGACGCCGAGATCCAACAGGCGGTGCGGTTCGCACTGTTCCACGTCCTCCAGGCGGGCGCCCGGGCCGAGGGGCGGGCCATCGCGGCCAAGGGGCTCACCGGCCCCGGCTACGACGGGCACGCCTTCTGGGACACCGAGACCTACGTGCTGCCCGTCCTCACCTATACCGCCCCGGACGCCGTGGCTCACGCACTCAAGTGGCGGCACTCCACCCTGGAGATGGCTCGGGACCGGGCCCGCCAGCTCGGCCTGCGGGGCGCGGTGTTCCCGTGGCGGACCATCGCGGGAGCCGAGTGCTCGAGCTACTGGCCGGCAGGCACGGCGGCATTCCACATCGGTGCCGACATCGCCGACGCGGTCGTCCGCTACGTCGCAGCGACCGGCGACGAGCGTTTCGAGCGAACCGTGGGCTTGGAGCTGCTGGCCGAGACCGCACGCCTCTGGTGTTCGCTCGGCTACCACGATGCCGAGGGCAGGTTCCGCATCGACGGGGTCACGGGCCCCGATGAGTACTCGGCGGTGACCGACAACAACGTCTTCACCAACCTCATGGCCAAGCACAACCTCGCCTCGGCGGCCGGTGCCGCCGAGCGCCACCCCGACGAAGCCCGCCAGCTCGGCATCGACGAGGAGGAAACGGCCACCTGGCGTGACGCCGCGACGGCGATGTTCGTCCCGTACGACGACGCGCTCGGGGTCCACCCCCAAGCCGAAGGGTTCACCCGCCACCAGGTGTGGGACTTCGCCGCCACCACGGACGAGCAGTACCCGCTGCTGTTGCACTTCCCGTACTTCGACCTCTACCGCAAGCAGGTCGTAAAGCAGGCTGACCTGGTGTTGGCGATGCACCTTCGCGGCGAGGCGTTCACCGAGGAGGAGAAGGCAGCCAACTTCGCCTACTACGAGGCGTTGACGGTGCGTGACTCGTCGCTGTCGGCCTGTACCCAGGCGGTGATGGCCGCCGAGGTCGGGCACGTGGAGCTCGCCTACGACTACCTCGCCGAGGCAGCCCTCATGGACCTCGACGACTTGGAGCACAACACCCGCGACGGTCTGCACGTCGCCTCCCTGGCCGGCACCTGGATCGCCCTCGTCGCCGGACTGGCGGGCATGCGCGAGATCGGCGGCACCCTCAGCTTCTCCCCCCGGTTGCCCGAGGGCATCACCCGCCTCTCCATAGGAGTGAACCTTCGTCAACGCAACCTTCGCCTCGACGTCTCCGCGGAGACGTCGACCTATCGGCTGGCAGGGGGTGACGCGGTCGAAGTCTTCCACCACGGACAGGTGGTCACGGTCTCGGCGGACGCCCCGGTCGTCTGCGAGACGGCAAGCGGCGGCTTCCGGCTCCCCGTGGGTCCGGTCCCCAGCCAACCCGCGGGGCGTGAGCCATCTCACCGCAAGTCCCAGAACGAGATGCGCACGCGAGAAGCGACCCCATGAGCACGAAGCGTCAGCCTCCCCAGCCACCTCAGTGTGATGGCCTGGAGGACTACGACGCCTGGTTGTTCGGCCTCGGCGCATTGGTCAACACCGCGGGCGTGTACGTCGCTGCATGGAAGCAGGGGTTCGACGAAGTCCTCGAAGCCGAGACGAGCCGTACGGGAAAGGCGTTCGCTTCCTTCGACCCCGAACGCGACTATGCGCGCTTTGTGGAGGGCAGGTCCCGTGACGACGGAATCCGGGAGTTCCTCGGTGACCGAGGCATCACGCTCCCCGAGGGCACTGGCGGGGACCCTCCGGGCGCCGGCACCGTCAAAGGAGTCGGTGTCCGCGTGCATGATCTGGTCCTTCAGGGGCTCGAGACAAACGGCGTCGAGCTCTACGACGGCGCCAAGTCCCTCCTGGGGCAGCTCCACGAACGAGGGGTCAAGATCGCCGTTGTCTCCGTCGCCGAGGACTCCGACGCGTTGCTGCGGGCAGCGGGGATCTCCGCGCTCTTCGATGCGCGCATCGACGGCAGCGCCAGCAACGGCCACCATCTCTCAGGCAAAGCTGTCCTCAACGTCTATCTTGAAGGGGCCGAGACTCTCGGCGTCGATCCTCGCAGAACTGTCCTTGTCGAGAATGCGGGCGCAGGAGTCCAGGCGGGTCGCTCCGGGAGGTTCGGGCGGGTCGTCAGTGTCGGCCAGCGAAGCGACCCCGGGAGCCACGACGACGCCGATACCCTCGGTTCTGACGGCGCCGATATGGTCGTCAACCACCTGGTCGAGCTGTTCGGAGACGGCTCCGCGGCGGAGGGACGGCCGCGGGGACCAAAGCAAGCCTTCAGCGCAGGTCTCGTCACCAAAGCGATGAGCCGCCACGTGGTACTCGTGGCGGCGGTTACCGCGCTCGGCGGGCTGCTCTTCGGCTACGACACTGGCGTCGTCTCGGGGGCGTTGCTCTTCCTCCACCGTGATTTCGGGCCGGTCAGCTCATTCGACAAGGAGTTGGTCGTGAGCCTGCTGCTCGTCGGCGCGGTCGTCGGGGCACTCGGAGCAGGTCGGATCGCCGACAGGGTCGGGCGGAGGCCCACCTTGCTCGCCACCGCGGTCGTCTTCATCGTCGGCGTGTTGGCCGCGGCGTTCTCGCCGAGTCTCGAGGTGCTGATCGCGATGCGTTTCGTCATCGGACTGGCCGTCGGATCGGCGTCCGAGGTCGTGCCCCTGTTCATCGGCGAGGCAGCGCCGCCCAAGCTGCGTGGCGCACTCGTGAGCTTCAACCAGCTGGCGCTCACCATCGGCATCCTCGTGTCGTTCCTTGTCGACTACGCGCTTGCCGGCACGGAGGACTGGCGCTTGATGTTCGGGCTGGCAGCGATCCCGGCCACGATGCTCGTCATCGGCATGATCTTCCAAGACGAGAGCCCCCACTGGCTGATCCGTAAAGGGCGCATTGACGAAGCGCGTCGTGTGCTCGCCAAAGTGCGACCGTCCGACGCAGTCGAGACGGAGATCCACGACGTCCAGAGCCTCGACACCGCAAAGCGCCGGCTACGCGACCTGTTCCAACCTTCGTTGCGCAAGGTGATCCTGGTGGGCGTGATCCTTGCCGCGCTCCAGCAGGTGACGGGGATCAACACGATCATCTACTACCTACCGACCCTATTGAAGAGCGCTGGCTTCGGGTCCGGTAGTGCGCTGCTTGCGAACGTCGGAAATGGGATCGTGAACGTCGGTCTCACCGTCGTCGCGATCCGACTGATCGACCGCGTCGGCCGCCGGCCACTGCTCATCGGCGGTCTGTGCGGTATGACCGCAGGGCTGCTCGTGGTAGCCATCGATTTCGCTGTCGGCGGCAGCAATCTGCACGGTGCCGGTGCAATCGTCGCCGTCGTGGCGTTCCTCTTCTATACGGGGTCCTTCGCCATCGGGCTCGGTCCCGTGTTCTGGCTCCTCATCAGTGAGATCTATCCAGTGGATGTGCGGGGACAAGCAATGAGCCTGGCGACGATGACGAACTGGGGTGCGAACTTCGTCGTCACGATCTCCTTCCTGACGCTCTTGGACACGATCCACGGCTTCGGCACGTTCTTCCTGTTCGCCCTCCTAGCGCTCTTCGCCGTCCTCTACTGCGCGTTGAGGATCCCCGAGACCAAGGGGGAGAGCCTCCAGCAGATCGAACGTGAGTTGACGTGATGGCGAACTGTTCACCGGTGCCCCTGTTGCGACAGGGGCTGAGACATTGCTGCTTGGCCCTGCCTCGTTGGCCAACTGAGGCCGAGGACGACACGGGTCGGCGTCTCGTGCGTAGGTAGCCTCGTAGTCTCTTCGCAGGAAGTCCGGCGGGGACCCGGCCGGCTCCAGCCCCGCCGACGCTCGAGCGTGGGAGGTTGCCCATGAGCGCACCAACTGTTGCTGGCACTCCCCGTCTCTCGAACGGGATTGCCCCGGCTGAGTTCGATCAGGTGGTGGCTGTTCTGGGAAGATTTGATGAGCGTTTCCGCTCGTACCCCGATGGGGCGGTGGAGCTGCAGCTGAGCGTGAAAGAGCGCGGTACGCCCAGCCAGCGGACCACCCTCGCGGTGAGGAGCGCCGGTCAGCAGCGGGTCGTCGCGACGTCGAGCCGCGCTGACTTCGACGGCGCGCTCGCCGAGGTGCGCGACGAGCTTGTCCGGCAGTTCAACGACGCCAAGAACCGCTCTGCGCCGCGCAACAGCTGCGTCTTCCGAGAGTTCCTGTGACCGGTCGCCGCGTCGGGACGTCCTGTGGGTGCCGAGAACTCCGTCCTCCCTGCTCAGGCCGCCATTTGGTATTCGTGGATGAGGCCGCCCAGACGATTGGTGGCTCGAGGGGCCTGGACCGGGGTTCTGATGACCCTGGCGCCGTCGGCGGCGAAGACAGCGTCGAAGGAAGCGCTGAACTTCTTATCGCGATCGCGGATGAGGAACTTGATCGCGTTCGCCTGGTCGGCGAGGTCCATCGAGAGGTTCCGAGCCTGTTGGGTGACCCAGTCAGCAGCTGGGTAGGTGGTCACGCCGGCGATCCGCACGAGGCGTCGCGTGCTGGATGAACACCAGGATGTAGAGCCTGCGGAGGAGGACCGATTCGACATGGAAGAAGTCGCAGGCCATCAATCCCTTCGCCCGGGTGGTGAGGAACTCCGCGCAGGTCGGTCCCGACCTGCGCGGTGACGGATCGGTGCCGTGGCGCTCCAAGATCGCCCAGACGCTCGAGGGGGCGACGACGACGCCAATGGTGGCCAGCTCGCCGTGGATGCGGCGGTAGCCCCAAGTCGGGTCCTCCTTCGCCAACCGGGGCACCACGGCCGTGGTTCCCTTCGGGATAGCCGGTCGACCTGGCCGGCCGTGCGGGTAGGTCCAGCGCTTGGCGACGAGGGCCCGGTGCCAGCGCAGCAGGGTGGCCGGCTGGACGAAGAGGCTTCCCAGACGCCAGTGAGAAAGGAGACGTCCCAAACCGGCCAGGACCCACCGGTCCGCCGGCTCCAGCGCTGCTCTATGGACCTGGCGGCGAAGGACCGCCACCTCGTGATGCAGGATCACGACCTCGACGGCGAGATCGGTGTCACGGCGACCGATGAGTCCGATGAGCTGGATGACGCGGCAGAACGCCCGGTAGAGGAATGAGAGGGTCATCGCTGGATGCGCTCCGAACCTGAGTCCAGGCGTCAAAGTGCTGGTCGCAGGCCATGGATGGCATTCTCGGCACCGAGACCCTGTGCCAGGCCTGCTATCGACGTCCGTCGTCAGGCAGTGGTTGCAGACGTACGTCGACATAGTATGTTTGTGGACGTACGTCGACATAGAAGAGATGCTGACGATCGTCGACAGGTGGGGCCGATGAAGCTCAACTCCGTGCAGGACGTGGCCGCCGCCGTGAGGGGCCGGCGCCTGGCCCTGGGCCTCAGTCAGGGCGATCTGGCCTCGCGAGCCGGCGTGTCGCGCGACTGGATCAACTACTTCGAGGGTGGCAAGCCCACCGTCGAGCTTGCTCACGTGCTCCGCGTCCTCGACGCCCTCGGACTACGCCTCGACCTCGCCGAGGGTGGCCCCGGTCGGGATGTCCCCGCATCGGGGCCCGTCGATCTGGATGACCTCCTGCAGGAGTACCGCGACCGATGACCGATGTCCTGGTCGTCATGCTCGGAGACGCCATCGCTGGGACGCTGACCCGGCTGCCGCAAGGGCGGCTGCGGTTCGACTACGACGACGACTACCGCCGCCGGTCCGAGCCAACGCCCCTGTCGTTGTCCATGCCGACCCAGGTGAAGTCCCATCCCGACAACGTCGTGACCCCGTGGCTCTGGGGCCTGCTCCCCGACAACGATGGCGTTCTCACGCGCTGGGGCCGTCAGTTCCACGTCTCGGCCTCGTCGCCCTTCGCATTGTTGGGGTCACCGATCGGCGAGGACTGTGCCGGGGCCGTCCGGTTCGCGCGGCCGGACGACGTGGACCGGATCCTCAACCGACCGGGTGATGTCACCTGGCTGACCGACGGAGGAGTCGCAGAACGCCTACGGGACCTCCGCGAGGACTCCACGTCGTGGCTGGGCCGATCGTTCATGGGCCAATTCAGTCTTGCCGGTGCGCAGGCCAAGACGGCCCTCTTGCAGAGAGACGGAAAGTGGGGTGTTCCCTCAGGATCGCTTCCGACGACGCACATCCTCAAGCCTGCGGTGTCGGGGTTCGACGATCACGACCTCAACGAGCACCTCTGCCTCGATGCGGCGCGTCGGGCCGGCCTACTCGTAGTCCGCACGACGGTGGGGCGCTTCGGTGACGAGTCCGCCGTCGTCGTCGACCGCTACGACCGTATCGCACGCGGCGATCGGATCCTTCGGGTGCACCAAGAGGATTTGTGCCAGGCGCTCGGTGTGCCGCCGACTCGCAAATATCAGCACGAAGGTGGCCCGTCCCCACGCGACATCGCCGGCCTCTTCCGGCGCGCTATGCCTCCTCGGGTCGCCGACGACGCGGTGTGGCGATTCGCCGACGCTCTCATCTGGAATTGGTTTGTTGCTGGAACGGACGCTCACGCCAAGAATTACTCTGTCCTGCTCGCCGACAACCAGGTCCGGCTGGCGCCGATGTACGACGTCGCGTCCGCGCTGCCCTACGGGACCCATGAGAAGAAGCTGCGCCTTGCCATGAAGGTCGGCGGGGATTACCGGGTTTTCCCGGAACGTAACCCGTGGCCGGCGGCGGCGAAGGATCTCGGAGTCGATCCCCACCGTCTCGGATCACGGGTTCAGGAGATCGGTATGACGATCGCCGACGCGTTCACAGATGCCGCGAAGACGCCCGAGGTTCGCGCACTGGAGCGTCCGCTGCCAGACCAGCTCGTCGATCTCATCTCCGATCGAGTTACCAGGTGCTTGCGAATGGTCGGCACAGGTGCCAGAGCGGTGTAGTCGATCGAACTGGGAACAGGCCGTGTATCTGGGCTCAGTCTCCCACCGAAGGGTTTCGAGCAGCCGTAAATGCGCAGCGTGTATGCACATGCCACCGACCGATTCAGCGTGTGGGTGCCGGAAACCCCGAACGCACAGTGAGCGACATGATTGTGCTCAGGTAGGCTGGTGTTCGCATCGGTGGTAGCTACGTCTCTCTGGCCAGGTAGTACCCGTATAGTCGCCGACGTTTGCCGTGACGATGGCATCAGCCCAACCGCCCATAGCGACGACGACGACGTGGCGGTCGACAGCGTCGGGAGCCCGACACGGTCAAGAGGCCATCGCGTGGCAGGCCCTTCGAGTGGTTCGCGAGTTCAGAAACGGCAGACGGCCGCCATGGCGCCGCCGTACGCAGGCTCGGTGACCAGCGGGTCACTTCTTGGTATCAGCACTCAGCGCGCTGCCGGTTGACCGCGAGGGCCGCACCCGCGTCTCTTGTCGTCTCGCAGGGCGCGTGGATCGGCTCGGCTTGGCGGCCGGCGTCCGCCAATGCGCGTCGGTGTAGTGATCGCTGTCTTCGAGGTTGCAACCGGCTGTGATTGCTTCGAGGGGGCGTTCGACGATCTGGTCGGCAGGGAGGCCGTAGCCGGCTTGTGTGTCCGCGCTGGGGGAGACCGAGACAGCACCGGCGACGCGACGAAGTGTCGTGAAGGCGTCGTCGGCGTGCATCTGCCGGCGGAGGCAGGCCGCGATCCCAGGGAACGAGGTGGCGATCACCGGGTGGCCGCCAGCCGCGACCGCTCGATCCAAGCGGCGGTCCAGACGTCTCCGAGCACGAGCGGCGTGTCTGCGAAGCGCCCGGTTCGCGGCTGCTCTGCGCAGGTGGCGAGGTCGTTCACCCGTCGTCCTCGTCGCAGAGCACCGTGATCCCGCTCGGCGCGACGAGGAGCGCCATGGTGCGTCGGGCGGCGTCGTCGACGTGGATCCGAGGCGGCGGAGGGGGGTCGTCGGGATAGTAGGTCCCAGGGCCGTAGAGCTGGCCGTAGCGAACGACGGCACCGCCGGCCTCGAGGACGAGACGTTCGTGCTCGGCCACGGCTTGGCCGCTCCCCGGTGGCGCCCAGGCGATGCTCTGGGCGAGGAGGTGACCTGCACCAGCTGCAGCTGCGGCGGACAGGAGATTGCGCGTCCCTTCGGTGCGGATCCGGTTGTTGCGCTCGGCGTAGCCGGCGATCTCCTCGCGCTCGTCGGGCAGATCGGTGAGCTGGTGGATGACGAGGTCCGGGCTGAAGGCACTGACCGCGTCGAGGAGCGCTGCGGCGTCGAAGACGTCGCAGACGACAGGGTGTGCTCCAAAGGCCCCGATCAGGGCAGTCTTGTCGTGCGAGCGGGTCATGCCTGCTACCTCGTGGCCTGCACTCACGAGCCGCGGCATGAGCCGGATGCCGATGACCCCGGTCGCCCCGGCGAGGAACACCCGCATCACGGCGTGCGCTCGGCCTGGAAGCTTCGCCGGCCGAGCTCCTGGCAGACCGAGATCGTGTACTCGCTGTAGAAGGCATCTCGGCCTCGTTGCTGTGCGGCGCGATGCTCGGCGTCGTCACGCCAGGCGCGCTGGTGGGCGATGGTGTCGAACACGATCACCGAGACTCGCTCACCGTCTGGAGCTGTGAAGGTCTTGAAGTCGATGAAGCCCGGCATCGCTCGGGCGCGATCTGCCATGCGCGTGGCGAGCTCTGCGTAGCCGTTGGCCTCGGCGTCTCGGCGCAGCCGGGACCGGAAGACGGTGACCACCGGGCGGGCAATCTCTGGCTCCATGCGACCAGCTTTGCAAAACGAACCTGTGGGTGCCGAGAGCCCGTCCGGGCAGCTCGAGCCAGCAGCCGGCCCTCGTGGACGAGGTCGCCCAGGCGAGCGGCGCTCCGTAGCATGGCGGGGTCGACGTCACCGATGAGCGCCTGAGGCGTGTCGAGCGCGGACGGCGGACGGCGAACGGCGAACGGCGTACGTTGGCTGAGAGAGCGGCGGGGGCGGTCGGCGTTGCAGTGCTCGACGTACCCCCAGGCGGTCGCGACGCGGTGGCGGTGCCCTATGCGGCCATTGGGCGCGCCGTCGCAGCCGCCTTATTCGAGGCGCGGGCCGAAGTCATCCGGCATCGGCGGAGCTGAGCGCGCTCTACGCTCTTCGGCGGACATGGTGGACGTCGAGCTGCTCTATCTCGAGCACCTGAGCGAAGCCGATCGAAGGCTGCTGCGCAGCGCGGTCGGAGCTGATGTCCCGGTGGAGGTCGCGCTCGGGTCGCCCGCCACCGAGGAAGCCGTCTTCGAGCACGGCGACCGGGTCATGGTGGCGATTGGGATCTCGCCGTTCCTGGCGTTCGCGACGGCAGTGCACCGGACCGCGGCGCGCCTGGACACGGCGACGTTCGTCGAAGAGCGCTGGGCGCCACGTGCACGGATCCCCGTGTTCGACGTCGCTTCGTTGCGCACGCTGGTCGCCGATCCGGAGCGCCGGTACTTTCTCGTGGAGCTGCTGGCGTCGTACACGCGGGTGAGCAGCGGGGTCACCTGGACCCGGACGCGTCGGGGATGGCGCCGGCGGCGGTTCAGCGAGCTCGAACCGGGGCGCCTCGCAGAGCTGCTCGAGGTCGTACAGGCGAGTGAGCGCCCGGGGATCTATCGCCGGCTGGGTGACCTTGCGTTGTTCCTCCTCGGAGTCTTCCCTGATCACCCCCCTACCCTCGGCCGCGGCGCCGCAACGGAGCGGCTGCTGCGTCTTTCCGGCGTTCGGGACGATCGGGTGGCCGAGCTCGGACCCTTCGAGCTCCTGGAGACGCTCGGGGCCCGCTGGTATGCCGCCGCGGTCGCCGCTGCCAAGGCTGCCGGACACCCAGTGACCGAAACCTTGGCGGTCGCTGGGTATATGTCGGAGCACTTCCGGGATGCCCGTCGGGTGCTCAACGCCGTGACCGACTGCTATCTCTTCCCCTGGCGAGACCAGTGGTTTGGCAGCGGTGATCGCTGACCTTCTCCGACCTGTTGGGGTGTCCACGCGTTGCGAGCTCGTGCTCCTCGGTGTGCCCCGGTGGGACCGCTGCGACGGGATCCGTGGATGTCCGCCTCCGTCGATGCCTATGCGGCAATCTGCTTGCTACAGCGGTCAGGCGCCACCGTCGCCAGGTTCGCCAGATCACCGCAGCTCACGGACTGGGCAACGTCCACGCATTTCGTGGTGTCGCCCGCGGCGAGAACGCGGCCGACAGCGACGTGCCCTGTTCGTCGACGTCGCTCCCGGCGTGGGGTTGTTCGAGCTGGGCGACTGCCAGAGCGAGCTCGCAGCGCTCCTCGGCGCCCCGATCGATCTGGTGCCCGCAGCGGATCTGAAGGCCAGGGTCGCAGGAGAGCCTGAGCGACGGCCTGGTGTTCGATGCCGTGCCCGGTCGGGTTGCCGTTGCCGATGAGCTGCCGTAGTGAAGCGCTTTCCGATGGCGCCTAGGCGCACGTTGGCGGAGAGATCGATGGGGACCGCGGGAGTTGTGCTCGACGTATTCGGCGAGCTCGGTATCCAGGTCGTGGTGACCGAGGATCACCATTCGGTCGAGGCGTTGTGCTCTTGCAACACGCGCATCTGGCTCGAGGTGCGAGACGGCACCACCTCCCTTCGGCGCCTGGCCGCGCAGTCAGGCTGCAGCGACCTCTATCTCCGTCGAGTCGAGCCGTGCCTCGACTGCTCCTGGTACCGGCTGGACCTCTCGGGTCC
The DNA here is from genome assembly GCA_021810205.1 of Actinomycetes bacterium. Lineage (GTDB taxonomy): Bacteria > Actinomycetota > Acidimicrobiia > Acidimicrobiales > RAAP-2 > JAJYVT01. The sequence continues at coordinate 18,351 of JAJZJC010000009.1, forward strand.
TGGGGGGACAGGTCCGACGGTCCTTGCCAGGGTGAAGCGTTACGAGTCGAAGACCACGTGGGTTTCTTGGGCTGCGAGCCCGAGGTGGCATCGCAGGAGGGGTGAGCAGCGCCATGGTTGAGCCACAGCGCCGCGGGGGTGAATTCCGCCGCGAGGCCAACACGGCCGCGATGGCGGGCGCGCGGAGAGGGTTGCAGGCGAGTGGGCATCCGGTCCCCGCGACGCTCGTTGTTCTGGTGTAGACTAGAAGATCGACTGTGGGAAGGCGCGAAATGCTAGAAGACGAGTTGCAGCAAGAGGCGCGGGCGCTTGGTGATCCGACCCGTCACCGCCTGTTCCGCTACATCGCTGAGGCTTCTGGCCCGGTCGGGGTGGCGGAGCTCACCGACTTCGTCGCGCTGAACCACAATGCGGTGCGTCAGCACCTTGCGGTGTTGAAGGACGCCGGCTTGGTCGTAGAGGAGGTCGAGCAGCGCTCTCGACCGGGTCGGCCGCGTCTGCTCTACCGGCTCGCGCCCGAGGCGGCAGGGCGTTGGGGAACCCCGGGCGCGTATGCCTGGCTGGCCGGTCTGCTGTCCGACGCGGTGCGCCGACACCTCGAGCCGCGCCAGGTCGGGCGCCAGGAGGGACATCGCCGGGGGGCGGAGCTGGCCGGAAGCGGCGAGAGCGTTCAGCTCCTCGAGGGCGAGATCGAACGGCGGGGGTTCAGGCCTACGCGGGTGGAGCGGGGCCGCAAGGTCGAGTTCGTGCTGGGGCGATGCCCGTTTGTCGATGTGGCGGGGTCGGATCCCGACACGGTGTGCCAGCTGCACCTCGGCGTGGTCGAGGGGTTGGCCGAGGGTCTCGGCGGTCTCGACATCGAGGGGCTGATGGCCAAGGATCCGCACCGAGCCGGATGCCGTCTCACCATCCGGCGCCGCGGCGCGTTGGCTGGTGCCCGCTCTTGATCTCCTGCGGCTCGCACCGACCGCTTCGAGCCTTGGCGCGTAGCAATCGCCTGCTTCGATCCGAGCCGGTACGACACCGACCCGGCACGATTGAAAGATGAGGTTGTGCACCGCACTGACTGAGCGTCTCGGCGTGGCGCTGCCGATCCTCGGGGCGCCGATGGCAGGTGTTGCCCACGGAACGCTCGCGCGGGCCGTCACCGAAGGCGGCGGGCTCGGCATGATCGGTGTCGGGAGCGCGGACCGAGCTGAGCTCATCGCCCAGGAGGCGACGGTGGCGAGCGCTGGTGGCCGTCTTCCCTTCGGGATCGGCCTCATGGCGTGGGCTCTCGACGAGCGCCCCGAGCTGCTCGATGAGGCGGTGGCGGCCCGCCCGTCGCTCGTGTCGGTCTCCTTCGGCTCTCCTGGCCCCTACGTCGAGGTGCTGCACGCCGCCGGCATCCTGGTGGCGTCCCAGGTCCAGGACAGAGCAGGGGCGGTCGCTGCTGCAGAGGCGGGCGTCGACATCGTCGTCGCACAGGGGACCGACGCCGGTGGCCACACTGGGACGGTGGGCACGCTGCCACTCCTCCAGATCGTGCTCGACGCGGTCGACGTGCCGGTCGTGGCCGCCGGGGGGATCGCGACGGCGCGCGGTCTCGCCGGAGTGCTTGCAGCGGGAGCAGCGGGTGCCTGGGTCGGCACGTGTCTGCTTGCCTGCCCGGAGACGGCAAGTTCTGCTCGGGCTCGTGCCAAGGTGCTTGCGTCGGGTGAGACCGACACGATCCTGACCCGGGTGTTCGACATCGCTCAGGGCATCGGCTGGCCCGAGCAATTCGCTGGTCGAGCCCTGCGCAACCGCTTCACCGACACCTGGCACGGCCGCGAAGCAGCGCTGGCCGCCGACGCTGGCGCACGGCGCCAGCTCGCGGAAGCACGCGACGCCGGCGACTTCGACACCGCCTACATCTATGCCGGCCACGGCGTAGGTCTCGTTCGTCAGTCCCTCCCGGCGGCGAAGGTGGTCCGGGATCTCGGTGAAGGTGCCGTGTCCTTGCTGGCCGAACGGCTCGATGCGCTGCTCGGCGACGAGCCTCGACCACGATGAGCAGCTGCGGCCGGGCAGCAAGCGTCTGCCGCGGCGGACTGGTGCCGATGCTGCGACTTGTCGGGCTGCGGGATGAGACGCCGGGACGGCTTCAAGGATCGGAAGCCTCGTCCACGCTGCGGCCGACGTTGGCCGGCCGATCCCGAACACGGTGCGGACGGGGACAGTCTCGATCGCGTTGGGGTGGATCATCCCGTAGAGGTTGGCGACGGTGCGGACTTCGTCGCCGACGAGCGGATAGCGGAGCCAGGTTCCCTGGGTCTCGGCAGTGTCGTCGGACCAGCGCCGGTGGGAGTCCACAGGGTCAACGCTCACCCCGATGAGCTTGACGTTGCGCTTGGCGACGTCGCCTTTGCGCCGGGCGAACTCGCCGAGCTCGGTGGAGCACTCCGGCGTGAAGTCGGCCGGATGGAGAAATGCAGCCCCCAACTGTCGCCCAGGTACTCGTGCAGGCTGCGGTGTCCCTCGGTCGTCTCGGCGGTGACGTCGGGGGCAGGGTCGCCCAGCTGGATTGCCACGCGTCTGCCTCGAGTCGATTTTCTAGCTATGACCAGTATATGTCCTGGCGAACTGTATTGTCGACTCATTGGGTCGCCTTTCGGCCCGATGGTGATCTCGATCCTGCTCGCCGCGGTCAGCAGGTGATGCAGGGAGGAGGCTCCGATGGAACCTGAAGCAACGGAACGAGCCGACGGCGGGGATCCAGCGTGCTGGGCGCACCTCGTCTGCCCCGATTGCGGTGCGGTCGAGACCGAGGGGCATCGCGCAGGTTGCCGCTTCGAGCATCCTGGCGGCGCGGACGGAGATCCGGCTGAGCGCTGAGGAGACGGGCGGTGTCGACTCTTAGCCCGCCAGTGGATCGGTGAGGCGGGCGAGGTCGACCTCGGGATCGGCGAGGAGGGCCGTGTCGATCGGCCGGTCGACACGGAGCAACGCCTCGATGGCGTCTCCTGTGTCCCAGACGTTGGCGTTCATCGCCGCCGCCACCCGGCCGTGGCGGAGCCAGAACGAGAGGAACGCCCCATCGGCGGGGTTGCCGCGCAGGACCACCTGGTCGAAGTTTGGGGCCCAGCCGCGGTACTCCATGCCGAGGTCGTACTGGTCGGAGAAGAAGTACGGGATGCGGTCGTAGACGACGTCGTGGCCGAGCATGGAGCGGGCCGCGACAGGGCCCTGGTTGAGCGCGGCCGACCAGTGCTCGAGGCGGATTCGGCAGCCGTAGCGGGGATGAAAGGCGTTGGCGACGTCACCCGCGGCGAAGACGCCCGGTGCGTTCGTCGCGAGGTGCTCGTCGACCACGACGCCGTTGTCGACCGCCAGGCCGGCTGCCTCTGCGAGCTCGGCCCTCGGCACCACTCCGATCCCGATGACGACGACCGCGGCCGGTAGCACGGTGCCATCGGAGAGCCGCACCGCCTCTGCGGTCTTGGATCCGATGATGGCCTCGACGCCGACGCCGAAGTGCAGGTCGACGCCGTGACTGGCGTGCAGGTCACGGTAGACGGCGCCAACTTCGGGTCCGAGGACACGCTCGAGCGGCACCGTGGCCAGCTCTACCATCGAGACGGAGGCGCCGAGCTGGCGGGCGGAGGCGGCGACTTCTGCGCCGATCCATCCCGCCCCGATCACCACCACCTGCGCCGAGGGGATGAGCGACCGGCGGAGCGCGTCGGCGTCCTCGACCCCGCGCAGGTAGTGCACGCCTTCGAGGTCGCCGCCTTCGACCGACAGGCGCCGCGGGGCGGCGCCGGTGGCCAGTAGCAGCCGGTCGTAGGCGACCCGCTCTCCCGATGACAGGGTCACCGACCTGTCCCTCGGGTCGATCGCGCTGACCACGGTCGAGGTGTGCAGCTCGATGTCGTGCTCGTCGTAGAAGCCGGCGGGATGGACCGCGGCGGCGTCGAAGTCCTTTTCGGCGCGCAGGTACTCCTTGGAGAGGGGAGGGCGTTCATAGGGGCGCCGTCGCTCGTCCCCGACGAGCACGACCCGGCCGTCGAAGCCTTCGGCTCGCAGGGTCTCGGCCGCCTTTGCGCCGGCGAGACTCGCGCCGACGATCACGAAGGTCTGCGTGAGCTCTGGCATGGTTCCTCCTATTCCTCCTGTTCCTCCTGTTCAACCTCGCTCGGGTCCACGCACGGCCGGCACTCGACTCTTCCGTGCTCTGGGCTCGCCCAGTACCGGGATGCCAAGGCTGTCTCCTTCGCGGTCGGCTCTTTCGCGGTCGGCTCTTTCGCGGTCGGCACGTCGGTGTCGATGCCGGCGCGCTCCAAGATGACACCGGCGGCGATGACACCGGCGGCGATGACACCGGCGGCGATGACACCGGCGGCGATGACACCGGCGGCGATGGTCGCCGCGGCGGTGGCGTCGGCGGAGCGGTCGTCCACGACGATGATCTCGTCGACGAGGTGGACCTTCTCGGCCAGATCCGCCTTGATGGTCTCGATGATGGGACCGATGGTGGTCGCTTCGTCGCGAGCCGGGAGGCACACCGACACCGTCGTGGTCTTCTTCGCCGACACAAGTGTCTCAGCCGAGAACTCGCGGTGGCAGAAGCGTCGCGGGCCTTCGAGCACGGCAGGCACGGTCGGGGTCATGGGCGGCAACCGACGACGGAGAAGAACTCGGCGCGGGTCCGCTGGTCGTCGCGCACCAGGCCGGCGAGGGCCGAGGTGAGGGTCACCGAGCCCGCGGTACGCACGCCGCGCAGCGACATGCAGGCGTGCTCTGCTTCGAGGATCACGCCAACACCTTTGGGACGGAGGATCTCTTCCAGCCAGCGAGCGACCTGGGTGGTGAGGCGCTCTTGGACCTGGAGGCGGTGGGAGAAGTGGGCGACCACCCTCGCCAGCTTGGAGAGACCGAGGAGCCGAGCCGCGGGCACGTAGCCGACGTGTGCGACGCCGGTGAAGGGCAGCAAGTGGTGTTCGCAGAGCGAGGAGAACGGGATCGACCTCGCCACCACGAGCTCGTCGTAGCCCTCGTCGTTGGCGAAGGTGGTGGCCTCGAAGGGCTCGGGGGTGAGCAGCTCGGCATAGCCACGGGCAACGCGGCAAGGAGTGTCGGCGAGGCCTTCGCCGTTCCGGTCGACCCTGAGCGCGTCGAGCAGGTCGGACACCGCGCGGGCTGCCCGGGCGAGATCGATCTCAGGGTTGGTCGGCAGCTCCTTGCGTGGCGTGGTGACGACGGCGTGGCGCGGTGGCAGCGTGCCTGCGACCTCGCGCAGGGCGTCGCTGTTCGGCGCCGAAGCGTGGCCGTTCGTTCTGGCACCTGGTGTCGGGCCCGACCACGAGTCCTTCCGAGGCCCTGCCTGGACAACGGTCCTCGTCGAGATCCCAGGCTCGTGCGTTGCCCCGAGGCGTGGTGGCGGCGAGATGTCGGGATCTCGAGGATCGAGCAGCTGGCCGCGGGCGGGGTGCTCGGGTGCGGGGTCGGTACGGTAAGAGGAGTTCACGCTCCGTACGGTCCTTTCTCTTCTCTCTCGTCCGTGGCGCTTCTTGGACGCTCGAGTCGAGGGCTCCTTGGCTGGGCTTGGCCGCGAACAGGCGCCGTGGGGCGTACCTGGCCGCCAGCCGTGCGAGGGCGACCGCAGCGACGATCAGGCCGAAGTCGCGCAGCGCGATGTCCCAGAAGACGTGGCCACCGTCGCCGTTGCGGGCGATGCTCAGGATGATCTCATTGGTGATGATCCCGCCGAGCCACCCTGCCACGACGTAGGGGGCGATGCGCGGAAGGACCAGGACGCCGAGACCGGCCACGATCTCGATGACACCGACGCCGTACATGAAGCTCTGGGGAGTCACGCGCAGGAAGTGCGGGAAGCCAGGAGCCGCAGGGTGTGCGTGCCTTGGTGATGATGGGCCGCGGTGACGGCCATCGACGTCTCCTCTCTCTAACAACGACTGATATCCATCTTAGACCTTGCATCACGATTCCGCCAACTCAGATCTGTTTTAGAATAGGGTTATGGGACACGAGCACGACCCGCTGTTCTCACTGGCGGTGCTGAGCGAACCGCTTCGACGGCGGGTCTACGAGCACGTTGCCGCAGAAGGTGGCGAGATGAGCCGAGACGGTGTCGCCTCCGCCCTCGGCGTGGCGCGCTCGGTCGCTGCCTTTCACCTCGACAAGCTGGTGGATGCCGGCCTGCTCGAGACCCGATTTCGTCGCCCTCCCGGACGAGGGGGCCCAGGGGCGGGTCGGCCGGCCAAGTGGTACCGCCGGACGTCGGGCGAGATCAACGTCAGCGTGCCCGAGCGCCACTACGACCTCGCCGCCGAGCTTCTGGCTCGGGCACTCGAGCAGGCTGGCGAGCGTGCAGGCGAGGGGGCTGGCGATGTCAAGGGCATGCTCGCTGACGTCGCCCGGGCGCACGGCCACGACGTCGGTCGCGAGCTCCGCTCGACGTCGAACGCCTCAGATGGCGGCGCCCGACCGCAGCTGGTCGAGCGGCTGGGCGACGTGCTCGCCCGCAACGGCTACGAGCCACGCGTGTCGGGAGGTGTCGTCACCATGGCCAATTGCCCGTTCCACGTCTTGGCGGAGGGGCACCGCGACCTCGTGTGCCACATGAACCATGAACTGCTCTCCGGCGTCGCCGAGGAGGCGGGGCTCCTACCAGATGCCGTGCGGCTCGATCCTGACCCCGAGCGGTGCTGTGTCACCATCGTCGTCTGACCACTGCGGCTGCCGAGGTCCCGTGGACGCGTCGAGGCCGGATCCGGTCGTCAACGCAGCGGGTTCTCCCGTCCACGCTCCTCGGGTGGCCGAGAGCCGAAGATCCGCCGCTCGGACTCGTCGATGCGGACGTCGTTGATACTGGCCTCGCGCCGGCGCATCAGCCCGTGCTCGTCGAACTCCCACAGCTCGTTGCCGTAGCTGCGCCACCACTGCCCGCTCGGGTCGTGGCTCTCGTACTGGAAGCGCACCGCGATCCGGTTGCCCTCGATGGCCCACAGGTCCTTTCGCAGTGCGTAGTCGAGCTCGCGTTCCCACTTCTGCCGGAGGAACTCGACGATCTCTGCTCTGCCGGTGACGAAGGTGTCACGGTTGCGCCAGACGGAATCCTCGCTGTAGGCGAGAGCGACCCGCTCAGGGTCGCAGCTGTTCCAGGCGTCCTCCGCGCCCTGCACCTTCTGCAGCGCGGTCTCCCTCGTGAAGGGGGGCAGCGGTGGGCGTTCCTCGGTCATGATCGACCGCCTCCTTCCTCAGCACGGGACCGCAGTGGGCGGCCGCGCTCTTCTTCGTCATGCGAGCGTTCTCCTCTCCGGGTGACGACGTTCGAAGAGTGCCCGTGACAACGCGCCGCCCATCAAGCAGAGCACGGCGACCCATGCCGCGACACCCACCCAGACCCAGATCCGGGCGACCGATGCCATGAACCCGAGGCCGGGTAGGTGCCCGAGGCTGAAGGAGGCGACGGTGTACATGCCGAGGGGGAACACCACGTTCCACAGCCTCGGTTCGTAGCTGCGTGGGTAGCCGCGCAGCACGTAGCGCCAGATGCCGAGGAGCACGAGCAGGGGGATCCACCAGGTGCCGAAGGCCCACAGCACGACCGAAAGGCCGACGACGAAGGGTCGCATCGCCGCCACGAGGGTCGTCGCGTGGGGGCCGTGGAGGGCGAGGATGCCCGCCGCCGCTCGCACGCTGATGGCGGTCGCCCCCATTGCGATCCAGTAGGCCGGCCCCATCTCGGCGGGGGTGACCGCGATCACGAGAAGCCGGAGGAAGATGATCACGATGAGGACGAGGTAGAGCATGACGCCGAGCCCCCACAGGCACACGGCTATGGGCGGCAGCTCAGCGCGCAGCCACGTCCCCGGGGCGGTCGGGGCGACGGCTGCGGTCACGATGGACAGGGACTGGGTGGCGACGACCCACACCAGCCAGGTGCCGTTGATCTCACCGAGGACCGGCCGGCGGGCGGCGGCGACGATCGACCAGGGCAGCGCGTAGGTAAGCCCCACCCAGACTGCGGCTGCGCCGACGCCGAGGGAGAAGGCGACCAGGGGGTGACCGGCCAAGACGAGGCGAACGGCCAGCACGTCGGTGCCGGCGACCACGGTGAAGTAGGCCATCGCGGTGGTCGGATCGGCCGCGCTCTGGCGGACGAAGGACCCGAACCACAAGAGGCGCGCCGCGTAGGCAAGGACGAGGCCGACGAAGGCTGCCACCGTCACCCCGAGGACGACCTCCGAGAGCAGGTGGTCGCCGAGCAGGTCGGTCCCGATCGAGACGATGCCCGTCGCCATCACCCAGGCGAAGTAGCCGGGGTCGAGCGTGGCGATCGCCCGGCGCACCAGCCCGTCGGGCAGCGGCAGCGGCTGGACCCGATCTGTGGGAAGTCGAGGTTCGTCGGTACCCTGTGCGTGCGTGCGGGAGGCGTCGCGTCCAGCGGCGGGCTCACCGCCAGGGAACTCCCGAGCCCAGCTCACCTCTGCCCCCTCGGCCTGGGTCCGCTTTCCCGATGCCGCTCGTGGTCCGGGCAGGCACTCAATAGTGGACGCCGATCCGCCGCCAGCGCCGGCCGCTGGTACCCGGCTCGTTGGGACGCGTCGCCTTGCGGCTGCGGTAGACGACGAATGGTCGCCACAGGTACCACACCGGGGCGCTCCAGGCGTGCACGAGCCGGCTGAACGGCCACACCGCGATGACCGCCCAGGCCGCGGTGGCGTGCAGCTGGTAGAGGAACGGGGCATGGGCGATGGCGCGGACGTCGGGATTGCCGGCGAAGAGCCCCCTGAACCACAGCGCCACGCTCTGGCGGTAGTTGTAGCCGCCGCCGAGGAGGCCGACGCCGATCGTCTCGGCGATGCCCATGACGATCACGATGGCGAGCAGGATGAGCGCCACCCAGTCGACGGGGCTGGTAGTGGCCCGCACCCGGGCGACGAACAGGCGCCTCCCGGCCAAGATGGCGACGCCGATGATGATGAGCACCGCGGCGAGGGTCCCCGCCCCGGCAGAGAACCAGCGGTAGGCGGCCTCGGGGATACCGATCGCCGCCGTCCAGCGCTCGGGGATCAAGATGCCGATGATGTGCCCGGCGATCGCCGCGAAGGTGCCGTAGTGGAAAATGGGGCTCCCCCACTTGAGCAGCTTCTTTTCCTGCAGTTCGGTGGAGCGGCTGGTCCAGCCGAACTGGTCGTAGCGGTAGCGCCAGATGTGGCCGATGACGAACGTTGCGAGCGCCAGGTAGGGCAGGATCACCCACCACCACAGCTGGAAGCCGGTGATGCCGCTCATCTGCGGGTGGCCCCCATCGTGATGCCTTCTTCGAGAAGCTCGGGCGGGGCGAACGGCTCGAGGCCCACCTTCTCCGACGGCGGGCCCTCTGCCCGGTACCGTCGCAGCGCCTCGCGGTCGAGACGGGTCGGCCCCGGCAGGGCGGCGCGCACCGCTGCCACGACGCCGGCATAGGGGCTGTCGGCCTTCACGAGGGCGAGGTGCAAGGCGTCGAGGGCCATGCGATGCTCGGCGAGCACGGTGGCCCCGCCAAGGTGGGCGGCCGCGAGCTCCAAGAGGGCGGGAAGGTAGTCGGGAAGCTCCCCGGGGGCGACGGCGAACCCCGCTGCCCGGAAGGCGTCGACGAGGGCGGTGAGCGCCAGCCCCCGCTCCCGCGTGTCGCCGTGGCGGTAGTAGGTGAGGTAGAGGCAGGCGTCGCGCCGAAGATCGAAGGTGTCGACATACGTTGCCGCCGCCTCCAGTGCCGACATTCCGGCCAGCCATCCAGCTACGGCGGTGAGCTCTGAGCGAACTGGACCGTCGGGCATCCTCCCGAGCGCGTTGCCCACCGCGGCCAAGTCCGCAGAGAAGTGCTCGTCGGGGTAGCTGAGCATGACCGACGCGCAGCCGAACACGGCCGCTGACACTTGGCGTCTCATCAGATCCCTCCTGCGCCAGCCGGGCCGAGCGACCCGGGCGGCGGGTGCTCGGCTACCCGCAAGTGGAGCCGGCCGTGGGCATCGCGCCCGGCGACCGAGGCGTCGGCCGTGTCCTCGCGCACGAGGTGGAATCCGGGGACGGCATCGTGCCCGGGGCCGTCCCCGCCCATGCCGGGACCACCTTCGGACTCGAGCGAGCAGCCCGAGAGATCATGCTGGGCGAGGAGGCGCCCCGCGTCCTCGGCATGGGCGGGGGGCACCACATAGCGGTCCTCGTAGCGGGCGATGGCGAGCAGGCGGAACAGGTCCTCGGCATCGTCCTCGCTGAGCCCGACCCCACTCAGGTCGACGGTGGGGTGTTGGCCGAGCTGATGGGCACGCATGACCGCCCGCACCATGGCCAGTCGGCGAAGTGCGTCACGCACCGGCCCGACACGGCCGGCGGTGAAGAGGTTGGCCAGGTACTCGACCGGGATCCGCAGCGCGTCGATGGCGGCGAAGACGTTCTCGGCATCGGTGTCGTCGTAGCCGGCCGCGACGGTGACGTCGGCGACGGGTGAGAGCGGTGGGATGTACCAGACCATGGGCATGGTGCGGTACTCGGGATGGAGCGGCAGGGCGACTTTGTGGCGGGCGATCAGCGCGTAGGTCGGCGAACGGCGAGCGGCCGCCAGCCAGTCGTGGGGGATCCCTTGGCGCTCCGCTTCGATGGCGACCGCCGGGTCGTCAGGGTCCAAGAACACCCCGAGCTGTGCCTCGTAGAGGTCGCCGACATCTCCGGCGGCCGCAGCGGCCAGCACCTTGTCGGCGTCGTAGAGCACGAGCCCGAGGTAGCGAAGCCGCCCGACGCAGGTCTCCGAGCAGATCGTCGGCATCCCTGCTTCGATGCGAGGGAAGCAGAAGGTGCACTTCTCGGCCTTGCCGGTGCGGTGGTTGAAGTACACCTTCTTGTACGGACATCCCGACACGCAGAACCGCCAGCCCCGGCAGCGGTCTTGGTCGACCAGGACGATGCCGTCCTCCTCCCGCTTGTACATCGCCCCTGACGGGCATGAGGCGACACACGACGGGTTCAGGCAGTGCTCGCAGATGCGCGGCAGGTAGAACATGAAGACCGACTCGAAGTCGAGCTTGACCTTCTCGGCTGCGTCTTCTGGGAGGGCCACGATGTTTGGGTCCTGAAGCGCTCTGGCGGGTGCGCCGGCGAGGTCGTCTTCCCAATTCGCCCCCCAGGTGGGGTTCATCTCCTTGCCCGTCAGCGCCGAGCGGGTGGAGACCGACGGGGCTCTGGTGCCGGCGGGTGCCGTGATCAGGTGGGCGTAGTCGTAGCTGTAGGGCTCGTGGTAGTCCTCGATGGTTGGCAGGTCCGGGTTGTAGAAGATCGATGCCAGCTTCTTCAACCGGCTCCCGGCCTTGAGCGTGAGGCGGCCCTTCCTGTCGAGCGTCCAGCCGCCCTTCCACTGCTCCTGGTCTTCGTACCGGGCCGGGTAGCCGAGGCCGGGCTTGGTCTCGACGTTGTTGAAGTAGACGTACTCGGTGCCCGGCCGGTTGGTCCAGGTCTGCTTGCAGGTGACCGAGCACGTGTGGCAGCCGATGCACTTGTCGAGGTTCATCACCATGCACACCTGGGCCATGATCCTCATCGGGCGGTGCCCATCAGAACTCGACCTCCTGGGAGCGCCGCCGGATCACCGCCAGCTCGTCACGTTGGGAGCCGGTCGGTCCGTAGTAGTTGAACCCGGCGGACAGCTGGGCGTAGCCGCCGATCATGTGTGACGGCTTCATCACCACCCGGGTGAGGGAGTTGTCGGTCCCGCCGTGCAACCCCGAGGTCTCCGACACCGGCATCTGGAGATGGCGGTCGATGGCGTGGTACATGAGGACCGTCCCGGAGGGCACCCGGTGGGTGACCGCGGCGCGGGCCACGGTCACGCCGTTGCGGTTGTAGGCCTCGATCCAGTCGTTGTCGGCCACGCCGATGCGAGCCGCGTCGAGGTCGTTCACCCAGATCACCGGGCCTCCCCGGAAGAGGTTGAGCATGTGCAGGTTGTCCTGGTACTCCGAGTGGATCGACCACTTGGAATGCGGAGTGAGGTAACGGGCGACGAGCTGTGGGCGGTCCGGGTCGCCGCGGCGCTGGTCGCCGAAGGTCTCGGCGATGCCGAGCGCCGGGCGGTAGGTGGGCAACATCTCGCCGAGCTCGGCCATCCAGTCGTGGTCCAAGAAGAAGTGCTGGCGGCCGGTCAGGGTGTGCCAGGGCTTCAGGCGGTCGACGTTGACCGTGAAGGGGGAGTAGCGGCGACGCTCGGACTCCGCCCCCGACCATTCCGGGGAGCAGATGACTGCCCGGGGCTGGGTGACGGTGTCGGCGAAGGTGATCCGGTCCCCGGCCCGCTCGTGGGCCAGGTCGGCGAGGGCGACCCCGGTCCGCTCCTCGAGCGCCTCGAAACCGGCCACCGCAAGGCGGCCGTTGGTCGTCCCCGACAGCGCCAGGATGGCCTCGCAGAACAGGTCGTCGCGATCGATGCGCGGTCGGCCGTCGGCGATCCCGCCGCGCGTGGCCCCGTTTCTCGATACCAGCCAGGGTACCTCGGTGCCGACGGGGAGGGTGACCCCTTTGGTGGTGGCACCAGCGTCGTCGATGAGCGGGCCGAGTGCCCGCCAGCGCTCGGCCAGGTGCGGGTAGTCGCGCTCCACGACGACCAGACGCGGCATGGTCTTGCCTGGGATCGCCTCGCACTCGCCTGCCGCCCAGTCGAGTGCCCGACCGCCGGGCTGGGCGCACTCGTCGGGGGTGTCATGACCGAGAGGGACCGCCAGCAGATCGCGGCGCACCCCGAGGCGTCCTTCGGCCAGGCGGGAGAACTCGGTGGCGAGGTCGCCGAAGATGTCGAAGTCGCTCCGCGCCTCCCAGGGAGGGGCGATCGCAGGGTTGAAGGAGTGCACGAAGGGGTGCATGTCGGTCGAGGACAGGTCGTGCTTCTCGTACCAGGTCGCGGTCGGTAGCACCACATCGGCGTAGATGCCCGTCGAGACCATCCGGAAGTCGATGTTGACCAGCAGGTCGAGCTTGCCTTCCGGCGCCTCGTGCCGCCATGCGACCTCGTCCGGCCGAGCCTCGGGTGGGCACTCGGTGGCGGCCACGGCGTTATCCGCGCCCAGCAGGTGGCGCAGGAAGTACTCGTGACCCTTTCCCGAGGATCCGAGCAGGTTCGAGCGCCACACGGTGAGGACGCGGGGAAAGTTCGCCGGATCGTCGGGATCGGATGCCGCGAAATGCAGCCGCCCAGCTCGGAGCTCGCCCACCACGTAGTCCCCCACGCGCTTGCCTGCGGCCTCGTCGGCGAGGTCGAGCGGATTGCGATCGAACGCGGGGTGGGAGGCGATCCAGCCTTGGCGAGCCGCATACGCGTAGAGGTCCGCCATCGACTTGCCTGAGAAGCGACTCGCCCCGAGTGGCGAGGACAGCGCGTCGGCACGGGCGCCCTCGTAGCGCCACTGGTCGGTCGCCAGGTACCAGTACGGAGTGGCGGGCTGGTGCCGGGTGGGGCGGACCCAGTCGTGGGCGAAGGCCAGGGTGAACCAGCCGGTGAGCGGGCGGACCTTCTCTTGGCCGACGTAGTGCGCCCACCCGCCGCCGTTCACCCCTTCGCACCCACCCAGCATGAGCAGGGAGAGGAACGTCCGGTAGATCTGGTCGGAGTGGAACCAGTGGTTGGTGCCAGCACCCATGGCGATCATGGACCGGCCCCCTGACACCTCGGCGTTGCGGGCGAACTCCCGTGCCACCCGCGCGCACGCCGACGCAGGTACCGAGGTGATCTTCTCCTGCCAGGCCGGCGTGTAGGGGGCCCCGGCGTCGTCGTAGCCCGAGGGCCAGTCGCCTGGGAGGCCTGGACGGGCGACCCCATACTGCGCCATCACGAGGTCGAACACCGTCGTCACGAGCCGGTCGCCGACCCGGATCGCTGGCACCCCACGGCGAAGCACTCCACCCCCTTGGTCGCCGACGTCGAAGCGGGGCAGGTCGACCGCGACCGGCTCGGCGCCGGGACGGCCGTCGCAGGAGAGCGCCGGGCGGATCTCCCCGAGGTCGAGGTTCCAGCGGCCCTTCCCCTCCTCGCCCCAGCGAAAGCCGATCGACCCGCTGGGCACCACGAGCCGGCCGGTCGCCTCATCGAGCACGACGGTCTTCCACTGGGCCTGCTCGTCATGGGCCTGCTCCCCGTTGCCCGACGCCCCGCTGTCACGTCCGAGTGCCGAGGCAGTCAGGAAGTGGTCTGGCACGTAGGCGTCGCCCCGCTCGCGCAAGGTGACGAGGAACGGCAGGTCGGTGTAGGTGCGGGCGTAGGACTCGAAGCGCGGGACCTGACGATCCCGGTAGAACTCGGAGAGCATGACGTGGCCCATCGCCATGGCCAGCGCCCCGTCGGTCCCAGGGTTGGCGGCGAGCCAGTCGTCGGCGAACTTGGTGTGGTCGGAGTAGTCGGGGGAGACGACGACCACCTTCTGGCCCCGGTAGCGGGCCTCGGTCATGAAGTGGGCGTCGGGGGTGCGGGTGATCGGGAGGTTCGTCCCCCACACGATCAGGTAGGAGGCGTTCCACCAGTCGGCAGACTCGGGCACGTCGGTCTGGTCGCCGAACACCTGGGGGGAGGCGGGTGGGAGGTCCGCGTACCAGTCGTAGAAGGAGAGGATCGTCCCGCCCAGAAGCGAGTAGAAGCGGGTGCCTGCCGCGTAGGAGGCCATCGACATGGCCGGGATCACGGTGAACCCGGCCGTGCGGTCCGGGCCGTAGGCGGCGACCGTGTGGACGTGAGCGGCCGCGACGAGCTCGAGCACCTCGGTCCACGAGGCCCGGACGAAGCCGCCCCGGCCCCGGGCCGACTTGTACTTGGCGACCGTCTCGGGGTTGCCGGTGACCTCGGCCCAGGCGGCGACCGGGTCCCCGTCATTGGCGGCCTTGGCCGCCCGGAACGCCTCGAGCAGCACACCTCTGACATACGGGTAACGCACCCGGGCCGGAGAGTAGGTGTACCAGGAGAACGACGCTCCCCGCGGGCAGCCACGGGGCTCGTACTCGGGCGAGTCCGGGCCGACCGACGGATAGTCGACCGCCTGGGTCTCCCAGGTGATGATCCCGTCTTTCACGTAGACCTGCCACGAGCACGACCCGGTGCAGTTCACCCCGTGGGTGGAGCGCACGATCTTGTCGTGGCGCCAGCGTTCCCGGTAGAACTCCTCGGCCCGGCGGCCACCGCGGCGGTGGATCTCCCGGGCATCGGACGAGGGCTCCCCCGGCTGGATGTAGCGTGCCGCACGCACGAGGCCCGTGTCGGCGAGGAGCCCGTCGCGGACTGCCGTCGTGTGCTCGACGTCACGTGCCATCGCTCTCCGTTCAGCCGGGCGGCATCGCCGACGGTTCGCTGACTGTCACCTTACGCGGTGTCTACCGTCGGGTGGAAATACATGAGTGGCCTACCCCGGACGCGACCGGCGAGCCGGCATACGATCGACGTGTCGGGCTCTCGTACGAGGGAGGGGGCCATGTACAGCAAAGTCAAGATCGGCGGCCATCCGGTCCATCCGATGCTGGTGGCGTTCCCGGTCGCCTTCTATACCGGTGCCCTCGTCGGTTTCGCCGTCTACGCGGCAAACGGCCATCAGTTCTGGCTGAACCTCGCGATCGCCCTGAGCATCGCCGGCGCGGGCGGAGCCGTGCTCGCCGCCCTGCCGGGGTTCGTGGACCTCGCCTTCGGCGTCCCTCGAAGGTCGCAGGCCAAGCTGGTGGGTCTCGCGCACGCAGCGCTGAACGACATTGCCCTCGGGCTCTTCATCGCCGCAGCGGTCATCTACGTGGGCAACTGGAACGGACCACCTGTGGGCGTGACCATCGGGCCCAGGCGGACCTGAAGCTGCTTCCCGAGCCGGCGAGTGCGCCGGGCGAGCCGCATTGCCAGGCCGTAGGGTGCAGGGGGGCAACGGTAGGGCAGGGACGAGATCACGACATCGACGACCCCTTGCTCGATGGCGCGGGCGTCGCCGGTGGCCACGGCGAGCGTGTCGGGCAGGTACTCCGACCGCCCTTGGGGGACGACGAGGACGGTGTGGACACCGCCTTGATCTCGGAGCCGGCAGACAGCGGCGAGCCCTGCCGGCCGGGCACCGATCACGGCCACGAGCGGCGCGGAGGTCATGGCGTTACCGCTTTGACGTGGCCGTGCGTTGCACCTCTTTGCCGCAACACCGGCATTCCCTATCCATCGGACGCTGCGCCGAGCGCACGGTCCACAAGCCCCACGATCGCGGCCAGCCCTGCGGCCTGCTCGGGTCCGAGCCCGTAGCGGCGGGCGACGACGGTCGGGTCGGAGAAGACGACGGTACTGCCCGTGTCACCGGGGGATGCCTGGCGGACGAGCAGCCGGGTCGGGAGCTCGAGCGCGAGGTCGGGAGCGGCGAGCATCGCCGGGGCCCCAACGGCGGGGTTGCCGACGATCAGCACCTGGGTCTCGGGCATGTCGAGGCCGACGGACCGTGCGCCCGCAGCATGGTCGATGGTGGCGAAGACCGTGGCGTCGGCTACCGCGGCCGCGTCGGCGAGGCGCTGCACGGTCTCGTCCACGCGAAGCGGGCTCGAGCGCTCGACGACGCCTTCTGCGTGGCTGGCGAGCGTTGGCTCAGCGACAGAGGGCTTGGACCACCACATCTCGAGCTGGATGTGGTCAGGGTCCCTGAATACGAGCGCCGAGCCCACCTCGGTGTCCGCCACCGGGGAGTGCTCGACGCCGAGCGTCGCCAGACGTTCCTGCCAGGCGTCGAGATCCTGGCGCCGGCCGACGGCGAAGCCGACATGGTCGAGCCCGGCGCGCTGCTCGTCGAAGGGCTCCCCGGGGAACCCCTGATGCTGGTTGAGCCCGACCACCAGACCAGAGGCGTCGTGGCCCAGCACGATCATGGTGCGCTCGGAAAAGTCCACCCGCCGCACGCGCCGCAGCCCGAGCACCTTCGCGTACCACGCAGCGCTCGCCTCGACGTCGGAGACCGACAGGTCGAGGTGACCGATGCCAAAGAACCCTGCTTCCTCCATGCCTCTTCCTCTTCCTTTCCGGCTCGCTCTCACGCCACGCCGTGGCTGACGAGCGCCCGAGCGAGCCAATCGACGCTGGGGTCCAGCAGGCACCTTCACTCTCAGGGGCCCGGGCATGACGAGTCGTCGGCCTCCCGAGCGACCGGGGGAGGCCCGCAAGAGGGCTTGACCATCGCGGGTCCGGCACCCAATCGCGTGCCGCCTTCTGTGGGTTTACCGCTCATGTGGTCATCGCTGTGCGCCACTTCGAGGTCGGTCCCTTCGAGCGGGGACGTGAGCTCGTCGTCCCCCTGCTCCATGTCTTGATCGTCTTCCGGCGGGGCGAGCCTGTCTCGGAGTGGCTCGGGCCGGTCCGCGCCTTCTGCGGCTGCTTCTGCGGCGCGATGAGCTGCCCGTGGCGCCAATGGTCCGAGCGTGGGTGGCTGGACGTGCTCGTCGGCGCTGCGGCGACGCAGTTCGGCCTCGATCTCGGCTCGGGTGATCGTCCCGATGATCCGCGCGTGGTCGGTCACCGCCACTGCCGGCATATCCGGTTCGAGCAACAGTGACAGAGCCTCGGACACGAACGCCCAGCGGTCCACCGTCGCGAGGTTGGCAGTGGCGAGGTCCTCGCCGGCCGGCCGCATGACGAGCGCGGCGACCCGCATGCGCAGCGGGTCGGTCTGCGCGTCGAAGTCGACGCGCAAGCCGCGCCGCCGCAGTTTGTCGGTCATGACCCGGTCGTCCAGACCGAGCTCGGCCACCAGCTCTGCCACCCCGGTGGCCAGCAGCAGTGGCACCAGCATGCCGTAGCCACCGGTGACCTCGGCGGCGAACACCACCCCAGTGAGCAGGGCCCTGGCGCCCACTCCGAACGTCGCGCCCATGCCGACGAGAGCGAAGGCGCCTGGCTGGATGTGGGCGGCAGGGAAGGCATGGGCGAAGGCGATGCCGACCATCTCCCCCATGGTCGCCCCGACGAGGAACATCGGCGCCAGGGTGCCGCCCGAGGTGTTGGAGCCGAGGCCGATCCACCACGAGACCATCTTGCCGACGAAGAGCACTGCCGCCGCGCCGAGGAGGAAGCGGCCGTTGACGGCGTCGGTGATGGCCCAGTAACCGACCGACAGCGAGCCGGGCACGGCCAGGCCGATCGCACCGAAGCCGAGTGCGCCGACGACGGGGTGTGCCCACTCGGGGATGGGCAGGCGGCGAAAGCCGGCTTCGACGGCGAACAGTCCGCGGTTGAGCACGACGGCGAGCGCTCCGGCGGCGAGGCCGAGGATGGCGAACAGCGGCAGTTGGCCGACGTGGAAGATGAGCGGGTGGACGACAGCGAACAGCGGACGGGGTGCGATCAGGACGTCGTGGAGCGCAGCGGCGACCGACGTGGCCAACACCAGCGGCACGAGAGACCGCAGCGAGCGTTCGAACAACAGCAGCTCGAAAGCGAGCACCACGGCAGCGACCGGGGTGGCGAACACACCGGCCATGCCGGCTGCGGCACCGGTGGCGAGCAGGATCCTCCGTTCCGCAGGGCTGACCGGTATCAGCTGACCGACGAGGGAGCCGACCGCTGCCCCGGTGACGATGATGGGCCCCTCAGCTCCGAAAGGCCCACCGGTCCCCATCGCCACTGCCGCCGAGATCGGCTTGGCAACTGCTGCCCGAGGCATGACCCGGCTGTCTCGGAACAAGATCGCCTCCAACGATTCGGGTATGCCGTGGCCCTTGATGATCGGGCTCCACCGAGCCAGGCCGACCACCACCAGCGCACCACCGGCGGCCACCGCCAGGAGCACCGGCGTGGGGTGGTAATGGCGAAGGTCCGGTAGCTGCCAGCCGAAGCGGTGGAGGAGGGCCAGGTTGCTGATGAGGCCCACCAGGTGCACCACCACGTCGGCAGCCACGCCACCGACGCCACCGAGAACGAGGCCGATCCCCCCGAGCACGGCCAAGCGGCGACGAGTCGTGCCCAAGCTGACCTCAGGGCTTTGCGCGTGCAGGTACATCGCCTTACGATACTAATCTGTCGGGAAATGGTGGTCGCAGGACAGACCGGTGTGCCGGTGGTCGTCGGCGTCGGCGACCGCGCCGGCGCTGCCTTCGACGATCGTGGCGACAGCAGGACGTGGGAGATCCCTGAGCCCACTGCCGACGTCGCAGCGGACACTGTCCGACGGCGCCGTTCGCCGGTGACTGGTGCGTCGTGCTGGCTTTCGGCGGTTCCAGCATCGGAGCGAGGCCCAGGCAAGAGCGGCCGGGCTGACCCCCGCCCAGCACCAACTGCTGCTTGCGGTCCGAGGGCACGTTGATCCCCGGGGACCCAAGGTCGCCGACGTCGCCGACCGACTGCTGCTGTGCCGCCACAGCACCGTGGGCTTCGTGGATCGCGCCGAAGCGAAAGGGCTGCTGAGACGGACCAGCGGCGACGATGACCATCGGGTGGTCCGGCTGCAGCTGACGCCGAAAGGAGAGGACCGGTTGGCCGCGTTGTCGGCGCTCCACGTAGAAGAGCTGCGGCGTCTGGCTCGTCAACTGCCAGATCTCTGGGAGGCCCTGCCTGACGCCGAAGGGCACTGATCGAGATTGCTGCGTCGACCCGGCTGGCGGTCGGACGGACGATGGGAAGGCCGCTCTATCCTCGAGGACAGATGTTCTAGCTTTGAGGAGAAGAACACCCCGAAGGGCAGTAGACCTGCGCAGAGTATGCGTCGGCTCGAAGGTCCCAGGATCAGCCGCCGGCGGTGGTGGGAGCGGCGTGAGAAAGCCTGGCTCGACAGCAGAGCCTGGCTCGACAGCAGGGAGGCAAGATGCGCATCGACTACCGCAACGTGTTCCCCGCCGCCATCGGCGCCATGGCGGGGTTGGAGAAGGCAGTTGGGACCTGCACCCTCGAGCCGGAGCTGCTCGAGCTGGTGAAGCTCCGGGCCTCGCAGCTGAACGGTTGCGGGTACTGCGTCGATATGCACACCAAGGATGCCACCGCGCTTGGCGTCGATCTACAGCGGCTGCATCTCGCCGTCGCCTGGAGAGAAGCACCGTGCTACTCGGATCGAGAGCGGGCGGCGCTCGCCTGGTGCGAGGCGCTCACCTTGCTGCCGGGCTCCGACGTTCCTGACGACCTCTTCGACGAGGTGCGGGACCACTTCGACGAGGAGGAGGTGGTGGCGCTCACCCTGGCAGTGGTCGCCATCAACGGTTGGAACCGCTTCGCGGTGGGCCTGCGGTCTCCGGTCGGCAGCTACCAGCGTCCAGATGTGCACGAGTGACGGTGATCCCCCCTCCGGCGGCTGGCGCCGCGCTGGTGCTCTCGGTGAACGTGGGTCGCCCAGCGGAGACGCTCTGGCGTGGCCGGACGGTGCGCTCGGCGATCTGGAAGGCACCCGTCGCAGGGCCGGTCAGGGCCCGAGGTGTGAACCTGGTCGGCGACGCGCAGGCTGACCGCAAGGTCCATGGCGGCGCCGACAAGGCCCTCTACGCCTATGCCGCAGAGGACCTCTACTGGTGGAGCAGCCAGCTTGGTCTCGAGCTCGGCCCGGGGAGCATGGGCGAGAACCTGACCACGGGCGGCCTCGACCTGTCCGACGCGGTCGTCGGTGAGCGCTGGGAGACCGGGAGCGTGGTCCTGCAGGTCACCCAGCCGCGCATCCCTTGCTACAAGCTCGGTATCCGCATGGGAGACGACCGGTTCCCCGAACGCTTCGCCGAGGCCCGTCGCCATGGCGTCTACCTGCGGATCCTCACCGAAGGGGCGCTCCAAGCCGGTGACGAGATCCACGTCGTCGACCGTCCGGCGCACGGGCTGCGGGCGGTCGACGTCGCCCATATCTTCTACGACCAGCACCACCGTGCAGCCGAGCTCCTCTCTGTGGCCGAGCTCGCCGAGTCATGGCACTGCTGGGCACGCAAAGTGCTCGCCCCTGCGGGGTAGCGGGGCTCGGCAGGGGCGAGCGTTCGGTCGGATCTCGAGGCAGCGCCAGCTTGTCAGCGGTACTCAGCCTGCTGGCGCGGCGATCGCTGCCGTCTCCGGAGCCTGCCCACTCGGGGGCACCATCGAGGCCCCGTCCAAGTCGGTCGACTGATTCCCTTTCCCTTTGGAAGACTGGAAGACGCGTTCCCTTTGGAAGACGCGCTGTCAAGAGGGCAGTCGCCCCGGACCGGAGGTCGTCCCCTTGACGGGTCAGCTCGCCATCGCGCAGGATTCGGCGAGGGGAAGATGGCTCCGTGTGCTGCCGCTCCGAGCGCACCGTCCTGGACCGTCCTGGCTCACTCATGCAGGTAACGAGGGCGGGGCCGCCCACCTCCTTGAGGCCCGGTAGGGCGCGGGCGAGCGCCGGCGTGTCGACGTAGCGGTAGGCCTCCTCGCGTGCTGCGCCATAGTGGGCGAGCTCGGCCTGGACAGCCCGCAGCAGCCGCACCTCGGTCGCCACCTCCTCGGCAAGGTCGCTGAAGGCGACGGCGTCGTGGCCGGCGCGGAGGTCGAAGGCATCGTGCGCGGCCACCAGCCACTGCCCGGCCCGGGACTCATCCTGGTGGTTGTTCGACGCTCTGGCGATCAGCCCGCTGAGTAAGCGAAGACCCACCTTGGCGAGGACGTTCTGGTCGGCGAAGCGCTCGAGCACCGCCAGGTCGGCGGCGCCGAGGTCCCCGGTGAGCGGGCTGATGGGCATGACCTGGCCACGAGCTCCATGATGCGCCGCTTGTGGAGGGCGCCTTGCTGGGTGAGGCGGTCCAGGCCCGCATCCGACGCTCGAGCGCGGCCCGGTCGGGGCCGGGCGGGACGCGAGGTTGGAGACCAGCTGGGTCGAAGAGGGGGAGCTTGGCCAGGGTCTCGGTGTCGATGCCGTTCGTCTTCACGTGGCGAGACGAGAAGCGGCACAGATCGGGCACCTTCTGGGACGACATCCCGGAACACCCGGTGGCCCCGGGCGCTGAAGTGCACGGCGACGGGCGGCCACGTCGGTCGCCATCACCGGCCATGGATCTCCCCACGAGATCCGCCACTCGAGGGTACCTCCCTGGCATCGATGAGGTTCGGCAACGACCCATCGAGCCAAGGAGGAATGCCTTCATATTGCCCGAGGAACCCGAAGAAAAGGTGATGGAAGTACCCGAGGCCTACGACCTCACGAAGTCCTACCGCTCAGCCGCGCAGCTCTGCGGGGTCGACCACCACACCGTCGTCTGGTCGCCGCTCGTCTGGTCGCCGCTCGTCCCGCCGCCGCCCGAGGGGCCTGCCCGCTTTCCTCTAGCATAGACTGGAGATACAGTCTCGCGAGAGCCATTCGAGCGAAGAGGAGTGCACCATGACGACGACCGACACCGACACCGGCGCCCTGGAGGCGATGCTGGCCCACCACGCCGCGCTCGCCGACGGGGTCGCACGGCGCGTCGCCTCCCTCCGCGCCGCCGTCGAGCGGCACGACCACGACGGGGCGGCCGCGGCCGAGCTCGTGGCGTACTTGGCGAAGGAGGTCCTGCCCCACGCCATGGCTGAGGAGCACACCCTCTACCGGGCTGCCGCGGCCAAGGCTGACCTCGCCGAGACGGTGGCCGGAATGGTCGACGAGCACCGCAAGCTCGTCTCGCTCGCCGAGCGGCTGGCGACTGCCGACGACGCGAGCGCGGCGGCAGCCGAGGCCGAGGCGATCGGCGCGCTCTTCGCCGAGCACGTTGCCAAGGAGAACGAGCTCGTGCTTCCTCCGCTGGCTGCCGACGCGGAGGTCGACCTGGCCGGACTGCTCGTCCAGATGCATCGCCTCACCGAAGCAGCACAGGACGAGACGCCGGTGACCGAGGACCTGACGACCGCCGATGCAGAGGCGGCCTTGCTCCGCCTCGTGCTTGGTGCGGCGAGCCAGCTCGCCGACGCCGATCGGGGCGATGCCGCATGCAGGCTGGCAGCCGAGGCCTGGGTGGCGGTGCGGGTCGTTCGACCGGAGCTCGCCGTGCGGGTCACCGCCGCGCTGCACCGTTTGGTGCGCTCGGTGACCGCGGAGCCGGTGACCCTGTCGGCAGGGCCGGCGTCGATCGCGCCACCGGTGGCAGGTGACGGCGAGGCGGTGCTCGACGTGCGGGCGCTTGCCCCCGCGCAGCGCCACGAGAAGATCTTCGCCACCTACGGTGCGCTCGGGACGGGGACGGCGTTCGTCCTCGTGAACGACCACGACCCCAAGCCGCTTCGCTACCAGTTCGAAGCGGAGCACGAGGGTCGGTTCACCTGGGAGGTGCTCGAGGCGGGACCGACGGTGTGGCGGGTGCGGATCGGCCGTCCTGCCGGCGCACCGGCCGGCGAGGAAGGGGTTGGCGCACCCGCACGAGCAGGCGCCGAGCCGGAGCTCGACGTGCGCCGCTTCCCCCACGGCCAGCGCCACGACGCGATCTTCACTGCCTTCGACGCTCTGGCCGAGGGCGGCGCGTTCGTCCTCGTGAACGACCACGACCCCAAGCCGCTTCGCTACCAGTTCGATGCGCAGCACGCCGGCCACTACAGCTGGGACTACCTGGAGTCGGGCCCCGAGATCTGGCGGGTGCGGATCGGCCGTCCTGCCGGGACCGCGGCGTGAGCGCCGCCCGAGCGGAGCTGGCCGACCTGGCCGGCCGCGAGTACGCGTACGGCTTTTCGACCGACCTCGACACCGACTTCGCCCCGCGAGGTCTCTCCGAGGACGTGATCCGGCTGATCTCGGCCAAGAAGGGGGAGCCGGACTGGCTCCTCGACTGGCGACTGGGCGCTTACCGCCATTGGTGCACGCTCGCCGAGCCGACGTGGCAGAACGTCACCCACCCGCCGATCGACTACGACGACATCATCTACTACGCCGCTCCCAAGAAGAACGCCGCGCTCTCCAGCATGGACGAGGTGGACCCCGAGGTGCGGGCGATGTTCGACAAGCTCGGTATCTCGCTCGCCGAGCAGGAGCGTCTGTCAGGCGTGGCCGTCGACGCGGTCGTCGACTCGGTGTCGGTCGCGACGACCTTCCAGGCCCGCCTCGCCGAAGCCGGGGTCATCTTCTGCTCCTTCTCCCAAGCGGTGCGGGACCATCCCGACTTGGTGCGTGCCTATCTCGGTTCGGTCGTCCCCTACCGGGACAACTTCTTCGCCGCGCTGAACTCGGCGGTGTTCACCGACGGCTCGTTCTGCTACGTGCCCGAGGGCGTGGTGTGCCCGATGGAGCTGTCCACGTACTTCCGGATCAATGCCGCGGGGACCGGCCAGTTCGAACGCACCCTCATCGTCGCGGAGCGCGGCGCGCGGGTGAGCTACCTCGAGGGCTGCACCGCTCCCATGCGCGACGAGCACCAGCTGCACGCTGCGGTGGTGGAGCTGGTGGCACTCGACGACGCGACGATCAAGTACTCGACGGTACAGAACTGGTACCCCGGCGATGCCGAGGGCAACGGCGGCGTCTACAACTTCGTCACCAAGCGCGGCCGGGCCGCTGGCGCGCGATCGAAGATCTCGTGGACCCAGGTGGAGACGGGGTCGGCGATCACCTGGAAGTACCCCGGGGTGGTCCTCCAAGGCGATGGGTCGGTGGGGGAGTTCTACTCGGTCGCGGTTTCCGCCGGCCACCAGCAGGCCGACACCGGCACCAAGATGATCCACATCGGCAAGGACACGAAGAGCACGATCGTGTCCAAGGCGATCTCGACCGGCCACGGGCAGAACACCTACCGAGGCCTGGTGAAGATGCTGCGCTCGGCGACCGGCGCCCGGAACCACACCCGCTGCGATTCGCTCTTGATCGGACCGGACTGCGGGGCGCACACCTTTCCCTACGTGGAGGTCAAGCACCCGACGTGCCAGGTCGAGCACGAGGCGACCACCTCCAAGGTCTCCGACGACCAGCTCTTCTACGCCCGCCAGCGCGGCATACCCGAAGAGGAGGCGACCTCGATGATCGTGAACGGCTTCTGCCGCGAGGTGTTCCGTGAGCTGCCGATGGAGTTCGCCGTCGAGGCCCAGCGCCTGTTGTCGGTGAGCCTCGAAGGGGCTGTCGGCTGATGCTGCTCATCGACGACCTGCACGTCTCCATCGGCGACAGCGAGATCCTCTCCGGGGTCAGCCTGGAGGTCCCCGACGGCGAGATCCACGCGGTGATGGGCCCGAACGGCTCGGGGAAGAGCACCCTGGCACACGTCCTCGCCGGCCGCGACCCCTACGAGGTGACCGCAGGAAGGGTCCTCTACGAGGGCGTCGACCTCCTCGCCATGGTGCCCGAGGAGCGGGCCGCCGCGGGGGTGTTCCTCGGCTTCCAGCACCCCGTCGAGATCCCCGGCGTGCCCACCATGTACTTCCTACGCACGGCGCTCAACGCTCAGCGCCGTGCCCGCGGCCAAGAGGAGCTTGGACCGGTCGAGTTCCTCGCCCTCGTCGACGCCAAACGCCGCCTGGTGGAGATGGAGCGCGCGCTGTTGGACCGTGCGGTCAACGACGGGTTCTCCGGCGGGGAGCGCAAACGCAACGAGATCCTCCAGATGCTGATCCTCGAACCCCGCCTGGCCGTGCTGGATGAGACCGACTCGGGCCTCGACATCGACGCGCTGCGAGTCGTGGCCGCCGGCGTCACGACGCTGCGGAGCCCGGACCGGTCCGCGTTGGTGATCACCCACCACCAGCGCCTCCTCGACCACCTCGTCCCCGACCGGGTGCACGTCCTCGCCGGTGGGCGGATCGTCCGCTCCGGCGGTCCCGACCTCGCCGCCGAGCTCGAGGCCCACGGATATGCCACCCTCGGCGGCCCGGCCGTCGAATCGCTCACCGTCTCGACCGGCACCGTCTCGACCGGCACCGCCCGATGACCGCCATGGCGCGTCCCGCGACGGCGCGGCGGCCACCGTCTGGTGCCGCTGTCGGGATGGCAGTGCAGGTTCCCGAGCGAGCATCGGAGCCAGGGTGGCTCAAAGCGGCGCGCCAGAGAGCAGCGACATGGGTGGACGCCCACGGCTTCCCGACCACCAAGCACGAGGACTGGCGCTACACCAAGCTCGACGCGGTGCTTGCCGTACCCCTGGCTGCACCACCTGAGGGAGCAGCCGAGGACGGCCAGGCTTCGCTCTCATCGGGCGACCTTCCTGCACCACACCTGGGCGGCTCCCGCGTAGTGGTGGTGAACGGGTGGATCGTCCCCGAGCTGTCAGCAATCGGGGTCGCCCTTCCCGGCGGTGTGCGCGTCGAGTCGCTGGCCAGTGCCCTGCAGGCGGACGACGGACGCCTGGAGCAGTCATGGGCGAGGCACGTCGGTGGCTATCCCCATGCGCTGCGTGCACTGAACGACGCCGCGGTGTGCGACGCGGTGGTCATCGACCTTCCGCCTGGCGCCGTCGTCGAGGACCCAATCGAGGTCGTCTTCGTCTCTCTGCCAGCCAGCGAAGCGAGCTGGTGGCATCCCCGCCTCGTCGTCGTGGCGGGGGCGGGATCCAGCGCCACGCTGGTCGAGACCTACCTGAGCGTGCCGGGCGGCCCGTCGGTCACCAACGCCGTCACCCAGGTGCACCTCGGTGCTGGCGCGCAGCTCGCGCACTATGTCCTGCAAGGCGAGCGCAGGGACAGCCTCCACTTCTCCTCGCTCGAGGCGCGCCTCGGGCCCGCCAGCCGGCTGTCCTCGCGGCTGCTGGCCACCGGTGGCCGGATCGGTCGGCACGAGGTCGACGTCGTCCTCGCCGGCGAGGGAGCGGACGTCGAGCTGGACGGGCTGTTTCTCGTCGGCGCGGGCCAGCACCACGACAACCCCGTGCTCGTTGACCACGCCGCCCCTGGCTGTACGAGCCGTCAGCTCTACAAGGGGGTTGTCTCGGGCGACGGCCATGGCGTGTTCAACGGGCATCTCGTGGTGCGCCCTGGGGCGGACGGGACCGACGCGGCGCAGGTCAACAAGAACCTGCTGCTCTCCGAGCAGGCCGAGGTGGACACCCGCCCCCGCCTCGAGATCAACGCAGACGACGTTGCCTGCAGCCATGGAGCGGCCGTGGGGCAGCTCGATCCCGACGCCCTCTTCTACCTCCGCGCTCGGGGAGTCCCCGAGCGCGAGGCGCGGGTGGTCCTCGTCTCCGGCTTCGCCCACGAGATCCTCGAACGCTTCGGGTCCGGTGCGATCCGTCAGCGCGCCGAAGAGTTGGCGACGGCGGCGGGGCTGATCGTCTTGGACGAAGACGGCCACCCCGGCGGCATCGCCACGTGTGCGGCAACCGGCAGCCGACGAGGAGGTCTTTCGCAGTGAGCGAGGTCGTCGAGCTGCGGAGGGACTGCCCGGTGGTGCTCATCCCGAGCGGCCGCCGGGCCTTCCTCGGCGCAGGTGAGCAGGTGGTCGTCGTCCAGCGCCTCGGCGGCAGCTTCACCGTCCAGATCGGTCACGGGACCCTGGCGCGCATCGAGGGGACCGACGCCGACGCGCTCGGCATTGAAGGGGCGTCCGTCGCTGGCGACCAGGGTGCCGGCGAGCCGCCGACACGACAGCGCGAAGTCGGTGGTGATGGTGGTGCTGGCTCGCGCGCGCCGGACGTCGAGGAGGTGCTGGACCGGCTGCGGAGCGTCTACGACCCCGAGATTCCCGTCAACGTGGTGGACCTCGGCTTGATCTACGGCTGCGAGGTCCACCCGACGCACTCGGGAAGGTACCGGGTGGCCGTGTGGATGTCGATGACCGCCCCGGGGTGTGGGATGGGCGACATCCTGCGAGCCGAGGCGGCCGAGCGGATCCTCGAGATCCCTGGGGTCGCCGACGCCGAGGTGGAGCTCGTCTTCGAGCCGCCGTGGGACCTCGGACGGATGTCGGAGGCAGCCCGGCTGCAGCTGGGCATGTGGTGACACCGTTCGCTCGGCGAGTGCCGGTCGGAGCAGGCATGTCGAGAAGATGACACTGGGCGAGCAGGCAAGGAGCGACGGGTTGAAGGTATGGATCGACCAGGACCTCTGCACCGGCGATGGGCTGTGCGAGGAGATCTGCCCCCAGGTCTTCACCCTCTTGGAGGACGGCCTGGCGTACGTGAAGGAAGACGGCCGGGTGCTGAGTGACCCGGGAGGCTCCGACGGTCTCGCTGGCGTCCCCGACGGCTACGAGGACGCGGTCCGCGAAGCTGCCGAGGAGTGCCCCGGCGAGTGCATCTTCATCGAGGAGTGAACGGCTTGACGTGTTCTTGCGCCTCGAACGCCGTCGTGCTCGGATCCTTTGGGACGCGGGCCGCTGGCGCCGCCGCGCCGCGCGCAGGCCGATGGGGTCCGAGCTGTTCTTCCCGGCGGGTGAGCGGGACGACGCGGCGGTCGCCGGCCACGCGGCCTCCGCCGCCCTATGAGCTGGGCCCATCCCTCACCACACAGCATCAGGTCACGTCGGTCGCTGCACGGGCTCGCGTCGCTGGGTAGCCACGGCGGTGGGGAGATCGCTGCCCGTCCGTGAGCCGAAAAACAGGCGCAACGCGCGCGCTGAAAGGTTCGCCGCGGCGATGACACCCGTCGCCACCAAGAGCACCCCGCCTGCCGCGATCGCCGGCGTCCACGATGCGCCGAGACCGGCGCAGAGCGATCCGATGCCGATGGTGACGGTCCCATAGGTGACGCCAGCCCAGCCGTGGTGGTAGAGATCGGCGAACATGAGCGGCTTGCCAGACGGTCCGCTCGGCGTGCCCTGCGATCGCAAGAGCGACCACACGATGAACGGCACGACCTTGTGAGCGTGGCCGACGAGCGCCTCGAGCAGCCAGCCGCCGGAAGCCACCATCGCAGCGGTGACGAGGGCGACGCCCAGACGGTAGTGGTGCGGGAGCAAGAGCGCCCCGGCGAGCGCCAGGCCGGCGGCGACGACGAGCCACGCTGCCGCCGTCGCTACGAAGAGGAGGTGCAGGTCGGCCTTTCTACGGCGGTGACGCAGGTGGGCCCACAGCGAGACCAGGTGGGCGCCGAGGCCGATGACGAGCACGCCGGCGCCGGCCCACTCGGCGACGGGGGCCCCATGTGCCAGCCCGCCGGCGAGAACCGCGGCGCCGAGCCACGTCGCCCATACCGACACCGTTGCGGCCCGATGCCCGCCGGAAAGGTGGGCGAGCATGAACATCGGCCAGAGCTTCTGCGCCACGCCGATGTAGGTGACCCCCAGCCAGGCGAACAGGCCGAGCACGCCCATTGCCAAGTCCACGTGGCCGGAGAGGACGAACCAGTTCCCCTGGCGGTCGCCGACGAAGGTGGCGCCGAGGAGCGTGGTCGTTGCCGCACCGAGGAGGGCGAGGCGCAGCGCGGTGACCGGGGCGCCCTTGCCTCGCACCGACAGTGGCGCGGCGAGGTTCCAGGCGAGCAGGAGGAGGCCCACGAGCGCAAGAGCCCCGCTGACGGCGGTCACCCCGACGTTCTCGAAGCCGATCCCGAGCGGCAGTGCCCAGGATGCCGCCAGCCAGGCCACGAAGGTGGCTCGGGCCAGGAGGACCGACCGCAGCGGGCGGCCGGTGATGACAGGGGTGAACTGGTGGGTCGCGCCGAGGATGCCCATGGTCAGCGCGGCGAGCACGCCGAAGTGCACGGCGGCGATCACGGGATCGCTGGTGGGATCAGCGGCAGCGGCGCCCCGAGCCCAGACCCAGGCGACACCGCAGGCGATGAGGCCGGCTGAGGCCGCCGCCAGGAACGACAGCGGCACTGACGGCGGCGGCACCGCGCCGGGCACCCCCGGTGGACGGCCGCTCCAGGAGCCCGAGGCTCTTATCGCCTCGGACCCGTCACCACTGCTCATCGTCGTCCCTGTCACCTGCGCGCGCGAGCAGCGCCGCCATGGCCTCCGCGGCGTCGGCGACGGTCATCTGGGGGTCGAGGTCGGACGGGTCGAGCTCGGGCCCCACGGTCCGGTCGGCCAGTTCCTCGCGGAGTGGGTGTCTGCGGGCATTCAGTCGTACTTCTCCTTCCACACCGGCGCCTCCTGCCACAGCGGCGCGGCCCCGCCTCGGGAACACCGAACACCGTACGCTTGCCGACCATTCGACCATCGCCACGCTCGAATGCTCCACGCCACCAGTGTATCTCTACTCTACAGCAGAGTTTCAAGATCGCCGTCTCGCACATGGTCGCTGGCGGTACCCTCCAACCTTCCAGCGGACGGTCGAACCTTCGTAGTCGCCGAGCGTCACCTCGAGCCCGACGCGCGACCATGAGTGCGCAAGGCAGGCGGCCTTCGCGATCGCCGACGCACAGGTCCCGGTGCTCCACTCGGGCCGCTCATGGCACAGGGGAGAGCCAGGCGGCAACCGGGCGGCGCACTTGGTCTCGGAGAGCTGCCGGGACGATGGGCCCATGGCAGTGGTCGGACTTCCGAACACCACCGCATCCTGATAAGTTCTAGTTGAGA
This sequence comes from Actinomycetes bacterium, assembly GCA_021810205.1. GTDB lineage: Bacteria > Actinomycetota > Acidimicrobiia > Acidimicrobiales > RAAP-2 > JAJYVT01. Next base: position 48,671 of record JAJZJC010000009.1, read on the forward strand.
ACAGAACAACAGGGCCATCCGGACGTGGCCGGAGCCCAGGAGGGAGAAGGCGATGGCGACCGTCGATGCCCGCCCGATCATCGCGTCGGGTGACGAGCCGTTCGAGACGATCATGGCCGCGGCCGGCGCCCTCGAAGACGGCGAGGAGCTGGTGGTACTGGCTCCCTTCGAGCCGGTACCCCTCGAAGGGGTGCTGTCTTCGCAGGGCTTCTCGTACGAAGTCGAAGACCTCGGTACAGGCGACTGGCGGGTCACCTTCCGGCGGCCGTCGTGACCACCGGCGCGCCAGGCGACGCGACTGGTTCCGGCACCCCGGCTGACGCGGGGGCCTGGTTGCAGCTCTCAGCGTCCGATGCCCTCGACGCGGCCTGGGACGCCCTGCGGGGCGTCTACGACCCCGAGCTCTATCTCGACGTGGTGTCGCTCGGGCTGGTCTACGACGTCCGGGCCGAGGATGGCACGGTGGTCGTGGAGATGACGATGACGACGCCGGGCTGCCCTGCATCCGAGGTGCTGCCCGACATGGCCCGCGCCGCCATCGTCGACGCCGTCGATGGCGCTGTCGAAGTCGAGGTGCGGGTCGTGTGGGACCCGCCCTGGAGCCCGGCCATGATCGACGAGGACGCAGCGGCGGCGCTCGGGTTCCGGGCTCGGTGAGCCGGGCAACGAGGACTGGGGCGGCGGCGAAGGCCAGCATCGAGGTGGTCCGGGTGTACGGAGACCCCGGCCGGCGCCCTGGCGAGCTCCGGGTGCTCGTCGACCGGCTTTGGCCCCGAGGGGTGCAGAAGGCAGCCTTGGACTTCGACGAGTGGGCGAAAGACGTGGCACCGAGCACCGAGCTGCGCCGCTGGTACGGACATGACCCCGAGCGGTTCGGAGAGTTCGCCCGCCGCTACAGCGCCGAGCTGGACTGCGAGCCGCGCGCGGCGATCGTCTCGCGGCTGCGAGAGCTCGCCCGTGGCCATGGTCGCCTCGTGCTCTTGACCGCCACCCGTGACGTCGAGCACTCGGGGGCCGCGGTGCTCACCGACGTGCTTGCCGCGGGGAGGGGCAGGTAGCGGTGGGGATCGCACGCTTGGGCATCGAGGTCTGCCCGCCGTTCTGCCTGGGCCCGACCGTCTGGGCGCTGCGGCGCCGGCCGCACAACACCGTCGACGCCTGGGACGGCACGACCTACACGAGGACGCTCGTGGCCGATGGGATCCCGCTGCTGGTCACGGTTCGTCAAGAGCCGGACGGGGAGTCCGGGCCGGTGCGCCTCGGCGTCGAGGTGCGCCACCGCGGGGAGGCCCCGAGCGAGACCGCCGTCGTCGTGGTCCACCGCACCCTCGAACAGATGCTCGTGCTGGGAGTCGACCTCGCCGGCTTCCCGACAGCCTGGCTACGGTGTACGGACCCGAGGTCGCACTCCGGGGCGCCCTCGGGATCCTCCCGGGCGACGACGTCGGCGCCCGCACCAACCGGCGGCGGTGCTTCGAGCTACCCGCGTCCGCCGGCTACGACGAGGTGGCCGCCCTCGCCGAGGGCTGGTGGCCGTACGGTCGCCTGGGCTGCCCTCGTGGCCACCCGTACGACGAGACCCATGAAGGCCATGCTCACAGGGTCGGTCACCATGCTCTCGTGGTCCGTCGTCCGAGACCATTCCCCGTGGGGGAGGTCGCCGCCCAGCTCGGCCTTGCCCTCGCCGATGAGGTGGCAGACCTGCAATGCAAGTTCGTGGACTTCTTCGGGTCGCGAATGGCGAACGTGCGGCTGGCCAACCGGGCCACGATCGGCAACATCGGCCCAGAGTGCGACTCGATGTGCGCCATCTTCCCGATCGATGATGCGACGCTCGACTATCCATGTCTGACTGGGCGTTCCGTCCATCAGGTCCGCCTGGTAGACGCCTATGCCAAGGAGCAGGGTCTGTGGCGCGACCCGGCCCACAAGCCCGAGTGCCCCGAGGTCATCGAGCTGGACCCGGCGAGCGTCCAACCCTCGATCGCGGGGCCCATGCGGTGTCAGGACCTGATCGCCCTGCGCACTTCCCCCCACGCCGTTGCCGCCCTCTCGGTCGACCAGACCGTCGTGGTGACTGCTCCAGCCTTGCTGGAGGAAGCATCCGCGGAGTCGTTCCCGGCGAGCGATCCAGTGGAGGAACCCGCCGAGGCCGCGTACTACCGACACGGCGGGATCATGCCCTACGTGCTTCGCCAGCTGGTCGCCGACAGCTGGCGCGCCGCCAACGAGCGCTGACGGGCCGCGTGTCCGATCGTCAGGCGGAGCGAGCGACCGGAACACTCGGATGCTGATGGGTGCCCGAGTCCCTGGCTCCGGGGCGTCGGCGCGGACGGACCCGAGCGAGCCGGAGGTGTGACCGGTCCACGCTCGTAGGATCGGCGTACCCAAAGGAGGCACCATTGAGCGAATACGACGTGAAGATGGTCGTCTTGTCGACCGACGACCTCGATGAGTCCATCCGGTTCTACACCGACACCCTCGGTATGCCACTGAAGTTCCGCGATGGAGCCCACTTCGCTGCCCTCGACGGCGGATCGGTCACCATCGCGCTGGCGACCGCCATCGACCACCCCATGCCCGGGCAGGTCGTCGTGGGCATCAAGACCGCCGATGTCGACGCTGCCGCGCAGGCTGTTGAGGCGAGCGGTGGAGGCATCGTGAAGGGGCCGTACACCGACGCCCACGAGCGCCGGGTCGTGGTCTACGACAACAAGGGCAACGGCCTGGTCTTCTACACTCCGCTGGCGCGGGAAGTCGCGCGGTAAGGGAAGACTCGTCGACTCGGGGCGTCCGATGGCCGGTGGCCACGCATCGAGGACCGCGATGGGCCACCGGGCGGTACTGCAGGGGTCATGGCAGTGACCGAGCCGCTGCAGCGGCTGCACCAAGAGATGGCCACGGTCGCCGGCAGTCCCTCATCTCTTGACGGTTACCGCTTGTCATGGCCTCCGGCAGAACGTGGTGGGTACGCGTTGATCGTAGACGGCACCGCCGTAGTGAAGGCTACGAAGTTGGTTGTGCGTCCGACCAGGGCGGTGCTGCACAGGCGAGGCGCACCGGTCGGTCCACCGCTGGCGGCATGCAGTTCGGACTGCGTCCCGATCCTCCCCTGAAACGAGCAGCGAGGGTTTCGAAGGTCGTAGCGGTTGGGCAGGCGCACGATGAGATCATGGAAGCAGCCTTTGCCTGCTGAGACGAAGGCGCAGGCCATGCGCTGTCGGCCCTACGCCTGCCCCGCCATGCCCAGGAGATGAGACTGCCACTCAGCCCCTTTGCGCCGCCTCCTCGCTGTTCGGAGCTCCCGCTGGCGTCTGTGCGCCGGCAAGGTGGGCGCGTACGCGTCCTGCAAGTTCAGCCGGGACGACGCTGTCTGGATCGTGGAGAGTGCCGAGCGAAGCTCTCACACCGACGAGGGCCTGGAAGAGTGGCGGACAGGTGGCGCAGTTGGCGAGATGGGCTTCGAGCGCGCCACGTGCCGAAGCGTCGAGGTCGCCGTCCAGGTAGCCCGACACTTCCTCACGTGCGTCCCAGCAGCTGAGCGGCACGCTGCTGTTCGCCGCCCGGCGTTCTCTTCCATGCGCCAATGCGCTCACAAGGATCATCCTTGCGCGCCGGAGGCGCTGCTTGGCTGCGGGAAGTGAGATCCCGAGGACCGTCGCGATCTGGCTTGCCGGCCAGCCCTCAGCATCGTGGAGCACGATCACGCTGCGGTAATGCTGGGGTAGATGGACGAGCGCGTCGCGCAGCTCCTCGCCCGATTCGGCGCTCTCGACCACTGTCTCGGCGTCGACGCTGTAGGTCTGGTCGCGCCAGAGGGTCTCGACGTCCTCGACGCTCAGCTCGTGGGCATGGTGTCGAGCGCGGTCGACCGCGAGGTGGGAGAGGATCTGGTGGAGCCAGGTCCGAAGCGATGCCTCGCCCCGGTACTGGGCCTGACGTTCGATCGCCCGCACGACGGTGTCACCGACGAGGTCCTCGGCTTCGGCTTGGTCGGACGTGATCGAGCGGGCGAAGCGGTAGAGCCCGGGGAGCTCGGCCGTCACCGCTGCGCCGAACTGCACCTCGTCCTGCAGTTGTTTCACGCGATCGATCGTCACGTCAGCCAGTCTGTCGGGTGAGATCACGTCAGCCAGTCTGTCGGGTGAGAGAGGCCTGGCTCAGGCGGCTCGGTGGAGCTGCGACGCCCGGCCCTCTCCCTCTCCCTCTCCCTCTCCCTCTCCCTCTCCCATCTCGGATGCCGGAGCAACCTTCGTCTTGATGCCCAAGAGGTGGTAGATGGGGCAGTAACCGCTCGCTGCGGTCACGGCCATCACCGCCGCGACGACGAGCAACACGATCCCCCACGCCGTCGAGAAGCCGAGCAGACCGCTGGCCACGACCGCGCCGACTGCGACGAGGGCTCGAAGGCTCCGATCGGTCCTTCCCATGTTCTTCTGCATCGCTTGCTCCTTCTCACGGACCAACATCTCATGGACGGACGAAGGGCTCGAAGCGATACATAACTGGCCGCAGTGGGTCCGGACGTGGGCCGCCGGATTGGAGAGAAGGCGGTGCACCCTCTTCTCGTCGGGATCGCCAGTGGGCGGGATCACGTACCGGCTTGTTCGGGGCCAGCAGGCCCGACTTCCGCGTGTGCACGGCGCCGAGCGCTCGCGTACCCGGCGCCGAGCGCCAACGGGGGATCGAGGATCTTGGTCAAGTCCACCGTGGTTCTTCCTCGATCTCTATGCCGACTTCCCCTATGCCGACGTAGGAAGCACCGTTGCCCTGGCCGTCCACGAGGAACAGCAAGCTGTCGAGTCCGGCGACGAGGAGGCCGACAAGCGCAGCCGCGGCGCAGCTGGCAGGAGCCCGTGCCTGCGGGAGCGCGGTCGCGACGACGAGCGGTGCGCCGACAGTTAGGGCC
>JAJZJC010000071.1 GCA_021810205.1 Actinomycetes bacterium
CTCCTTCATCTTCCCAAGCGCGACTATCTGTGCTACGCCGGTCCCGTCGAGGCGATCACCGCCCCCACCGGGCTGAGCCCACACCAGACGGCCAACCTGGCGTGGCCGGCGGACCGAGCCTGGTTCGTCGCGTCGGGGATCGACCTCCCCTGGACGTACGTGGGCGGGAGCGCCGCGCTCGTCGACGCCGTGCTCTCCGACGGTCGCATCGAAGCGCTCCCCGCCTCCCCGACCGACCCACTCAGCCGCCTCGAGGAACGGATCGACCGCCTCGTCGAGGAGGCCACTGCTGAGCTGATCGACACCGGCCACGTCCTGATCGACACCTCACGGGGAACCGTTGAAGCGTGGCTGGAACACCCGACGAGGTGGCACTCCGGGGAGATCCGCACCGAGCGGATCGGAAACAACTGCGTGCGCGGCGGGAGCGGCACCCCGCTGCATCGCAGCGAAGACCCGCATTGGGGTTCCCCCGGTAGACCGGACACCGATCTATGCCGCTTGTTGATTGTGCCAGGACTCTTCGTACTCTCTGGGTGACATGTAGTCAAGAGAGCTGTGGAGTCGTTCGTTATTATACCACACGATCCATTCGAAGATAGCTAATCGAGCTTCTCGTTTTGTGGTAAAGTGGGCATCGTCGACAAGCTCGCGTTTCAACGATGACCATAGGCTTTCAGCCATTGCATTGTCATACGAATCGCCAACAGTTCCCATCGATTGGACAATGCGCATATCGCGGCAACACTTGTTGAAATCTGTGCTTGTGTACTGGCAGCCGTGGTCCGAATGGAACACGGTTCCGGCGAAGTGGCTTCGGCCGCGGGTCGCCGCGGCGCAGGCCATGGCGTCGGTGCACAACTCGGTTCTCATGTGGTCGGCGATCGACCAGCCGACCAGCATCCGGGTGTGCACGTCGAGCACCGACGCCACGAACAGCCAGCCCTCGCCGGTCGGGATGTAGCTGATATCGCCGACCCACAGCTCATCGGGCTGATCGGCAGTGAAGTCCCGTTCCACGAGGTCCGCCGCCGGCGTCGCTGCCGGATCGCGCTGGGTCGTACGCAGCTTGCGACGCCCGCACTTCCCAGCGACCCCGAGCTCGACCATCAGCCGCGCCACACGCTTCTCGTTGACCGCCACACCCGCCTTGAGCAGCGCCGCGGTCACCCGCGGCGCTCCGTAGCGGCCTCTCGAACTCTGCCAGATGTCGAACACCTGGTCCGCCAGCAGCGCCTCATCGACCGCCGCCTCCGACGGCCCCTCACCCCGGGCCCGCCACGCGTAGTACGCAGACGCAGACACCCCCGCCACCCGACACAACGTCCGCACCGCGAAATTCGCCGTCTCGGACTCGACGAACCGGTACACCCGCACCCGCCGCGACCCCCACTCCTCGAACTTCGCCAGACGCCGAGCGATCTCCACCTCGTCCTCAAGCGTCCCAACCCGCCGCGTCAACTCCCCGACCTGGCACCGCAGATCCTCAGCACAGACCGCCGCCGCCTTCACCGGCCACCGTCTTTCACCCAATACCTGGTGAACCGCTTCAAAATCTCGATCTCCTCTTCCAACTCCCGGACCCGCCTGCGCAACCGGGTCTCCTCCCGAGCCAACTCCGTCACCTCATCCGACACACCCTCGTCGCTCTCAGCCACCCACGACCGCAACGACGTGTCCGAGATCCCAAGCTCCAGCGCCACCGCCTTCACCGACCGACCCGAAGACCGAAACAACGCCACCGCATCCCCCTTGAACTCCTCCGTATACCGCCGCGCCGTCGAACCCTTCCCCACAGCCACATCCTCCTCCGCTCAGAGGTGTCCGGCCAACAGGGGGAGGTTCACATCGGGCCGCCCGCTTCGTGCTCGTGCACGCGGTGATGGGACTGGTCGAAGGGTAGGCCGGAGCGCCGTAGCGGCATGGGCGATGTGCGCCCGTCGGCACAACGGCGCGTTGGTAGTGTGGCTCGGCGAAGAGGAGGGTCGCATGGAGCGAGCCGGCGAGCGATCGTGGCGCCTGACCGTCGGGGACAACTCGACGCTTCTGCACCTCGCCCTTTTCGTGCGCGACTCCTGTCAGTTGGTGGTGCCAGAGGACCCCTTCGTCCCGCCACCGGTGGCTGGCGAGCTGTCCGACTGCTCTGCGGGGCTCGGGCCCGAAGCTCGCCGGGAAGCCGGTACGCAGTGGCTGTCGTGGTGGCGCCGGATCCTGGTGTTCGAGGCGGCTGAGGCACTCGGGACCCTCGAAGCACCAGATGCCCCAGACGGGCGCATCGACGCGATGGTCATTGTCCACCAGCATCTGTTCGACTGGCCCGAGCTCAGTGCCCTGGCGTCGTGGCCCGAGCTGTGCCGGGCGGTGCGGGCAAGCCGCGACGATGCGGTGCGCTGGGCTCACGAGCGAGGCAGGCATCTGGCTGCTCGGGACCCGAGGTCCCGGGGCCTGTCACATCTTCTGCCGATCGAAACCCTCGCCCAGGCTGTGGCGCGCCGTGCTGGTGTGCCGGCGGGCCGGGTCCGAGCTGCGGTGTCGATCCTCGCGTTGCGCTGTGACTGGTCGGCCCAGCCGCTTCCCGGTCTGTTGCTGTGCTCGGACTCGCTCGCCGCCGACGCCGCGCGGCTCGGGCCGCTCGTCGAAGCTGCCTTTCTGTCGGGCATCGACGCACCGCCGGTGGCGTTGCCGGCCCGCGAGCCCAGGCAGCGACCGCTACCGCCGTCGGTCATCTCCTCGCCGCTGGTGCTTTGGCAGCACGGCGAGGCCTCGCTTCGCTGTGCGCGGGTGATCCCCTACCACGACGGTTTCGAGATCGAGCTGGTGCGCCGTGGGATCGGACCTCCCCTGTCCGACGAGTGGCGAGGACCCGGGGGCAGGCGGCGACCGGACGCCTTCTCCGGCCTCCAGGTCAGCCTGTGCTTCGCCGATGGGCGTGAGGAGCTCTTGGACGACATCGACAGAGCCGACCGGGAAGGGCCGATCACGATCACCACCTTCCGCCGGCGCGACTCGGGCGACGACACGCTGTGGCTGTGGGTGATGCCGCTCCCCCCACCAGGCGACGTCCGCCTCACCGCCCAGTGGCAAGACGTCGGGGTGGAGCCGGTCAGCGTGGTGCTCGACGGGGCCACCATCCGACCCGCTGCCGCATAGCTGCCTGCGGTCACCCGCCGCTCGACGACCGAAATGGTCGGTTCTCCCCGCCCGACGCGCGGAGGTGTCCCTGTGGCCGGGGACGGCGTGGTCCTGTGGGCGCTGTGGGGTGGGCGCTGTGGTCTACACGAGGTGCCGCAGCCGGTGGACCGTGAGCAGGATCGCGATCGTCGCGAGGACGAGGACGAGGAGCCCGACGACTCCTTGGAAGATCGGGTCACGCCAGGCGGGCTGAAAGCTCACCCAGTACGACACGTGGTGGAGCGCCAGGAGACGGGGGGCGCTGACCGAGCTGGTCTTGGCGGCATCGAGCAGCGCCAGCATCCGAATGGACTGCGACGGGCCGAGCAGCCTGCCGTGCGGGGCGGTCATCCACGCCCGAACGAGCCACGATCCCCGCGGACCCTCGCCGCTGTATGCGGGGAAGCCGAGTGCTCCAACACCGAGTCCTCGGGGTGTGACGGAACTGGTCACCTCTGGAGCGATCGAGAGCAGCTGCTTGACACCTACGACGACGATGGCGACCACCAGGCCGCCGACGACGACCAGCGTGGTTGCCATCGCCGGCACCGTCTTTCGCACCACCGCGCCGATCAGCGTGCCGGCGCAGAGGCCGAGCAGCGACCAGGCGGCGAGCAGCCACCACGACGCCACGAACGTGCCGGGGTTCCACATGCTCACCCCGGCGCCGACGACCTCGAAGGGACGGGCCCATCGGGCCATGAGCAGCCCGAGCACGACACCGTCGCCAGTAACGAGCACCCCGAGCATTACGACCTTCGCGAGGAGCACGCGTGTGCGGGTGGTGGCCTGGGTGAAGGCGAAGCGGTAGGTGCCGGACTCGAGTTCTCGGGCGACGAGCGGCGCGCCGAGGAACACGCCGACGATCACCGGCAAGATCTCTAGCACGAACAGGGCAGCGGAGAACGGGTCGGTCGTGTTGGCGAGGTTGTTCGCGATCGTCCCGCACGGCACGTGGATCGGATCGGTGACGCAGTGGTCGGCTACGTAGGTCGCGAGCGTCGCGCGCGCGGGTCGTCCTTCGACGACGATGGTGGCCGCGCAGGCGATGGAGAAGGCCCACATCGCGACGAACGCGCCGCTGTGCTCGAGCCAGACCACCCGGGCGAGGCGCCCCCACTGGCGCGCGGGGCGCACATGTCGCCTGGTGATGTCGGGTGCCGCGTTCCCGACGGCTGACGCCTGGGCCTGGGCCGCGGTCATGGCGCCGCCCGCCGCACGAGCAGCCGACGGGTCGCCATCACGCAGCACGCTGCGATGCCGAGCACCACGAGCCCCTCGACCCCTTGGAACATCCAGAAGTGGCCGGGGGGCTGGTAGGCGACCCGGAAGGCATCGTGGTGCACCGACAGCCAGCGGTCCCCGGTCCGAGCGGTGCGCGAGGACAGCTCGGAGGACACGTGTTGGATGGCCCCGATGCCGAGCACGTGGCCGTGGGGACCGGTGAGCCAGCTGCGTGCGACCCAGCTTCCGACCGGGAATGGCCAGCCGCCCTCCACCGGCGAGTTGATCGCGCCGATTGCCATGGTGCCGATCGGACCTGGCAGGCGGGTGACGTGCGCGCCTACGTCGAGGAGGTGGGGCAGCAGCAGCCGACCTCCCACGACGAGTGCGACCAGCACCCCGGCGGTCGTCGCCATCGCGGCAACGGTGCGAGCGATGAGCGTGCCGAGCAACGTGCCGATGGCGAGGGCCATGAGCGCCCAGGCGGCGAGCATCCACCACGTCGCAGCGAAGAGCGTGGCCTGCCAGTCGCTGTAGATGGGCGAGAGGACAACCTCGTAGAGGTGGGCGTACCAGCCGCCGAAGACCAGGCCGAGGACGACTGCGAGCACCGTGACCAGTCCTGCGAGCATGCCGAGCGTCGCAACGACCAGCGGGGTCCGGCTCGTCGCCTGCGTCCAGGCGAACCGGAACGTGCCCGACTCGATCTCCCGTGCGACAAGCGGCGCGCCGACGAACACCCCGACGAGCACCGGCAGCGCGGCGAGGACGGTGCCGATCGTCTGGAAGTCGATGCCTCCGCCGAGGGCGAGCGCTTCGTTGTTGCAGGTCGAAGCGTCCAGGTGTCCGACGCACCCGTCGCCGACGAAGGCCACGTAGCTGGCATCTGCCCGGGTCCACTCGACGACGATCGCCGCGACGAGCACGGCGAAGAGGGCAAAGAGGGCGAGGCACGCACCGCGGTGCTGGAGCCAGGTGACACGGAGCAGCCTGCGCAGGGCGCCGCGCCCTGTGGTCTCATTGGCACCCTGAACGTGGAGCGGGTCGACTGCGTGTGCCGTCGTCATCGCAGCGTCCCACCTGCGCGGGTCGCGGCGAGGGCGAGGGGCCCCGAGCGTCCGACGACCGACGGGTCGCGCAGGTAGGCGAGAACCAGCTCGTCGAGCGACGGTGGGCTTGCCTCCCAGCCGGGGGGGATGTCGACCGACTGGTCGTGGCGGACGAGGAGCTGCACCCTTCGGGCCGCCTGTTCGACATGCACGACGCTGCACTGGGTGGCAACACGGTCTGCGTCATCTGCTGGACCGGCGAGGACGGTGTGGCTCGCCAGGATCTCGTCGATCGGGCCGGTGAGCTGCAGCGAGCCATGTGCCATAAGGACGAGGTAGTCGGCGACGCGTTCGAGCTCGGAGACGACGTGGGAGGAGAAGATCACCGAGATCCCCTCTTCTGCGGCCATCGAGAGGACGAGCGCCATCACGTCGTGGCGTGCGACGGGGTCGAGGCGCGCCAGTGGCTCGTCGAGGATCACCAGGTCGGGGTGGCGAGCGAGCGCGAGGGTGAGCGCGAGCTGCGCCTGCTGACCACCAGAGAGCTTCCCGACCCGGCGCTTTGCGGGGATGTCGAGCTGGCGCAGCCGCGCGGTGGCGAACGGGAGGTCGAAGCTGCGGTTCAAGTTCGCTGCCACCTCGACCATCTCGGTCACCGTGAGATGCCGGTAGAGCGGGGTGTCCTGGGCGACGAAGGCGACCCGCGCCAATGCCTCGTCCGAGCCGGCCCGAAGGTCGCCGAGCACGCTGATCGTGCCGCAGGTCGCTTCGGTGAGCCCGACCGCGCAGTGCAAGAGGGTGGTCTTGCCCGCGCCGTTCGAGCCGACCAGTGCCACGACGTGGCCTTCTTCGATCGAGAGCGTGCAGTCGCGTACCGCCCAGCTCTGGCCGTAGCGCACGCCGAGCCCGAAGGTCTCGAGCGCGTTCATGCGACACCGCCTGCCTCGCGTGGCGCCCGGGCGCGCCGCAGCTGGCTCCCATGCGCTGTATCGCTCTGGCGCTCACGAAAATCCCGCAGCGCCGACGCGAAGAGCGCTGCGATACCTTCCTCGTCGAGGCCCGCGGCCGCCGCGTCGCGCAGCCATCCGTCGACGAGCCGCTTGCGTAGCGCCTCGAGCTCGGCAAGCCCGACGGTCTCCGGCGAGGCGAGCACGAAGGTGCCTTGGCCCGGCCGCGCGCCGATCAGGCCCTCCTGCTCAAGGTGCCGGTAGGCCTTCTGCACGGTGTTCGGGTTGATCGAGAGCGACGCCACCACGTCTTTCAGGCGGGGCAACTGGTCACCGTGGAGGAGATACCCGAGGCGGATCGCATGCTCGACCTGGTGGACGAGCTGAAGGTACGTCGGGACCCCGGAACGAGGATCGAGCCGGAAGATGAGCGGGGATCGGGGCTTCTCTGTCTCCCGCTTTACTATGGTCATAGTAGTATGATAGCCAGGTGCTCCTTGCGACGCAAGCACGTCGGTGAGGTGGGCTCGGTGACGTGGCCGTCTCGGAGTGGGACAACGTGCCCGAGGCACGTGGGTGGTTCGTGGCAGAGCCCTGTGGGAACCGCCGCGAGGGGCGCGGTCATGACGAGCGCAGCCAGGCCAGACGCGTTCGAGGAGCATGTCCCTACGGCAGGTTTGCGATCATCTCCACCAGCTCGTCGCGACGAAAGCCGTGTTGGCGTGCAAAGGTGATCAGGTCGCGCGCCCGGGCGACGACGGCGCCGCGTTCGGGAGAACCTGCCACGGTGACGCCGTGACCCCGTCGGAACTCCAGCAGACCCTCGTCTCTGAGCATGCGCAGGGCACGGAACACCGTGTTGGCATTGACACCGAGCACCGCTGCGAGGTCACGGGCCGGCGGAAGCCGCTCTCCGGGGTGCGCCTCGCCGTCTGCGATCGCGCGCCGGATCTCGGCTGCAACCTGTTCGTGCAGCGCAGTCGGCTCGTCCCTGTCGACCCGAACGTCCAACATGATACTAGTTATAGTAGCATTAGTGACAGCGGCCTCTCCCTGAGCGGCTCGTTGCGACCCATGCCCATGGGCCCGGTGCGTGAGTCTGGAGTCGAGGTGGTCGATATGGCAACGAAGCACGACGACGCAGTCCAGGTGTCCGATGATGGCCTGGCACCCACCTCGATCCCGCTCTCGACATCGGGCGACAGCGTTGCCGGCGCACCGCCAGCGGATCGTCCGCCCACCGAGGTGACGAATGAACAAGCACTCATCGAAGAGGCTCGGCGGCGTCAACGGCGACGTCGCCGATGGATCTCGGCCATCGTCGCTGTCGCGCTCGTCGGTACGGGCCTTGGTCTCGGGATCAGTTTCGATACCCGAAGCCCGGCGACCGCCAAGGCCCGCTCCCGCAGCCTTCCGTCGTCGGCGTCATCGCCGGCCTCGTCGCCTGTCGGCTTGAACCGTCCCCAGGCCCTCGCCATCGCACCAGACGGCGATCTTCTCATCGCCAACCAAGGGACCAACCAGATCATCGCTCGAACGCCCAAAGGCACGCTCACGGTGGAGGCGGGGAACGGCACGGCTGGCTACGGCGGCAATGGTGGATCGGCGATCGACGCCGAGTTGGACGACCCGGCCGGCATGGCAGTGGGGACCAACGGCACGATCTACGTGGCCGACACCGCCAACAACCGTGTCCGTGCCATCTCGCCGTCAGGGACCATCACGACCGTGGCGGGCAACGGTCGCCTCAGCTTCAGGGAGCTCGGAGGGCCTGCCACCGACGTCTCGGTGCCCCAGCCCGTCGCGCTCGCACTCGGCAGCAAAGGTGAGCTCTACGTCGCTGACGACGCCGGCATCCAGATCGTCTCGCCAAACGGTGTCCTCAGCACCCTGGTGCATGCAGGAGCGGGAGCTCTGACCATCGACGGCACTCCCACGGCCTTCTCGCCAGATGCCATCGCGCTCGGCACGAACGGATACCTCTACGTCGCAGACTTCTCGCCCAAGCTTCTCGTAGAGCTCACGCCAAAGGGAAACGTCATAGACAGCTGGCCGATCTACGTCACCACGGCCGGCCTCGCCACCACCGGGGATGGCTCGATCGTCGTGGGCAACTATGCCAACTTCACCGTCGACCGGATCACCAACGGTCAGCTCACCGTCGTGACCGCCTTCACGCGCAACTCGCTTGCTGGCCTGGCTGGTGCCTTCAGGCCATCGGGCGTGGCAGTGACGAGCACCGGAAAGGTGTACGTGGACACCGACGGCGTGAACGGCGGCACCAACACGCCGGCGATCGCGACAATCGGCGCCACCGGGCAGCCCCACCTACTGATCGCCCGGGAAGGCACCGGCCCCTGAGCAACGAGCACATTTCCACGGGGCGGCTGGCCCACCCGTGGATCACACCGACCGCAGAACCCCGGCAAGGCGCGCCGGCAACTGAACCGGGCTCCAAGAGCGACGACCAGGCTGGGTCGCCATCGTCTGTGCGTCGAGCCGGTCCCGACAGCGCTCCCGGCAAGGTGGAACCGGGCAGGACGCGTGCGCATCTCGGTGGTGTTCGCCGGAAGCCGTATCTACGCTGTACGATACTACTGCTTGCGTAGCTACGTGGCAAGTAGTATTATGTGAGTCATGGCCGACGAAGACCGATCGAACCTCGCTGGGCCACCACTGTTCGTCCTCGTGAGCCTGGCGACCGGGCCCAAGCACGGCCACGCCCTGATGAAGGACATCGCCACCTTCACCGGGGTCCGACTTGGCCCTGGGACGCTGTACGGCGCGATCAGCCGCCTCGAAGAACGCGGTCACATCGCGGCGCTCCCCGCAGACGAACGCCGACGCCCCTACGAGATCACGCCGAGCGGCGCAGCGGTGCTGGAGGCCTCCATCGCCAACCTCCGGCGAGTCGTCGACGAAGGCGTGTCCCGGCTGGGCGTGATGAACCGGCCAAAGCGAACCCTTCGGCCCGAGCTTCGAGGAGAACCAGCGTGACCTGGGGCAACCATCCGAGGCGCTTCCTGCACGCGTACCCCCGCGCTTGGCGTGACCGCTACGGCGCCGAGCTCCATGCACTCATCGACGACCTCGACGACGAGGGCGACCTGCGGCTCTCCGATCGCATCGACATCGCCCGAAAGGGCCTGGCCATGCGGCACCACCACATGAACCGGCGCTCGCTCTACAAGGTGCTGGGGCCTGTGGTGGCCGCAGGGTCTGTGCTCGTCGGGCTGGCATGGGCAGGAACCTTCGCACCGGCACAGACAGCACTCGGTCCGCGCGTTCGTGGAACCGTCATCGTGCTGCATGCCCACACCGCCACCGTCGTCCCACCAGGAGCCAGGAAAGCGATCCTGTTTTGCACGGCGGCGCCGATAACCGGGCAGGTCACCACGTGCAAGGCGCTGTCTCCACGCAGCGCAGATCAGAAGGCAACGGTGCGCTCGGTCACGGTCGGAGTCCGCCCATTCCCACAGGCGTCTCATACCGCAGCAGCAGCCGATCAGTAGCGGTCGTGGCGTCACGCGCTTTCGTCACCAGAGCGACAGGCAACCGGACGATTACGTGGCTTCGAACTGCCTGGTGGATCCCCGGCATCGCCGTCACCGGCTGGTTCTCCTGGGCCTACCTCCACCTCCGGCCGAGCACGGTGGTCAGCTCCTCTGCCCACCCTGGGGCCACCTACGGTGTGTGGTCCTGGGGGCATCTCGCATACTCCGACGCCATCTCGCTCTACTACGCGTTCCACCTGGGGAACCACGCCCTGCCGTACTTCGATACCCGAATCGAGTACCCGGTGCTCACCGGGCTTTTCATGTGGTTGGCCGCCTGGGCCCCGGGTGTCCAGGGGTACTTCTTGGCCAGCAGCCTCGGCCTTCTCGCCTGCGCACTCGCAACGACGTACCTGCTCTTCCGACTCGACCGCCGCTTCGGGTGGGCCTTCGCGCTCTGTCCGCTGCTCCTCGTCTACGGACTGCTCAACTGGGATCTCTTGGCGATCTTGTTCATGGTCGCCGGCTGGTCACAGTTCCGAGCGCAACGCTACGCATGGGCAGGAGCCCTGCTGTCGCTCGGGGTATGGGCGAAGTTCTTCCCCGTCGTCCTCTTCTTCTACTGCGTGGTCTCCCTGCTGGGCGATCCCCGTGATCGAGCTGGCGCCCGGCAGATGGGGGTGTGGGCCGGGGTGGTCACGCTCGTGGTCAACGCACCCTTCGCCGTGGGCAACGTCGGGAACTGGGACCACTTCTTCGTCTTCAACGCCCGCCGGGGTGGGGGTGGCGGGATCCTCTACGAGCTTCACCTCGCATCGGCGCTCTCGATCCCTGGCGTCGATGTCGTGAGCGGCGTGCTCGTCGTGGTCGCTGTCGTCGTGCTCATACCCCGGGTCCTGCGTGGAGGCTCGTCGATGGCCGCGGCCGCAGTCGCCTTCGCCGTGCTGCTTCTCGTGAACAAGGTGTACTCGCCCCAGTACATGCTGTGGCTCTTCGTCTTCGGCATCCTTGCAGAGTGGCCGGTCTGGAGCCTCGTGCTCATGAGCGTGGCCGGGCTCGTCGACTACGCAGACGCGATGACGGCCCTGTACCTCTCGCACACCCACAGCCCGGCATTCTCCTGGTTCTTCCACGTGCTCTATCCGTGGAACACCATGCTTCGATACTGTTCGATCGCGCTCGCGCTGTGCGGCGGCCTCGTGCAGCGCCACCGAGCAACGCGTATGCGCGGTGATCGAGAGCGCCGGTCGCTGCGCGCTCACGTAGTGCTCGCGCACGTCGAACCCGAGATGCTCCTCCGATCAGACGACGGGTCGACAGCAGCATCAAGTGACACTGAGATGCACCCACGGGTGCTTCGCTCCCTATCCCGCCGGAGGCTCGCAGCACCCAAAAGAGCACTGGCACCATGACGCACCAAGGCCCGACGACAGTTCCCCCTTCACAGGTGCGCTGCTTTGGACGCGCCGGCCACGGGGTCGACCCAGTGCCAGGCCTGGCCGGCGATCACGACATCGAAGACCCGCCCCGCTGGGTCCCAGTCCTCGAACTTGGCAATCTCGACCTCGAGACCGCTGTCACGAGCGACGCGGGCCATCTGCTCGTCGGGTTCGACTCCGAGCACCTGGCAGCCGCGTTGGTGGAAACCCCGAGCGGAGATCCCGGTACCGGTCCCGACGTCGAGGACGCGCCGTCCGGGGCTGGCGGCGAGGATGGCGTCGACCATGGCGTCCGGGTAGCCCGGCCGGGCCCGCTCGTAGCGTTGCGCGTCGGTGCCGAAGGACTCGGCGATCTCTCTCACCCGGTATGGCTCGCTTGGCATGGGCCGGCCGCTCTGCGGCGGTAAAGTGACCATGCGCCCACTCTAGTGGGCAGGCGCCCACTATTGCCAGGCTGAGGAGGTGACGAGCCGTGCCCACCGGAGTCCACCTGGGCGACGCCCGAGGGCTGATGTTCGAGGCCGCGGAGCGGGTCTTGGGCCGAGACGGGGTGAGCGGTTTGACCAGCCGAGCGGTGACCACCGAGGCGGGTGTCGCAAAAGGCGTGCTCCATCGCCACTTCGCAGACTTCGACGCGTTCGTTGCCGAGCTGCTCCTCGATCGCGTCGGCCAGCTCGAGGAGCGGGCCAACCGGCTACGAGACCTCGCCGGCGACGGCAGCATCGTCGCCAACCTGACCGGAGCCATGGCCTCTCTCTTCAGCCCCCTGGTCGTTGCCGAGGTGGCACTCGTCGTCACCGGCGACAGGCTGCGCGGCCGCCTGCGCGACGCCGGAGCGCCCCGCCTGCCCCTCCTTTCAGCAGCGACCGCGCTGGTCGACTCCTACCTGAGCGCCGAACAGGACCTCGGCCGCATCGACCGTGCCGCCGACATCGCCGCGCTGTCGGCCACGCTTATCGGCGCGGTGCACCTCCTCTTTACCGACCACGAGCCGGGTTCCCCTGACGCCCGACGCCTCCAGAAGGCCGTCGAGACCGTGATCAGTGGTGTCATCACAACCGACCGGCAGATCACAGGCCGGCCCCCGCGCTCGGCCCACCCGAGTGCATAGCCGGTCAACGCCTCACCCGGACTGTCGCCCACCACCCCGGTAGGGGATCGGGCTCCGGCCTCGGTTCGGAGCCTCCTACGGGATCGGGGCTAGACTCGTAAACCTGGCTTGACACCTGGTCGCCGTAAATCTATCTTTACAGCTGTGGCGCCACCGGTAGTCGCTGACCTC
>JAJZJC010000072.1 GCA_021810205.1 Actinomycetes bacterium
GACCGGCAAGACCCACCTGGCGAGAGCGGTCGCCGGCGAGGCCGGTGTCCCGTTCTTCGCCCTGTCGGGGTCGAGCTTCGTCGAGATGTTCGTCGGCGTCGGCGCCTCCAGGGTCCGAGACCTCTTCGCCGACGCCCGCAAGCGGTCACCGTCGATCATCTTCATCGACGAGATCGACGCCATCGGGGGCCGGCGCGGCCCGGGCGGCTTCGGTTCGAACGACGAGCGCGAGCAGACGCTCAACCAGCTGCTCTCGGACATGGACGGCTTCGAGCCGGGCGCCGCCGTGGTCGTCATGGCCGCAACCAACAGGGCCGAGATCCTCGACACCGCGCTGCTGCGACCGGGACGCTTCGACCGGACCGTCGAGATCCCCCTTCCGAACCAAAAAGAGCGCACGGCGATCCTCGCCATCCATTCGAAGACCAAGAAGCTCGGTCCCCACGTCGATCTCGACGCCGTGTCCCGAGGCACGCCGGGGTTCTCCGGCGCGGATCTGGCCAACCTCGTCAACGAAGCCGCGATCAACGCGGTGCGAGCGCGGCGTGCCGTCATCTCCGCGGCCGACTTCGCCGCGGCACGCGACCGGCTGCTCATCGGCCGGCGCGACGCGTCGAACGCGCTGCTGCCCGAGGAGAAGCACGCCGTCGCCGTCCACGAGGCCGGTCATGCACTTGTCGCGATCATCTCCGAGCACGCCGACCCGGTGGCCAAGGTCACGATCCTTCCCCGCGGCGCCGCGCTCGGGGTCACCGAGCAGCTCCCGATCTCCGAGCGCCACCTCTACCCCGAGAGCTATCTCACCGACACGCTTGCCGTGCGTCTCGGCGGGCGTGCCGCGGAGATCCTCGTCTTGGGCGAGCCCTCGACCGGCGCGTCGAACGACCTGGCCGGCGCGACCGACCTCGCCACGCGCATGGTGCGCGAGTGGGGGTTCTCGACCGCGGTCGGCCCCATCGGCTACGGGCCGGAAGGCCCGAGCCGTGACAACCCCTTCGCTGGCCGGCCGTATGCCGAGGAGACCCAGCGGGCCATCGACACCGAGGTCGCCCGGCTCCTCCGCGAGGCCGAGGCCCACGCGTCCGACGTGCTGCAAGCGCACCTCGACACGCTCGGCCGGGTCGTCGAGCTGCTCTTAGAGCGCGAGACGATCGACGGTGCGGACCTGGCGGCGATCGCCGGGATGCCGGCCCGGCTCGCGGGACCCGAACGCGTCCTGGCACCACAGGCGGTGGCCATGGCACCGGCCAACCCCGAGGCCAGAGCCGAGACCGGGGTCGCCCCTTGCGCCGCGGCCACAAAGCCTGGAGGTCCAAGGCGCTCCCGACCATGAGCGCGCCCCGGTGGGCACCTGAGGGCTCTTCGATGATGCCTACTGCTGGGCGCCGGGCAGGTACACGGCTCCACGACACGGAGACGAGCTCCTGATGGCGAGCACACCGCCAGCATCCCGACGGGACGCGATCGGACCTGGCCGCCTCGGCGCGGGATCCACTGACCCCAGGCACAAGTGGATCGCCCTGTCGAACACCGCGATCGGCGTCTTCATGGCGGCGATGAGCGCCTTGATCGTGCTCATCGCGCTGCCCGACGTCTTCCGGGGCATCAAAATGAACCCACTCCTCGCCTCGAACACGACCTCCTTCCTGTGGCTGCTCATGGGCTACCTGCTCGTAACGGCTGTGCTGGTCGTGAGCTTCGGACGCCTGGGCGACGTGTACGACAGGGTGAAGACGTACAACCTCGGCTTCGCGATCTTCACCGTCTTCTCCATCGTGCTCGGGGTGACGTGGATGAGGTGTGCCTCGACGGACCCCTCGAAGCGTGCATCGCCCGAGCGATGGCCCACGACCGTTCGACGCGGCGACCGCGCGCAGGCGTCAACGCGAAAGCGGCCGGACACGAGAGGCGTATGCCCGCCACCTCGACGGCACCGAGATGACCGGCGTCTGCATCGACAGACCCCTGGCAGAGCTCCATGGCAACTACAGGAAGGAAGCGACATGAACACACAAGGTCCCAGATCCGACACCCCGTATAGCTCGGTCGAAACCGCGCAGTTCACCATTGGAAGCGACGTGTCCTGCAGCGACGGATCCTGCGGGGAACTGCGACGTGTGGTCGTCGACCCCGTCGCCCGCGCGCTCACCCATCTCGTCGTCGAGGAGAAGCATCGTCAAGGAACGGGCCATCTCGTCCCGATCGAGCTGGTGAGCTCTTCTGGAACCGAGGTCCGCCTGCGCTGCACCATGGCGCAGTTCGAGGCTCTCGAGGACGCCGAAGAAACCCGGTTCCTGCCAGGCGCACGTGGCCAGTGGAGCTACGGGCAGGACCAGATGCTCTCCCATCCCTACTACGGACTGGGCATGGGTGGAATGGGCTTGGGTGGAATGGGCATGGGCATGACGGGCATGGGCATGGCTGCCGGTCCCCAGCAGATCACCTCCGACCGTGTCCCAGCCGGTGAGGTGGAGGTGCGGCGGGCCGAGCACGTGCATGCCACCGACGGCCCGATCGGGCAGGTGCAGGGACTGGTCGTCGACCCCCGCGATCATCACGTCACCCATGTCCTCCTCGACGAAGGGCACCTGTGGGGCAAGAAGAGGGTCGCCATCCCGATCGGCGCCGTGACCAGCGTCGACGATGGTGTCCAGCTCAACCTCACCAAGGACGAGGTGCGCGACCTGCCACCGGTCGGGCTCGCCGACGAGGAGTGATCTCCAGCCACACCGATACCGCTGTCCGGGTACTCGCCGTCGAACATGGCGGGCCCCGGCCGACGAGGGTCAGAAGAGGATCGGCGATACCGCTCTGCACAGACTGAGAGTGGTGTTCGACGATGGGCGACCAGCATGTGGTGCTCATGAGCGCCAACTGGAAGATGCACCCGAACCCCTTTCTGTCAGCGTGATCGCTTGAGCCGGCCCGCGACGATGGCACCTCCTCCCTCTCCGGGGCAGGGTCGAGGCTGGCACTGTGACCGTTGCCACGCCGATGGTCGGGTCCCCGACGCCGTTGAGCCCGCGGCGTCGATCGTTGGCGGCGGGCGCGCTTGCTCCTCGACACCCAGGCTGCAGGTGCCGCCCGGAGATCGCGCCGCCCTCGCCGATGCCGGGGGCTTGCGCCACACCGCCACCGGTAGTAGGCCGGTGGACAGTAGTTCTGGCTGGGCTTCGTGGCCCAGTCGAC
The DNA here is from genome assembly GCA_021810205.1 of Actinomycetes bacterium. Taxonomy (GTDB): domain Bacteria; phylum Actinomycetota; class Acidimicrobiia; order Acidimicrobiales; family RAAP-2; genus JAJYVT01. The sequence goes on from JAJZJC010000072.1 coordinate 3,190, forward strand.
GACATCGTTGCTCCAGACCCTGGCGGCGCTGACCCCGAGCGCTGTGCTCGAAAGACGCCCAGGAGCAAAGGAGCAACGTTGGACACCTGCCCGTCGGGCCACCAGGCCCAGATCACCTACGACGACCAGCGTGCCATCGTCGTCGAAGCGGGCGGCGAGATCCGCTGCCACGAAGCGGGCGGCCCATCCGCCTTCCACGACTTCTCGGGGCTGCGACGTTGGACTTCGCCTTCACTGCCCGGGTTGGGACCCGCTCAGAGCGCGTCCACAGCATGGGCGGCGCGTCTCACATGAGCGAGGCCACGGCAAACGCAGCCGACGTCCTGGTCATCTTCGGGATCACTGGGGACCTCGCCAAGAAGATGACCTTTCGGGCGCTCTACCGCCTCGAAATGGCCGACCGCCTCGACTGCCCGATCCTCGGCGTGGCCAAGGAGCCCTGGTCCGAAGATCACCTGCGCGCCACGGCACGGGCCGCCCTCGAGGCGACCGGAGAGCCGGTCAAAGACGAGATCTTCGATCGGCTCGCGCGCCGGCTCGGCTACGTGCACGGCGATTTCGCAGACCCCACCACCTACGAGGCGCTAGCCAAGAAGCTGAAAGCGGCCTCCCGACCGCTGTTCTACCTCGAGATCCCACCGGCGCTGTTCGCGCCGGTCGTGGCGTCCCTCGACCAGGCCCATCTCACCGAAGGGGCCGCCGTGATGGTCGAGAAGCCCTTCGGCCACGACCTCGCCTCGGCCCGCCAGCTCAACCACGAGCTGCACCAGGTGCTGGGCGAAGACCAGATCCTTCGCATCGACCACTTCTTGGGCAAACAGCCCGTCCTCGACATCTCCTTCCTGCGTTTCGCCAACGCGCTGCTCGAGCCGGTATGGAACCGCGACCACGTGGCTGCCGTGCAGATCACGCTGGCCGAGGACTTCGGGGTGGAGGACCGCGGCGCGTTCTACGATCCGGTCGGGGCGCTACGCGACGTGGTCCAGAACCACCTCCTCCAGGTTCTCGCCCTGGTCGCCATGGAGGCACCGGTCAGCCCTGGGCACCGGGCGCTGTGGGACGCGAAGGTCGATGTCTTCCGGGCCATGGCCGACGTCGATCCGGCCCGGTGCGTGCGGGGACAGTACGCCGGGTACTCGAAGGTCCCCGGTGTGAAGAAGGGCTCGGTGACCGAGACCTACATGGCGCTGCGCCTCGAGGTGCAGAACTGGCGCTGGGCGGGTGTCCCGTTCTTCATCCGGGCCGGAAAAGCGCTCGCAGCCTGTGCCACCGAGGTGCGAGTGATCTTCCGCCGCCCACCACGGCTGTCCTTCTTGGACGAGCCACGTCACACCAATGCCAACGAGCTGATCATCCGGGTCGACCCCGACCCGGGCCTGCGCCTCGTGATGCTCTCCAAAGGCCCAGAAGGCAGAGCATCAAGAGACGTGCACATGGACCTCCCCTTCGCCGCCGAGCTCGGCAGGCCCCCCGAGCCCTACGAGCGCCTGCTGCACGACGCCCTTGTCGGCGACCGTTCGCTGTTCACCCGAGAGGACGTGGTGGAGGAAACCTGGAGGGTCCTCGCCCCGCTGGTGGAGCATCCACCCGCACCCCTGCGCTACCCGCAGGGGTCGTGGGGCCCACCGCAGGCCGACGACCTTTTGAGGGGCCATCCGCCGTGGCAGCTGCCGTGGCTTCCCGATGTGAAGAGCCCGGCGGGCTGACGCCGGTGTGCACGGCCATCACCGATCCGGTCGGGACCGACAACTGGACGGACCGACCTCCGCGACAACCGACCAACAGCACGACCGACCAACAGCACGACCGACCAAGGAGAACAGTTATGCCAACGGATGACCCGATGCAGCTCGGCGTGGTCGGCCTCGGACGCATGGGAGCGAACATCGTTCGCCGCCTGATGCGCGACGGCCACACCTGCGTCGTCTTCGACGTGAACCCCGACGCCATCAAGGATCTCGAAAAAGAGGGTGCAACCGGAGCGAGATCGGTCGAGGACTTCGTCGGCAAGCTGGCCGCTCCCCGTGCAGTATGGGTGATGGTGCCCTCCGGCGAGATCACCGGCAAGACCATCGACGACGTGGCCTCTCACATGGAACAAGGAGACATGATCATCGACGGGGGCAACTCCTACTACCGAGACGACATCGCCCGCGCTGCAACGCTGTCCAAAGCAGGCATCCATTTCATCGATTGCGGGACGAGCGGCGGGGTGTGGGGGATCGACCGGGGCTACTGCCTCATGATCGGCGGCGAGAGCGACGTCGTCGAGCACCTCGGACCGATCTTTTCCACCATCGCCCCCGGGATCGATTCGGCACCCCGGACCCCGGGGCGCACCGGAGTGCCCGACCCGGCCGAGCACGGCTTCTTGCATTGCGGACCGAACGGGGCAGGGCATTTCGTGAAGATGGTCCACAACGGCATCGAGTACGGGATGATGGCGGCCTTCGCCGAGGGCCTCAACGTCTTGCACAACGCGAATGCCGGCAAGAAGAGCACCGAGTCCGACGCCGAGACGGCCCCGATGGAATCCCCCGAGTTCTACCAGTACGACATCGACACCACCGCGGTCACCGAGGTGTGGCGGCGCGGCAGCGTCGTCGAGTCCTGGCTGTTGGACCTGACCGCGACCGCCCTTTACGACTCACCTGACCTGGCCGAGTTCGCCGGGCGGGTGTCGGACTCCGGCGAAGGCCGATGGACCTCGATCGCCGCGATCGACGAAGGGGTCCCCGCCCCGGTGCTCACCACCGCGCTCTACTCGCGATTCGCCTCGCGGGGTCTCGACGACTTCGCCGACAAAGTGCTCTCGGCCATGCGCAAGGGCTTCGGCGGCCACGACGAGAAGAAGGCCTGAGATGCCCCCAACAACGAAGACCACGAAGCCGACGAAGACGGCCATGCCGGTCGTCGTGCTGTTCGACGTCGACGAGACCCTGGTGCACACCGGCGGGTCGGGGGCGCGCAGCTGGAAGGTCGCGTTCGACACGCTCTACGGGATCCCCGCCGACATCGGCGAGCACAGCTCTGCGGGCGAAACCGACCCCCAGGTGGCCCGCGCCACCTTCACCGCCGTGCTTCACCGCGACCCGAGCGACGACGAGCTCAGCCGACTCTACGCCCAGTACCTGCTGCACCTGGCCAACGACATCGGCGTCTCAGAGGGCTACCGGGTGCTGCCTGGGGCAGAGAAGCTCCTACTGCGCATGGGCGAGGCCGGGGTCATGCTCGGCCTTGTCTCTGGCGCGATGGAAGGCGCGGCGCGCACCAAGCTCGTCCCCGCCAACCTGAACCGGTTCTTCGTCTTCGGCTCCTACGGGACGGACTCACCCGACCGGGCCGAGCTGACCGGGCTCGCGATCGAAAAGGCCAGCCGGCTGCACGCCGGGCTCAGCGCGTCCGAGGTGTTCGTGGTGGGCGACACCCCCCACGACATGGCGGCAACCAACGCGTCGGGTGCGGTGTCGGTCGGGGTGGCGAGCGGCCACTACTCGGTCGACGAGCTCAAAGCAGCTGGTGGCGTCCACGTGCTCGGCTCACTCGAAGAGGGATTTCCCGGGCTGTGACGACCGGGCAGGCAGTGCCTCGGCACGTGCCGCCCCGGCGGGTGGTGAGCCAGTCGGTGCCGAAAACTCAACTGGGCCTTCACCAGGGACGACGCGTCACGAGATGTGTCGGGTAATGGCCGGGCGATATGCACCAGCGCTCGGTACCACCGTCAGTGGGCACGCTTGAGACCGTCGGAATGGCAGTCCTGGTCATCGGCGGTATCGACCTTTCGGCACCCACACGTAGCGTCCTGTAGCCCTAAGTGCTACAGTGGAATTGTGACCCAGACCATCGCGCAGCGGGAGCTGCGCAACGAAAATGCCAGGGTGATCGACGCCGTGGCCGCCGGGGAAACCTTCGTCGTGACGCGTAATGGTGTTCCGGTGGCCGAGCTCCGTCCGATTGCACCGCCCCGACGGAAGTTCGTCGCGAAGGCGGACCTCGCTGCTCTCGGAGCCACCGGCCCGCATGTGGACCTTGGCGAGTTCAGGACCGACCTCGATCGCATCGTCGATCAGAGCCTGTAGATGTCCGTCGGCCTGCTCGACACGTCCGTGGTCATCGATTGGGATGACCCCGTCGTCATCAGGGCACTCCCCGACGAGGCCGCTATCTGCGCCATCACTCTTGCCGAATTGACCGCCGGGCCGCATCTTGCTTCGTCCGGTGACGAACGGGCGCGTCGACAGGCTCGCCTGCAACAGGTCGAGGCGACCTTCGACGCCATCGCGTTCGATGCCCATGCAGCCCGTAGTTACGGTCAAGTCGTCGCCGCGGTCCTGTCGATCGGTCGTTCCCATCGCCGCCGCATTGCCAACCTGCTCATCGCCGCCACGGCGCATGCCAACGGGCTGCCGCTCTACACGCGAAACCCCGACGACTTCGACGGCCTCGGGAGACTGATTGAAATCATCGGTGTGTGAGAGTGCGGTGGAGGTGACATCACGTACTCGCGCGGCTTCAAGCCTCGGATCCTGCGAATGTGCTGGTCATGGGCTCTGCATAGGGCACTGCCCCAGGGCAGTGCCTGCGCAGGTTTGGAGCATGTGGCGATAATCGTCGAGGTCGTTCGCCTCTCCGGAGATCAGGGTGGGCCCAGCTCCGCCAGGAGGGTCTCGACCGTCCAGGTCGGACAGCCACAGCCAAGAAAGTCGTTGTCGGCAGTCAGGATCGGGACGTCGAGGGCGAGGGCCAGCGCGACCGGTGCCCAGTCGGCGGGATCGCGTGGCACACGCCGGCGGGCGGCGTTCTCCATATGCTCGTAGAACCTGCGCGGCACGACGTCGATTACATCTCCCTCCACGAAGTCGTGCACGATCCTCAGCAACTGCTGGCCCTGGTCGCTCGTCAGCCGGCCTTGACCGACGATGGCAGCGACGCGCTTGTCGAGCTCGTGCTGCGCTTCGTCCCACTGGTCTTCTGCGACCAAGCACTGTAGGTCTGGCCGTGCGAGGAGCTCCCGGCCGCGGCGACGCAACAGCTCAGCTACGAGCACGCTGGCGTCGACGACGACGATCATTCTGGCAGCGGCCGGCGCAGGTCGAAGAGCTCCGACAGCTCCTCCTCGGTCATCCCCGTCTCGGCAAGAATCTCTTCGACCGAACGACCGAGCTGCTCGAGGGCACGCCGTGCCTGCTCCCGATCGGCTTCGACGGGGATGTAGAACCCGATCACCTGGCCGTGCTTGCTCACGGCTACAGGGTCGGAGCCTGACAGGTACATGGTGGCGTGGTCCCGGAACTCCCGGACCCCCACGTTTTTCAAGTTCGGCATTGTGGTCACCTCGTGGTCATACCATACCAGAACCTTGAATCGTCCAACAACCGGATCCTCGGCTTGGCCAGCCACAATCGGGGCGTCGATCCCCGTAGGGTCCGAAAACTCGGCCGGGCTGGTCACGCGGCGTGATACTCGTTGATGAGGGCGCCTAGGATCTCGCGTCGACAGATGCTCGCGAGCCCAGCGGGCGTCGACGGGATCCTCGCTGTAGGCGGATCTGGTGGACGCAACTCCTGGGCACGGTGCGGGCGATGCCCGTCATAGTGGCGGGCGTAGGGGACGAGCACTCGGCCGAGGTGCCGCTCGTTCAAGATGAGAAGGCGGTCGGTGCACTCCGATCGCACGGTGCGTATCGGGCGTTCGGCGACCGCGTTCGCGTTGGGTGCCCGGACGGGGCTGCGCACGATGCTCGCACCCTCGCTCTCCCACACCGCGTCGAAGCCCGGACCGAACTTGTCGTCGCGGTCACGTAGCAGGTACGTGACAGCGATGCCGGCGTCACGAAGCTCGGCGGTCACGTTGTGGACCACCTGGGTAACCCAGTCCCTGGTGGGGTTGGTCGTGATGCCGGCGAGGAAGACCCGGCGCGACCCGTGATGGATGAGGAAGAGGACGTAGAGCCGGCGCAGCGAGATCGTGTCGACCGAGAAGAAGTCGCAGGCCACGATGGACGCCGCCTGCTGGCGGAGGAACTGGCGCCAGGTGGCAGAGGTGCGCCTCGGCGCGGGCTCGGTGCCGTGAGACTTGAGCACTCTTGCGATCGTGCTTGCCGCCACCCGATGCCCGAGGTGAAGCAGCTCACCTCGGATGCGCTGGTACCCCACGCCGGATTGTCGGTCGCCATCGCCACGATCAGCGCGGCGAGCTCGTCGGCGACCTGTGGCCGGCCGAGCTGACGTTGGGGGTACGTCCAGTGTCGGGCGACGAGGCGACGGTGCTAGCGAAGGAGGGTCTCGGGTCGTACGCCGAACGCCGACCAGCGCTCCCCTCGGCAAGAGCCAGCTCAGCGTTGCGAGCCAGGCCCGATCGGCCGGTTGGAGGCAGGGCCGCGGCTGGTTGCGGCGCATGATCTCGAGCTCGTGGCGCAGCACCAGGATCTCGATCTCCTTGGACCCACTGCGCCGGAGGGCCAGCACCAAGAGCGAGAGCACGCGGCGGACGGCGAGGTAGGTGAACGACCACAGCTCGGAGCGGAAACGGTCAAACTGGCCCATGGCGAGGCCGCACCGTAGTCGGATCCATCGTGGGCGGGAACTCCCTGGTCACCGCCGCGACCGAGTTGTCGGACCCTACGGGACAGATCCCCCGAGCCCGAATCAACTGCGTCGGGCCGGCGCTTTCGCCCATCTCGCTGAGTAGGGCACTGCCCTACGCTGCGGTAGGGCTGCGTAGGGCAAATCGGGAGACAAGACGCGCCTTCGACACCAACGACCGCGAAACCCCAGCGTGCGGCCGGTTTGGCGGCACACTCTCGTGCGTAGGGCTGCGTAGGGCTGCGTAGGGCAGGGTGATCACGCGTCGATAATCAGGTCGATAAACCCTGTGGACAACCCCGTGGGAATGCCGCGAAACAGGAAGAACGCCCAGGACAGTCAGCCCGAAAGGCGTAAAGATCAGAAATATGCGGTGGAGGTGATGGGATTCGAACCCACGGCCTCTACATTGCGAACGTAGCGCTCTACCAACTGAGCTACACCCCCGAAGGCCGCATTCATACTAGTCGAACCGGGGTCCCCACATTCCCAAGTGTCCCAACCCCGCGAGCGGCATCGACGAGCTGGCGATCTTCCAGTGGCCGAATCGAGGGCGGCGAGACCAGCCGATCGCGGCTCAACGGGCGGCGGCGTGCCGGGCAGTGAGCTCGACGCCCTGCTCGTCATCCCACGCGCCCGGGTACCCCGCACGTGCTGCCTGGGCCGTTCCCGCTGCGACCACGTCGACGCCGGGGAGCCGGTTGCCAGCGGTCTGGAGCGGGCCGCGCCTCGCCCACGCAGGGGTCGCGGGCATTGGCGGAGCGGCGACCGGACGGGCCGCCTGGCGGTCTGCAGTCAGCAGTTGCGCGTACGCAACGAGCGCCACGTAAGCGGCGATCGCCAGAACGGAAACAGCCGTGATCGCCCAGAGCAGGTGGAGCGCGTGCATCGCTCCCAAGACACCGGTCAGGGACGCGATGGCGAGAAGAGTGAGAAGGAGGTCACGACGGCGCTTGCGACTGCGCCGGCGGTCGTTCGCGAGCCGCCGGTACCGCACGCTCGCCGTCCAACCGGGCGCGGCGCCGACGGGACCCTCGTCGCCGAGGAGTACGAGACTGCTCCTCGCCGCGCCACCGGCTCTGCGGAATGGCACCCGAGCACCAGAGGACACGCCACCCCCCGCGGTGGCGTCATCCCCTGTCTCCAACCGGTACGCGGGAGCGACGAGCTTTGGCCCGGCGCGCTCGAGCAGGTGGAGCTGCTGATGGAACGAGTCGATCGACGACTGGGAGCCCGCCTCCCTGAAGCGGCGAACGACCTTGGGCGTGAGCACGGCGACCCACACGATCACGAGAACCAGGACGACCAAGCCAGCCACTCCCTCGATGCACCTTCCTTGGCGGCACTCAACTTAGGCCTTGTGGGCACCCGAAGTGGTGGATGCCCGCGATGCGACCGAAGGAGCGGCATCCCCCCAGCTCAGCACCCAATTGAGATGGCGGCCCATGCGATTGGGAAGGGGCCCATTCGGCGCGCGATCGATCAGGACGCGTGCAGCCCGCACTCGGTCTTGCCCGTCCCGGCCCATCGGCCGGCACGGGGGTCCTCGCCCTCGGCGACTGGTCGGGTGGTCGGCGCGCACCCAATCGACATGTAGCCCTTTGGCACGAGCGGGTGCACCGGAAGGCCGTGGTCTTTCAGGTAGCAGTCGACGTCGGCGTCCGTCCACGTGGCGATCGGGTTCACCTTCACGACGCCGAATATGCCGTCCCAGCCGACAAGGGGTGCGTCGGCACGCGTGGGCGCGTCGACGCGCTTCAGCGACGTGAGCCACGCACGCTTGGTCTCGAGGACCTGGCGCAGCGGGGCCACCTTGCGCAAGGCGCAGCACCCTTGGGTACCACATGGCGACGCCGCCGCGTCGGCGCCCGGGTGGGTGACCGTCAGATGCAGCCCGTAGCGCTCGGTGACCTCGTCGACGAAGGCGAGCGTCTCGGGGAAGTGCGCCCCGGTGTCGCAGAAGACGACCTCTATGCCGGGGTCAACCTTGATGGCGAGGTCGATGAGCGCCACATCCTGGAACGACGCGGCGAGCACGAGGTCTGCGCCGAAGCGCTCGACCGCCCATTCGATGGCCTGGGACGCCGGTGCATGCGCCAGGCGGGCGTCGGTGGCTGCGAGCTCGTCGAGCAGCGCGGGGGTGGGCGCCATCGCGGTGTCGTCGGTGCGTGGGGTCAACGGAGGCTTCCTTCGGTCGGCATCCGGGGGTGGGACCCCGGTGGCCGTAGCCTAGAGGTGAGACGGGCGCGGGCCCGGGCACTCTGGTAGCCCCACTGGAGCGCCGCACCGCCGCGCGGGCCTACGAATCGGCGCCGGCGCGTTCACATGCAAGAATTGGGCGCCGGCAACGACGGCGGACCCAGGACCTCGGCGCCAACCTCGCTGCGCATGGGTCGAGACCCGGCACGAACGCGGATTGGACACGCACATGACAGCCGACAGCTCCCAGGCCCACTCCCATGCCGGCGCACGCGCCGACAGCAGCCCCGGTGGCGGTGAGGGAGCGGTCGGTCCCTCCACCCCTCCCCGACGCCTCGACCATCTCGCGCTCTTGGAGTCCCACGCCATCTTCGTGCTGCGCGAGGTCGCTGCAGAGTCCGAGCGCCCCGTGCTCCTCTTCAGCGGCGGCAAGGACTCTGCGGT
>JAJZJC010000073.1 GCA_021810205.1 Actinomycetes bacterium
GCGGCTCGACTTCTCCTCCGTGACGCCCATGAGGGTCCAGGTGAGGTACTGGCTCAGCATGATGAAGATCAGGACCACGCCGATGATCGACGTCGCACGCGCCGTCGTACGGCCGGTGATGCGAGAGACGCTTTCGATCGGGAGCGGGCGGGCTTCCGACACGGTCGCGGCCTGCGCTGGGCTGAGCCGCGCAGCGTGCAGGGCATCAGCGATCCCGATCGACGACGCTACCGCCCGCACCAGCTGCGTGGTTGCTGTGGTGGCAGAAGAGTCCAGCGGTGTTTCGACGATCACGGTCCGGTTGCCATCGATGACCGCGACGACGTGCCGGTCGCGCAATTGGGACCGAGCACGAGCGACATTCGGTTCGTCGACGAGCTGGACGGTCATGCCGACGTGGCGCCCAGCTCGCACTGCCGCGACGCGTAGGTCGGCTGTCAGGGGCGCGACCACGCCAATACGCATGTGGGGCGTCGAGGAGCGCGCGAACGTCGGGACCACGATCGCTGCTCCGACGATGACGAGGAGGACGAGGGTGACGACTCGGAGAAAGCGTCCACGAAGGCGCTCGCGGATCTCTCGTGCGGCGACGAGCCCGGTGTCTCCAAAGAGCACGGAGTGCTCGCGCGTGGATCGTGCCGGCTGCCCGAGGCGGGTTCGGCCACGCCTCCGCCGACGGCGCAGGATCGCGAGTGCGACTGCCGTGACGAGCACGACGACGGGTAGGGCTTTCACCGCGCCAGCGCTTCTCGGAAGACCTCGGACAGCTTCCGACGCTGGAAGACGTATTCGCTGACGCGTCCGGCTCTGCGTGCGGCCTCGAGGATGGTGTCGCTGTCGACACCGTCGTCGAGGACCAGGCGCACTTGGCCTCCGCGCACCTCCGAGATCGTCGTCCCCGCAATGGCTTTGGCCCACGCCCCGTCGTGGTCGCCTTCGACCCGCACCGCCAGTCGGCGAGCGCCGGCGGTTGCCAATTCGTCGACCGAACCCTCTGCGACTCGATGGCCATGGTCGATGATCACCACGGACTCACAGAGGTGTTCGACCAGGTCGAGCTGGTGGCTCGAGAAGATGACGCAGCACCCGGCGCGGGCTCTCTCGACGAGCACTGCGCCGATCGCGTCGACGCCTGTGGGGTCCAGGCCTGCCAGTGGCTCGTCGAGGACGAGGAGCTGCGGGTCGTGCACGAGCGCGGCAGCGAGCTGCACCCGCTGTTGGTTGCCGTGGGAGAGGGCGCCGACCTTTGTATTCGCTCGGTCTGAGACGTCGAGTCGTTCCAGCCAGCGCGCCGTGGCACTCGCTGCCACTGCGCGCGACAGCCCGTGGAGGCGACCGAGATACTCGATCTGCTTGCCGACCGGCATGTTCGGGTAGAGGCCACGCTCTTCAGGCATGTAACCGAACGTCCGGCGCTCTGGTATTCCCACCGGAGCGCCGCGCCAACGTACAGTGCCGCCGTCGAGATCGGTGAGCCCGAAGACAGCACGCATGGTCGTGGTCTTGCCCGCACCGTTGGGTCCGAGGAAGCCGGTCACCTGGCCCGAAGGGACCTGGAACGACAGGTCGTCGAGTGCGACGACTGTGCCGAAGCGCCGGCGCAGCCCGATGATCTCGAGACCCTCCATCACCTCCAAGGCTACGACCGGTCGCACGTGGGCCCGCCATTTCGAACCAACGTGCCACCACTGGATCGTGATCTCGGGCCCCGTCTGAGTGCGAGTTCGTAAGAAGTATCGACGACTCAGCGGTAATGTGGCCGACGCCCATGAACGATATCGGGCACTGGATCGATGGCAAGGCCGTCGTCGGGACCTTCCCGCGGCGCCGATCGGTGGAGGCTCGAGGGTGTCGTGTTGAAGCAAGGGCCCTTCATGCCCCGGTCCTCGTGTCCGCCCACCTTGGAACGCCTGGAGGTCTTGATCCGTGGTCGACTCGAGCGTGCTCGTCACCTTCCCTGCGTCGGACGCCGTCCGGGCGGCGATCTCCGAGGCGATCGGCTCTCTGGCGGACGTTCGCTACCTTGTAGACCTCGCAGATGATGCGCGGCCTGCCGCGTTGGACTCTGCTGAAGTGGTCATGGGATGGATGCTCGGCGTCGAGCTGCAAGGGTCCGAAGAGTTCGCCCGGCTCAGCGGTGCGCGGCTGGTGCAGCTCCTCTCCGCCGGCGTCGATCAGGTGCCGTTGGACCGCGTCCCTGCAGGAGTCCCGCTGGCGTCCAACGCCGGTGCATATGCCGGCCCGATGGCCGAGCACGTGCTGGCTATGTCACTCGCGCTTGCCAAGCACCTCTCGCAGCGCCACGCCCAGCTGCAGGCGGGGATCTTCGACCAGCACAGTGTCAACCGCGAGATCCGTGGCTCGGTGGTGTGCGTTGTGGGCTACGGCGGCATCGGCAAGGCGACCGCGAAGCTGTTCAGGTCCCTTGGCGCCCGGATCTCGGCCATCACCCGCTCAGGCGACCCCGAGGAGATGGTCGAGTGGGTGGGCACGCTGGACGACCTCGACGAGGCACTCGCGTTCGCCGACGTCGTCGTGCTCTCCATTCCCCTGACGCGCCGAACTCGCGGCCTCATCGGAGCGCGTGAGCTCTCGGTCATGAAGCGTGACGCGATCTTGGTGAACGTCGCGCGCGGCGCGATCGTCGACGAGGCAGCCCTCTACGAGCATTTGGTCGCGCATCGGACATTCCAGGTCGGCATCGACACCTGGTGGGAAGAGCCCCGTGACGGGGAAGGCTTCTCGCCACGCTTCCCGTTCGTCGAGTTGGAGAACGTCCTCGGCTCACCGCACAACTCCGGGATGACCGCGCCATCGTTCGTGCACGCCGCTCGTGAGGCCGCCGAGAACGCCGCGCGTGCCCTCAGGCACGAGCAGGTGGCCCACCTCGTCGATCGGAGCGAGTACGTGGCGTGACGTTCGCCGGTCCTGAGGTGCCGGGACCGGCGAAACCATGAGCGACGGGGACTGGGGACAGGGGTGCGGTTGGGCACCGGCGAGCAGGGCATCGTTCTCCGTCATTCCGCCAACGCGGCTGAGCGGTCGAGTGGTCGGGCAGCGAAGCGAGGGTGCCGATGGCCGACCACGTGGTGGCGGGCGGTCACAGCCGCTCATAGGTGCGCGTCAGCCACCAGTGCCGCCAGCCGAACACTTTTCGACTCGGGCGGTGCAGGCGGTCCGCCGTCACCGTCTCGATGGTGAAGTCGGCCTGGTTCGTCCGGACGCGTGGTCCTCGGATGTCGAAGGGCTCGACGCGGCGGCCTGCATCGCGATCAGCCGAGTCGCATCGCCGTCGCCCGGTCTCCGGATCCGTCAGTCTCCGGATCCGTCAGTCCCTGGCCCGGCGACCCCGGACCCTCGGGATGTCGAAGCCCACGACCGCATGCGGTTCGTAAGGCTCCTCTAGCCGGTTCAGCTCATCGTCGCTCAGCTCGATGTCCACCGCCGCCAGCGCGTCATCGAGGTGGGTGAGCTTCGTCGCCCCGATGACGGGGGAGGTGACGACGGGGTTCGCCAGCGCCCACGCCAGCGCTACCTGAGCTCTCGAAACTCCTCTCGCTGCGGCAACCTCGCCCACGCGCTCGACGATCGTCCGGTCGGAGTCACGATAGAGGTGGGGCAGCATCGCATCGGTCTCCGCGCGAGTGGTCGTCACCTCCCATTCCCGGGTGAGACGACCACGGGCGAGCGGGCTCCACGGGATGACGCCGACGCCTTGATCGGCGCACAGTGGCAGCATCTCGCGCTCCTCTTCGCGATAGAGCAGGTTGTAGTGATTCTGCATGCTCACGAAGCGGCGCCACCCGTGGGTATCTGCGGTGTAGAGGGCCTTGGCGAACTGCCAGGCGTACATGGAAGACGCTCCGATGTAGCGCACTTTGCCTGCGCGCACGACGTCGTCGAGCGCCTCGAGGACCTCGTCGATCGGCGTACGAGGGTCGAGTCGGTGGATCTGGTACAAGTCGATGTAGTCGGTCCCGAGACGTTCGAGGCTGTGGTCAACCTCGGAGAGGATCGCTTTGCGGGACAAGCCAGAGCCGTTCGGGCCCTCACGCATCTTCCCGTTCACCTTGGTGGCCACGACCACCTCGTCTCGGTTGGAGAAGTCGCGGAGCGCGCGTCCCAAGAACTCCTCGCTGGAGCCGAGCGAATAGACGTTCGCGGTGTCGAAGAAGTTGACGCCTGATTCGAGTGCCTTCTTTATGAACGGCCGGCTCGCATCTTCGTCCAGCACCCACTGATGGCCGCCACGCGAGGCATCGCCGTAGCTCATGCAACCCAGGCAGATGCGCGACACTTCGAGACCCGTCCGGCCAAGCTTCACGTACTTCACGTCGTCCTCCTGTCCAGGTTCCCGCCGCGGGCCGATCGGGCCGGCCAGATCCATTCTCGTCTCGCGGACAGGCGGTATGCGAAAGCGGAGGCCACCTGGACATCGGGTACGTCGCGAGCCGATGGGAGAGCCGATGCCGAGCGTCTCGCGATGACCGGCAACGGCTGCTGGCCAGCTGGCGCCATCGACGTCGGAGGGTCTTGTCCGGCACGTCGGATTCGCCGCTCGAGGGCGCGGGCACGCTGGATGTCATCGCTGCAAGGCTGGGGACACGAGCACCGAGTGTCGCCGCGTCACATCTCGGTCTCCGGTGGTGCGTAGGAGGTGATGACCGTGGAGGCAGTCGTGCGAGACATCCAGACGTCGGCGCCTGGGGGTTTCGAGGACTTCTTCCGCTCGGAGTACCCCGTCGCAGTGCGGATCGCCACGAACGTGCTGCGCGATGCTCATCTCGCAGAGGACATCGCGCAGGACGCGATGATCGCCGCGCGGCGCCGATTCAACGACCCTGGTGATTCAGATCACGCGGTGGCCTGGGTCAAAACCGCCGCGGCACACCTTGCGTTGAATGCGCTGCGAGACCGACGCCGGCTCGAGGACCGGCACCGTCGGGCCCGCACGGACCACGCACAAGCAGGTCCCGAGGAGTTCGTACTCGAGCGAGAGGACGGCGCCCGTGTGCGCGTGGCGCTGTCTCGACTCCCAGCGCGCGCCGCAATGGTGCTGGTGCTCAGACACAGCGGTCTCGGCTATGCCGAAGTGGCCGAGGCAATGGGCGTGAGCGTAGGTGCGGTCGGCACGATGCTTCGCCGCGCCGAAGCTGCGTTACGCAAGGAGGTGGAGAAGGATGCGCCACGTTCGTGATGGGGTGCTGCGCCGGCTCGTCGACGAACCCTTCGCGGTGACCGACCATGACATCGACCACCTCGACCACTGCGGACGTTGTCAGGCGCGCCGGGTGGAGGTGCTGGCCGACGCCGGCACGGCACGCGGGCTGCTCGTCCGCCCACAGGCCGTGCCCGACGTCGAGACCGCCTGGCACCAGGTGAACCAGCCAGGCCGCGCGCCGTCGCGACGGGTGCCGGGGCGCGTCCGCTCTCGCCGTTTGGTCACGTCGACGGGCGTCGCGGTTGCCTCCGGCCTGCTGGCTGCCGGTGTCGCCGCTGCGGCCACGCTGACGGTCGTGTTCTCTCCAACCCACGTGGCGCCGCTTCCTCTCTCCAACGCGGGCCTCCAGGGTCTCTCGAGCGTCCTAGGGGCTGCAGCGACGGCTCCACGGTCAGGTACCTGGTCCTATGGCACCTTCCGATGGTCCGACCGACCGAAGCCCGTGACCACGGCATCGGCGCCGGCGGCCGAGTCAGTTGCGGGGATGTCGATCGCGCTGCCTGCCTCACTGCCCCCTGGGGTCAGTAGGGTCACGACGTATGTGGCGGTACCCGCGTCCAGGGTCACCGTGGCCTTCGACGCGAAGGCGGGACCGCCGCTCGCCGGGAGCACGCTCACATTGTCCCTCGGTCCCGCGTTGCTCGCCGAGTACGGCGGAACGAACGAGGTGACTGCGACATCCGGCCAGATCCCGGCGCTCGTCGTCGGTGACATGCAGCGACCGACGGCGACGTCGACCGGCGCGACCACGGCAGAGCTCGAGGCGTTCGCGCTCTCGCGGCGCGGGTTCCCGCAAGCCCTCGCGCAGGAGGTCCGCCTCCTCGGCAACCTCGAGCACGTGCTCCCGGTCCCAGTGCCTCCCGGCTTGACCCAGACGTCGACCTCGGTCGACGGGTCACCCGCTGTCTACCTCTCGCTCGCCAACGGCACTGCTGGCGGCGTCGTCTGGGAGCACGACCACGTCGTCCAGGTGGTGGGCGGGCTCGTTGGCCAGCAGGAAGTGATGGATGTCGCTCGGCAGTTGGGCTGAGCGCACCACACCCGACGGTGCCCCGACCGCCGTGGTGCCGTCGATGGACGCATCCACAATGAAGTTGCGGGCTGGTTCGCCGTCATCGCCAGCGGTGCACGCCGTCGACCTGGCCAAGCGTTATCGACACACGGTCGCACTGCGGGGTCTGTCGATGACCGTGCGGCGTGGCGAGGTCTTCGGGTTCCTCGGCCCGAACGGCGCAGGCAAGACGACGACGGTGAAGCTCCTGCTGGGCCTCGCCCGGCCGACCAGCGGTGAGGCACTTGTCCTCGGCTCGCCGGCTGGCGACATCGAGACTCGCCGCCGGATCGGTTACCTGCCCGAGCTCTTTCGATTCCAGCATTGGCTCACCGCTCGAGAGGTCCTCGGCCTTCACGCGAAACTGCTCCGCCTGAAGCGGCGGGAGCGGTGCGCCGACGAGGCGCTCGCCACGGTCGGGCTCGCACGTCGTGGCGACGACAAGGTGGCTTCCTTCTCCAAGGGGATGCAGCAGCGCCTGGGCCTGGCTGTCGCGTTGCTGGGCGAGCCGGAGCTCGTCGTACTGGACGAGCCGACGAGCGCGCTCGACCCGGTGGGCCGTCACGAAGTTCGCGAGATCGTGCGCGGCTTGAAGCAGCGGGGGAGCACGGTGTTCTTGAACACCCACCTTCTCGAAGAGGCAGAGCAGATCTGCGACCGGGTAACGGTTATCGACCAGGGGCGTGCGGTCGCCACCGGGACGCTCGAAGAGCTCCTCGGGCGGCGCAGCGTACGGCTCCGAGTCTCGGGCCTGCCCAACGGCTGGTGGCACTGTTACGCGAGATTCGGGACCTGGGCGCTCGAAGGTGAGTGGCTGCGGCTCGAGGGTGCAGCTACCGAGGTGGTGCCCGACCTCGTCGCCGCCGTCGTCGCGGCTGGAGGGCGCGTGGAGGCGGTGATCCCCGAGCATCAGACGCTGGAGGACCGTTTCCTCGAACTGCTGGAGGCACGATGAGCCCGACGGTCACCATCGCGGCACTCACGTTCCGCGAGGCCGTACGGCGGAAGCTCGTGGCCGCGTTCTTGGCGATCACCGTCGCCTTGGTGGGGTTGAGCGCGTGGGGTTTCGAGCGCCTCAGTCACAGCCGAAGCCTGAGCAGCGCTGAGGTTGCGGCGTCACTCCCGCAGGCACTGATCCTGTTCATGTTCATGTTCAGCTTCGTCGTGGCGCTCAGCGCGTCGACGATCTCGTCTCCGGCGATCTCGGCCGAAGTCGAGTCCGGCGTGCTCCAGGCGGTCGCGACGCGGCCGGTACGCCGGTTTCAGATCCTCTTGGGCAAGTGGCTCGGTCTCGCGGTGGTGCTCACGGCGTACGCGGCCGCCGTGTGCGCACTCGAGTTCGTTGTCGCCGACCTTGTCAGCGGTTTCACGCCGCCGGACCCTGCGGGGGCGTTCGGCTATCTCCTCGCCGAGGGATTGGTGCTGCTCACGGCAGGTCTGCTTCTCAGCACGAGGCTGTCGGCACTTGCGACGGGGGTGGTGGCGATCGCGCTCTTCGGGGCCGCATGGCTGGCCGGGGTGGTCGGTACGATCGGCGCCGATCTGCACGTCGCAGCGCTACGCGAAGTGGACAGCATCGCCCGCTACGTGGTGCCGACCGACGGACTGTGGCACGGAACGATCTACGCTCTCGAGCCGCGCTCGATCCTCGCGAACGCGATCGGGCACGGCTCCCCCTTCTATGCGGGCAGCCCACCGAGCTGGGCCTATCTCACGTGGTGCGCAGTCTGGGTCGCCGCCGCGCTCACGGCGGCGCTGATCGTGTTCGAGCGGCGGGAGCTGTGACCTGAGCCGCGATCCGGCTCGAACGGGGCGCGTGTGACCGCCCTGCGCGCCGGGTAGCCCACAGCGGGATGGTGTCCGGCTCGCGGCGCCCGCAGCACCGTCGCGCCGACCCGCGCTGCGGGTGAGCGCACTCGAGGTCGCCGGCATCGTCGTCGGCGCAGCGGTGGCGGGTGTTTTGGCGCACATATTGCTATTCGCCGCTCTCCGGCGTGCAGTGAAGCGGCCGCGCGCCACGGTCGAACGGTCCTTGTTGGCCAATCTCGACCGTCCCGCTCGGTTCGTGATGCCCGTGCTCGGCGCCGAGCTGGCAGTGGGAGCCATCAGCCCGCCCGACCCGGCGGGCACCATTCTCGTTCACGCGATCGGCATCATTCTGGCGGGCGGACTCGCATGGCTGGTCATCCGGAGCACGTACGCCTTCGACGACGTCATCCTCTCCCGGTACCAGATGGACGTGGCCGACAACCTCCGGTCACGCCGGATACGGACCCAGATCCAGGTCCTCCGCAGGGTCACGGTGGTCGTGGTGTCGATCGTGACGCCGGCCGTCATCTTGTTGAGCTTTCCCCAGGTCCGTGTGGCAGGCGCCGGATTGCTGGCGTCGGCTGGCCTTGTGGGCGTGGTGGGGGGTGTGGCCGCACGACCGACCGCGACCAACGTCGTCGCCGGCCTGCAGATTGCGATGAGCCAGCCCATCCGTGTCGACGACGTCGTGGTGGTCGAAGGGCACTGGGGACGGATCGAGGAGATCGCCCTGACCTACGTCGTGGTCCGGGTGTGGGACCTACGGCGCCTGGTCCTTCCGATCTCCTATTTCGTCGAGCAACCCTTCGAGAATTGGACGCGCTCGACGGCGGACATCATGGGTTGGTTCCACATCCAGGTGGACTACAGCGCGTCGGTGGACGAGCTGCGCCAGGCGTTCAACGACATTCTTGGCGCGTCTGCCAACTGGGACGGCAAAGTGGGCGTCCTCCAGGTGACCACACTCGGCACCGAGACCATGCAGCTACGCGCGCTGATGAGCTCGCCCGATAGCCAGCGCTCGTGGGATCTGCAGTGTGAGGTGCGTGAAAAGCTCATCGCCTACATCCAGATGCACTGTCCAAGTGCGCTCCCGCACCTGCGCGTGCGCGCGATCGAACCGCACGACGGGGCAGCGCGACATCCAGGCACCCTGAGTCACCACGCTCGGCAGTCAGCCGGACGCCGCACAGCATCTGGGCGACCTCACGTCACGCGGGGTGGGGGGTCGGAAGAGCAGGACTGACTGCCACACGAGCGCGACCTCGTCTGCCCGAGGCGCGCGCAGCCTCGGCAGGACGGAGGTTCAATGGTTGCCGGGTGGGTCGTGGCTTGGTACGTCACCCGCTGTGACAGCGGTCCCTGGGTGACCCTCTGTCCCGGAAGGGCCAAGTGCGGTCGACGGGCGGGCGGAACCTCCTGCGGTGCCGACTGTCCCCGATGCCGTTGTCCGGGAGCCCGCGGGCGCACCAGACGCAGCGAGTCCGGTTTCCGGGCTCGCTGCGTCTGGTGGGCTCGGTGCGGTCGGCGGAGCATGACCACCGCTCGGTGGGCCGGGCAGACCCCCAGGCGCCGGACCCCCAGGCGCCGGACCCCCAGGCGCCGGACCCCCAGGCGCCGGACCCCCAGGCGCCGGACCCCCAGGCGCCGGACCCCCAGGCGTCGGGGGCAGGGAAGCTGCGGCCCGAGTCGTCGGCGACGCTGAGTTGCCGCTGGTGACCGTGTTGCCTTTCGATAGTGACGCGGCAGTGCGAGTGGATCCATTGGACGCAACGGTGCCGGGCACCGAAGCGGCGTTCGTGCTGTGCGACGCGCCCGATGCGGCACTCACCGATGATGGCGCGTCGGCCGGCTGGGACCTTGTTCGATGCGCGCGGTGGCCATCGAGCGTTGCCATCGCCGCGCCGTGCGGTGTGCCACCGACACCGAGTGTAGGCCCGGGGGTGGGGACGGCCACTGCGACGGAAGTCACCGGCGGCTCGCCTGCGGCCGTATCCGGCGGGTTCGTGGCAAGGGGGCTGACCGCCAGCGTGGCCCCCAGTGATGCGGTGGCCATGCTGGCGAGCGTGGCCGTCGTGACCGCGCTGCTGCCGGCGCCGACCGCTGCACCCACCTGGGCGGCTGCTCGTGGGATGACCCCGATGAAGGGCAGCTGTGCAACCCAGGCCGCCAACCCGAGAGACCAGTGCAGCCGGCCGAGAGAGACGTTCAAGAACGCACGCACTACCTGGGGATCGAACTGCTTTCCCGCCTCCTTCACCAGCTCTCGGCGTGCCGCGCTCGACGACATCGGGCGCTTGTAGGAGCGCACGGCGGTCATGACCTCGAAGCTGTCCACCACGGCGACGATCCGGGCAGCCAGGGCGATGTCTTCCCCACCGAGGCCGTTCGGATAGCCGGTGCCATCGAAGGACTCGTGATGGCAGGCGACCGCCTCGACCCCTGAGCCGATGAACGGACGAAGCGGCCGCACAAGGCGACCACCTGCGGCCGGATGCTCGCGCACCTGCTCCCACTCACGCTCCGAGAGGGTGCCCACCTTGTTCAGCACTGCCGATGGCACGAGCAACTTACCGATGTCGTGAAGGAAGGCGCCCCATCGCACCTCGTTGGCGTGCTGTTTGGAGAGCCCCATCTCCTCGACGACCAGTTCGGCGAGTGCGCGGGTGCGTTCGGAGTGGCCGCGGGTCTGGCGGTCGTGGAAGTTCAGGGCTGATGCCAGGGTGAGCACCTTCACGGACAACGCCTGCGCGTCCATCTGGTTCTCGTCGGCGCGCGCCCACTCCCTCAGTCTCCGCACGCTGGTGCTGCGCATGGCGATCGCGAAGCGCGACGGTGCCTGGTCGGGGAACGCAAGCGACATTCGGAGCAGTGCGGCCAGTGGCATGAGCCGGCGGGACAGGGATTCGAACACGATGGCGGTGGCAACAGAGGCAAGCCCTGCGGCCACCACTCTCGCAGTGATGTCGAAGGGACCGGCGCCTGGCACGTTCCATCCCACGATGAGCCCGACGCCGGCGCTGACCACCAGCGACACGAGGACGACGAAGGTGCGCAGAAGAAACGACGCGACCTCGTGCGGACGCCACCGGTCGGCCTCTGCCCGACTGCCGAACGTGCCCGGCACAGCTGTCCTCCATCTCTCGTGCGCAATGCCGATTGTATGTGGAGGCCGGCATGACGACAATGGATGGTCATTCCCACATTGCGCAGTCAGCTCGGCTCCGTTGGCGCGCTTGTACAAGTTGGCCAGCACACGCTCAGCGTGCGCCGTCTCGAGACGCGAATCATCCTGCATGCGGTACGTGCAACAAGAGAAGACGAGCTTCGCATCACATGAGCCGACACGTGGCCGATCGATCGAATCAGTCCAACTGGCTCACCACATTGGCCGGTGGCGACGACCACGGCGTCCGCGCCGTGGCCTGGGCGCCGCGTGCGCTCGGCCAGCGCCACGTAGGCTGCATCGTACGCCGTGAGCCCGCGCGAAACCCCGGCAGCCACCGACGGCGACTCCGGCTCGCTCTCCTCGAAGGAGAGGTCGCCGAAGTTGGCGACCTCTCCGGCGGCTTCTGCCTCCCACCGCCAGCGTGTCCCGGCGACGTCCACGAGCTCCAAGAACAGTATCGGTGGAACGACGACCGAAAGTCGACCGGCCTGGCAGTCGCCGCGCAGCTGGCGAGCCTCGAAAGATCCGCGCTGTTCGGTCGCGAGCCACTTGAGCACGACCGACGCATCGAGGACGACTTCCCTCAACGTGCGTCCCGGTCGCCTCGGATCGCCGCCGCGTCCTCTTCGCCAGGGTGAGCGTCGAACAAACGTCGGAGCCGACGGACGGCGCGCCGAGCCTGCCGCCTGGCGCCGGGACCACGGCTCTCACCAAGTCGCGCTCGACCAAGCGAGCCAGATAGGCGCTCGGGCTCAGGCCAGCCGATCTTGCCGCACGGTCGATCCTGGCGAGCAGCTTGTCGTCGGCGGACACGAGGATGTTGCTCATCACGACAAGTGTGTCCGGACATCCAGTGCGCTGCGGTTCGAATCCCTCAGCTGCGACCAGCAACGTTGCTGCTCACGGCACATGAGCTTTCGAGTTCGAGTGGCGCTGCGTTGTCGCTATTCGAATGGCATGAAGAGGGGCCTCCCCCGGTGGCGGCGTTGTTGTCACCGAAAACCCCATCACCAAGGGAGGCCTGACCACCATGTTGCACGCTGGACTGGCTCTATCTCGACACCGCCTGGACGTCCACGTCATGTCCGAGGACGGCTCGACGCTCAAGGTGACGACCGCACCACCTGAGCGCGACGGGCTGCGCTCCCTT
>JAJZJC010000074.1 GCA_021810205.1 Actinomycetes bacterium
GCTCGGCACGCCCGACGTCTCGAACCTCGTGACGGCACTGAAGGCGACCACGCCCACGTCGTAGCCCTCGCTCGGCCGACTGCACTGGCGGCTGTTGTTGAGCGAAGCGCCCGCCGGCCGACTGGCGCCAGGCGCCGAGTCGACGACAACTTGGACCGGTTCGTCGGGGTGACTGATCGCTTGCCTGTCGGTCAGCGGGCCGGCGCCGAGTGCTGGACGTCAGAGGAGCTGCCGCAGTTCCTCGATCGTCATCCGAGTGTCAGCAAGGATGCCGCGCAGCGTGCCCTTGGCGATATCACGGCCAGGGTGTACGGGCACCGTCGTGCCGCGCCCGTCCGGGTGGCGCATGATGTGATGACTTCCGCTGATTCTGGCGACCGCGAACCCTGCCTTCTCCAGCGCCCGGACGACTCGTTCGCCGGAAACGGACGGCAACGGCGGCATTAGGCCACGTCGATGGTGAGGATCAACTCGTCGGGAATGCCGAACTCATCAATCAGCCCAGTGAGGGCTTCGCGCAGGTCCGCTATTGCAGCTGGGGCCGTGGCCCCCTCACCGTTGGCCCCCACACCGGGTCGTAGCTGGGCGTGGGCGCACCATACGCCATCCTCGTCCTGTTCGACGGTGTAGGGCACGTGTACCGCCCGGGTCATCACAACCAGCTCCTTGGACGCGCAACGTGCCCATGGTAGTGGCTTGGATGAGGTCGGGGTCATAGCGTCGGCAGCTGCGCGGGCCGGTCGGCCCCGCCGGTGACGGCTTCAGCGCAGCCTGCGCCAGTGGCCCCTCACCGGCGTCCCGTCCTCCCGTCGGTACGGCGCCACCCAGGCCCGCTCGGGCGAGGGGTGCGGTGCTGGGGCCGCTCGGGGCGCGAGGGCTTCGGGGAGAGCGGTGTCGGCGATGCGAGCGCTCGCCTCGTGGCGCAGTGCGTGCGCACGCGCCGCCAAGAACGTGACGAGTGGCGCGGGGCGCCGCTGCGATGCAGCGGCCT
This sequence comes from Actinomycetes bacterium, assembly GCA_021810205.1. GTDB lineage: Bacteria > Actinomycetota > Acidimicrobiia > Acidimicrobiales > RAAP-2 > JAJYVT01. Next base: position 992 of record JAJZJC010000074.1, read on the forward strand.
CGGCCTCGATGGCCTCTGGGAGCACGTCGAGCACTTCGCGCACCGCTGCCTCGGCGTCGTCTTCGGGCAGCCCCCATGCCGTTCCTTCTGCGACGAGGTCGTCTGCGCGGATCTCGTCGATGTGGCGCTTTCCGTTCACGAACATCCCGGGCGTCGCTGTGATCGACGGGTAGTAGCGGGTGCACATCACGTCGTAGAGCGGCGTGAGCCGGATACGGCCGTCCTCGTCGTGGAGGATCGAGATGTTCTTGGCGTGGTGGTCGGCATCGCCCACCGCCACGACGAAGCTCACGTGCTGGAGCAGCTCTCGGAGGTCCTGCGCCGGCGCGCGCCAGTCGCGCAGCAGGCTCGCCACGCGACGCAGTGGCGAACCGCCCGACGCCTCGTACTTCCTGCTCGGATCGACGCCGAGCGCTTGGTTCACGTCTTCTTGGTGGACTCGACGGATGCTGCCTGTGGGCAGGACGACCCTGTCGAAGCGTTCGACGACCAGCACCGGCATTCCGCCGACGTGCTCGACCTCGGTCGTTGCGGCACGGAGCCCGACCCGCCGGGCCAGTCGCATGCAGAAGTCCTCGTTGTCGACCGAGCCTTCGAACTGGCTGATGGCCGGTTTCAAGATGTGGGTCGACGGCGCCCCCGTCGGAAGTGCCCATCCGGCGCCCGTCTTCGTGAGCAGCAGCTTGTTCTGCATGCCCGGGAGAGACACCCGCACTCGCTGGTCGACGCCGAGTGGGAACACGGGGAGCCGGGCGATCCGCTGTGCAACCTCGTCGCTCGTGATCGGCTCTGCCCCCTGCGTGGTGGCTGTCGGCGGCGCGCCGTCGGTGCGGGGCTGGACGACCAGTGCGCCGGCGCAGTCACGGCCGATCTTGGCGAGAAGCCCGAAGGTATCGGTCTCGCCGATGCGGAAGTCGTACGCGATGGTCTTTCGGAGCTGGCCTTCGGGCAGCAGCCCCTCGAAGAACGGCGTCGCCACGCTGTCTCGATACGGGCGCGTGCTCACGGGCATCGACAGGGAGAGGACGGGGGACCGGAGCCCCCACCGCCGGTAGGCGGCCTCGGCGAAGCGGAACGACAGCCCGTGCCTCCCCTCTGCCAGGGTGCCCACGTCGGTCCCGTACAGCCAGACGGCAAGCTCCCTCGGCACTACTCCTCCTCCGCCGTGAGGGTGACCTCCACGCCGAGGTGCTCGAGCAGGCGGAGCAGGTAGTCGACCTGCTTGACGACGTGGCCACGCTCGAGGTCGGACACGTACTGGCGGTTCACTCCGGCGAGCGCCGCGAGCTGCACCTGGGAGAGCCCCTTGAGCGTCCGGAACTCGCGGACCGCCGCGGCGAGATCCTCTGGCCTCATGGCTCGCAGCGACACAGCCATCCGCCGCTCCCTCGATAGATACGTCAGCGTTTCAAGACACTCTAGCAGGTGTCAGCGTTTGCCGACAGTCATGGCGATGTCAGGATCTGCTGACACGGCTGGAGCGCTCGCTCGACGGCGTCGAGCACCTCGCCCGGCGCTCGACCGTGCACTCGCGTAGCATCGTCGCACTCCACGAAACGGCATACCCGTCGCAAGTCGGGGACGCGAAGCCACGGGACCTCCAGGGTCGGCCGGGCTACCGAAGGGGCGCACATGCGGCTTGGGATCGAGCACGCGCAGGGGGCCGTCGGCGACCGGTGCCACGTGCGAGGAGCGCGCTGGCGGTGGGGGGGCACCCAGGCGGGCCGCGAGCGCGCCGACCTCGATGTGGTGCGCCGGCGGCACTCTTGGACGCCAGCCCCGCTGCGCTTCTTCCCGCGTCGCTGTCGACTCCGATGAGCTCGGTCGACCTGACGGCCGCGCTGGCCGATGCGCAGCGTGGCGACCAGTGGGCGATGGCGACCCTCTTCCGCGCGTTCCAGCCGCCACTGCTGCGCTACGTGCGCCACCACGCGCCCGAAGCGGCCGAAGACCTCGTCGCCGAGTGCTGGCTGGCGGCGGCCAAGGTGCTCGCCACCTTCGAGGGGGACGCCGAGGACCTCCGGGCGTGGCTCTTCGGCGTGGCGCGCAATCAAGTGGCCAACTATCACCGGACGCGTCAGCGCCGGCTCCGCATCCTCCAGCCGGCGGAGCCGATGAGCCCGACCGCCTCCCCGGATCCCGCCGAGGTGGTCGTCGCGACCGAGTCCGCCCAAGAGGCGGTGGCGGCGCTGGTGCGCGGGCTCCCCCCCGACCAGGCCGAGGTGGTCCTGCTGCGGGTGGTGGCGGGGCTCAGCGTCGAACAGGTGGCAAAGATCTTGGAGAGGTCTCCCGGCTCGGTGCGCGTCGCCCAGCATCGGGCGCTCAAGCGCCTCGCGCGGACGTTGGAACGCAAAGCTGTAACGAAATGAGCTTCTCGGACCATGTACACGGTGAGATGCGCGAGCTCCCCTTCACCGAGCACGAGGTCGACGCGTTCTTGGACGGCAGGATCGTCGCCGACGACGCACCTCCCGGATTCCAGGACGTGGCCCGCCTGGTGCACGCGGCCAAGGCGCCGGCGACTGCCGGTGAGCTGGTTGGACAGGAGTACGTCGTCGCCACCCTGGCGGCGGCGGTCGAAGGGGGTGCGAGCGTCTCGGGTGCCATCCACAAGAGGAGACGACGACCCATGCTCACCAAACTGCTCACGGCCAAGATGGCCGCCGCCGCGGCCGCGGCGGTCCTCGGTGGCAGTGCCGCCGCTGCCGCCACCGGCGCGTTGCCGGCGTCGCTGCAGTCCACCGTGTCGCACGGACTGTCCTCTGTCGGCATCTCGGTGCCGAACCCCGACGCCCACGCCACAGGCCATGGAGGAACCACCTCGTCGGGTTCGACCGACGCCCAGGCAACGCAGACGACAGCGGGCGCGACAGGCTCGACCAAGACCAAGCCGACAACCCCGCCCACCCAGGCGGTCGGTCCCTCGGCCACCGGCTCGGCCCTCTACGGGCTGTGCACCGCCTACATGGCCTCGAGCGGCTCCCAGGCAGCCAGCCACTCCGTGGCGTTCCGGAACCTGTCGGCAGCGGCGAAGGCCAAGGGCGAGACCGTGGCGAAGTACTGCACAGGGGTCAAGCCGCCGTCGACAGTGGCTCCGAAGTCGTCGTCGACAGCGCTGAGCTCCACAGCGACATCGCGAGTGTCCACCACAGCCGGTCGGTCCGCGGCCAGCACCACAGCGAGGGCGAACGGCCAGGCCAACGCGAGCAGCCACGCGCCTGCCACAACGGGTCCGCCCGCCACAGCTGGCCGTCCCGCCACAGCCGGCCGTCCTGCCACAGCGGGTCCGCCCGCGGCCAGCACGACAGGGAGGGCGAACGGCCAGGCCCAGGCCGCCAGCCACGCGCCCGCCACAGCGGGTCCGCCCGCGGGCACCCCCGGCCGTTCGTAGCCGGCTGCTCACAGCCGGCCGCGCGCAACGGTGGCATCGCGAGCCGCGAGCCCGCGCGCACCGAGCTGCTCGACCACCTGGAGGTCCCCTGGGCCCACGCCCGCGCCCATGTCCGATCGGCCGGCCTGATGGCGTGCCGCCTGATGGAGGGGATTCGAGGTCGTGATCCTCAGTGGCGATCGGCCGTGAGGAGCCTGTCCGATCCGAGAAGCCCAGGCACGTCCGAGAAGCGAGTGCTGCGGCTCAGCTCGGCGTGCCCGAGAGCTGCCAGCCGAGGGTCTTGGGGGCTCCCGCGTTGCATGGGTTCAGATCCTGCGGACAGTTCGACAGGGCGACGATGAGGTCCACCTCGGCTCGGAGCTCGATGAAGTCCCCTGCCTTGGACACGGGGCGCTCGATGCTGAAGCTGCCGTCTACTTGGACAGGGCTGTTCATGAAGATGTTGAACGACATGGGGATGTCTTCGCGGCGTGCCCCCCATGGACGCAGTGCGTCGACGAAGTTCTCGACACACCCTCGGTGGTCGTCGACGCCATAGCGCACCTTGTCGATCTCGGCGTTGCACGAGCCGGCCAGCAGTGTGTGGCGAGCGCAGTTGGTGTCGAGGATGCTGAGCAGGGGGCGGCTCAATTCCGAGTACAGCACATGGCCCGCACCGAGATAGATCGTCTTGTTCAGGCGGATGGTGTTCGAGATCCAGAGCTTCTCCGCCAGGGTGTGACCGGCGAACGCGACGAGGTCTCCGACCTGCCCGCCCTCGAGGTCGGTCACGCGCAGGCGCTGGCCCCGCTGCATCTCAGCGGCGATGAAGCCCCGAGCCGGCAGCACCCTCTCGTCTACGTTCGCCATGTCCCTCTCGGTCATGTCTGGGAACCTCCTTCGACGAGACGTCAACGCGGGAGCGGTGGTGCCGTGCGTTGTCGACGCCGCCGGACCGGCGCTAGACGTGCACCGTGTCCACTTCGCCCGCCGTCTCGAGAACGGGAGAGACCGAAAGGGCTTCTGGCAGCGGAGAGAACCGAACGAGGGCGAGGTAGAGCAATCCTCCCACGATCACGCCGATGATCCAGGAGATATCTGCGCCGCCAAGCATATTGACGACAGGGCCCTTGTAGAATGTGGTGTTCATGAACGGAATTTCCGCTCCCACGCTGACCAGGTACGCCACGAGTGCCTGCCAGCGCCACTTGCCGTAGACTCCGTCGGGATCGAAGACGGCTGTGATGTTGTAGACCTGTTTCCTGATGACATAGAAGTCCATCAAGTTGACCGCGGTCCACGGCACGATGAAGTACGACAGAAACAGGATGAAGTCGAAGTACTTTGTGAGGAAGCTCCCTCGACCTGCGACCGCGAGAGCGGTCCCGACGGCAGCCCAGAAGATCATATAGAGCGCACGCGTCCTCACCTGGATACGGTGACGCTTCCAGATTGCCGAAAGCGTCGTGACCGAAGACATGAAGGCGCTATAGAGGTTCAGCACACCGATGATCACGATGCCGAAGATGATGATCAGGTCGAAGAGCCAGTGGGCGGCAGACGCCTGCTTCACGACGAAACCAATCGATGTCGAGTCGAAGGACTTGATGGCGACGGCCGCTGCGATACAGCCGAAGACGTTCATCCAGAGGTTTCCGATCACGCTGCCCGCGTAGGTGTACCAGAAGCAGCTCTTGATCGAGGTCTCCTGCGGAAGATAGCGGGAGTAATCCGCGACGTACGGCGCGAACGTGATCTCGTAGGTGGCGACGACGGTGATCCCCAGGACGAAGGTGCCTGCATGGAAGCCGCTGGCGTGCCATACGGAGCCGAGGCTGTGGTTCAGGAGCAGCTGCACCGTGAGGTAGACGAAGCCGAGAGCGACGAACAGGCTGATCCACTTGGCGGACGCGTGGATGAGCCTATAGCCGACGATCCCGAGGACCAGGCATGCCGCGCCGACGATGACGATGGCCGGGGACAGTCCCATACCGGTCATGTTGGTCAGCGCCTCAGCGCCCAGGATGTTCCCCGTCGAAAAGAAGCCGACGTACATCAAGATCACGAGCACCAAGGGGATGATGGCGCCGTAGTAACCGAACTGTGCCCGGCTTTGGATCATCTGCGGGATGCCGAGCTTTGGGCCTTGTGCGGAGTGGAGCGCCATGAACACGGTGCCAACCACATTGCCGATCAATACCGCGAGTAGTGCCCACGGTAGCGACAAGCCGAAAATGACCGCGAGTGCGCCCGTTACGACGCCCGTGACCTGCGCATTCGAGGCGAACCACAGCGTGAAAAGGTCGTGGGCTTTTCCGTGTCGTGTCGCGAGTGGTACGAAGTGTATCGACCGCCGCTCGATCGCTGGCGATTTTTCAATCGGGACAGATGCCTCATGTACGTCGGCCACGTCGCGATCCCCCTTTGTCGGCGGAGTGTGCCGACTCTAAGTCGCGCAGTTTGTACCCGAGGATCGATGCTGTCAAGACCGCGACGTTGTGGCGATATGACAAATAAAGTGTCAACTGTTTGGCAATAGATGTCGGTGACGGATCGCCTGGACTTGCCTATCGTGCATGGCAAGTGGACAGTGGCACAGCCCGTCGAGGCGCCCGGGCCATCTTCGTGGTGGCCTTTTCGAAGGCTTCCCGAGCCCGCCGCCCCGTGACGTGACCGAAGACGTGACAGTAGGTTCGGAGCGACGATCAGGGGAGGGACGTGGAATTCGAGCGAGCGGGTGCGGCGACACCGGTGGACGCCGTGGCACCCATGGTGCCCTGAGCAGATGGCATCGGTCGACTTCGACTACGTCGCCGTTTCGAGCTACCAAGAGGCGGTCGAGGCGCTGGCTCGCGGCGGGGAAGAGGCCAAGGTGCTCGCCGGCGGCCAGAGCCTCGTGCCGATGATGAACCTCCGGCTCGTGCGGCCCGAGCTTCTCGTCGACTTGAACCCGATCGGTGCAGCGCCGCCGTCTGTGAACGGCTCGACGCTCGTCCTCGGAGGGTTGACTCGTCACCGGACGCTCCTCGAGACAGCGACGGTACGGCGGCACTGCCCGCTCTTGGCAGAGGCTGTCCGCTACGTGGGAAACGCCCGGGTGCGCAATCGAGGAACGCTCGGCGGGAGCTTGGCGCACGCCGATCCGACGTCTGAGCTCGGCGCGTGTGCGCTCGCCCTCGGCGCCGAGATCGTCGTCCAAGGCCCGAGTGGCTCGCGCACCATCCCTGCTCACGAGCTCTTCGTCTCGTACCTGACCACCTCCCTCATGCCCGCCGAGGTCGTCACCGACGTCCGTGTCCCCGTCAAGGCGCGTCACGAGGGATGGGGCTTCGCAGAGATGGTGCGCCGCACCTCCGACCTCGCCATCGCCGCGGCAGCTGCCACGGTCGTCCTCGAAGAGGACGGCACCGCGCGCCACGTCACCCTTTCTTTTGCCGGTGTCGCCGAGCGGGTGGTCTCTGCGGAAGATGACGCCGTGCGGAGCCTGGTCGGCTCGACGGGCGACGACCGGGCCCTCGGGTCCGCAGCGGCTGGCGCCGTGGCGGCGCTCAGCCCCTCGAGCGACGTGCACGCGTCGGGCGAGTACCGGCGCCGAGTCGCAGCCGTGCTTGCCCGGCGGGCGCTCCGGTCTGCCTTCGACCGGGCCGCCGAAGGCACGTCCGACGCAGCCGACGGGGCAGCCGACGGGGAGGAAGCATGACCACTGACAGGGACGTCACTGGCAGGGAGGGAGCCGAGGCCTACACGCTGCGAGTCAACGGGCGGGAGGTGAGGGTCGCCGCCCGGCCGAGCAGGTCGCTTCTCGACGTCCTCCATGACGATCTCGGGCTCGGCGAGGTCCGCTACGGCTGCGGCGAGGGCGTGTGCGGCACGTGCACGGTCCTCGTGGACGGAGAGGCCGTCAGCGCGTGCCTCATGTTCGTGGCGCAAGCCGAGGGGCACGAGATCACGACGCTCTCGGGGCTTGCCTCGCTTGCCGGCGACGCCGCGGCGACAGAGGTGCATGCGCGCGGCCGGGCGCTGCACCCGTTGCAGCAGAGCTTCCTTCGCAACGGCGCGCTCCAGTGCGGCTTCTGCACCCCCGGGATGATCCTCGCCGCCCATGCCCTCGTCGAACGAGTCGGGCAGCCAACGAGAGAAGAAGTCGCGTACGAGCTCGTCGGCAACCTCTGCCGGTGCACGGGGTACGCCAAGATATTCGATGCCGTGGCCGAGTACGCCGGCGCAGCGGCCGACGGCACACGAGCGCGGCACGTCGAGCCTGTGAGTGACCACGGGAGCGTGGCGTCATGACGACTCGTACCGCGCGCCCGCCGCGAACGGCTGTGCCGCCCTCATCGCCCGTCGCGGCGGAGGGGTTCCGTGTGGTCGGCACTCCGGCGGTCCACCACGACTTCGTCGACAAGGTGGAAGGGTCGCTGCGCTACGCGGCCGATTGGGAGATGCCGGGCATGCTCTACGCCAAAGTGGTGCGGGCCCAGGTCCCGAGCGCGCGCCTGGTGTCGGTCGACGTGAAGATGGCATCCTCGGTGCACGGGGTCGTGGCAGTCCTCGTCGCCGACGACGTCCCGCACAACCAGATCCTCTCGGAGGGTGCGGGAGGCCTCGGCGAGCTCGAAATGCCGATGCCCGTCCTCGCCGACGACCGCATTCGCTACGTCGGCGAGCCCGTAGCACTCGTGGCAGCCACCAGCCCCCAGGCCGCCGAGGAGGCGGCGGAGCTCGTCGCCGTCGAGTACGAGGAGCTCCCTGCCGTCTTCGACACCGTTGCCGCCCAGCAACAGGACGCGCCGAAGGTCCACGACAAGGGCAACGTCCTCGTCACCTGGCAGGTGCGCTCAGGTGACGTCGACGCGGGCATGGCCGAGGCCGATGTCGTCGTCGAGGGGACGTACCAGAGCCAGCGGGTGGAACACGCATATCTCGAGCCCGAGGCCGGTGTCGCATGGGTCGACAACGGCGTGGTCACCCTGCGGGTCGCGACCCAGGTGATCGAGCACGGGCCGGAGATTGCCCGCATCCTCGGGCTTCCTGCGAGCAAGGTGCGAGTGATCGCCACCTACATGGGAGGAGGGTTCGGGGGCAAGGAGGACATGACCGTCGAGCCCTACCTCGCGCTGCTCGCGTGGCGCACGGGGCGTCCGGTGAAGCTCGTGTTCGAGCGCCAAGAGTCGATCGTCGCCACGACCAAGCGCCACCCCTTCACCATGCGCTACCGCACGGGGGTGCGCCGCGACGGGACCATCACCGCCCAAGAGGTGGACGTCACCGGTGATGCCGGCGCGTACCCGTACCTCTCCGCGCGGGTGCTGTTCGCCGCCGCGGCGACTGCATGCGGTCCCTACCGGGTCCCCAATGCCTCGATCGTCTCGCGGGCCGTGCTCACGAACCAGGTGCCGACGAGCGCGTTTCGGGGCTTCGGCGCCATGCAGGTCACCTTTGCCTACGAGGCGCAGATGGACCTCGTCGCGAAGCGCCTCGGGCTCAGCGCCACGGAGGTCCGAGAGCGGAACTTCTTGCAGAAGGGAGACGTCCTCCCGACCGGAGAACCCGTCCAGACCTGCGTCGAGGTGGGGCGCACGATGCGCGAAGCCCTCGAACGGCTCGGCCCCCGAGCAGAAGAGGGCCGGCCGGGCTCGCCGCACGTGCGGATCGGCCGGGGCTTCGCCTGCAATCGCCAGCCCTACGGCAGGACCGTGTGGTTCCGCGACCGGGCGTCGGTGTGGCTCAGCATCGAGCCCGACGGCACGCTCCTCTTGAGAAGCGGTGTGACGGACCTGGGCGGTGGCCAGGCGGCGAGCCTCTGCCAGATCGCAGCCGAGATCGTGGGCGTCCCCCTCGCCGACATCAGCGTGTACATCGGCGACAGCGCGCTGACGCCCCCTGCAGGAGGCACGTTCGCCACGCGCCAGCTGTTCATGTCGGGCAACGCCGCGGTCAAGGCTGCCACCGACCTGAAGGCGTTGGTGGCGCCGGTTGCCGCCGACATCTTGGGGGTCCGCGAGGACATGCTCAGCTTCGCCGACGGCCGGGTGGGTCCCGCGGGCGTGTCGGCGCCATACCTCACGCTCGCCGAGCTCGCTTCAGAGTGCAACCGGCGCGGAGTGTCGACCGCGGTGATGTCGACGTGGCACGCACCGGTGGGCACGTTCGACCCGCGCGCAGGACAGGGCCACACGTTCCCCGACTACACCTACGGGACCCATGCCGCAGAGGTCGCCGTAGACACGGAGACGGGAGAGGTCACGGTCCTTCGCTACGTCGCGTGCCACGACGTCGGCAGGATGATCAACCCGTTGCGCGTCGAGGGCCAGGTCCAAGGTGGCGTGGTCCAGGGCCTCGGCTATGCCCTCACCGAAGAGGTCCCGATCGTCGACGGCATCCCCGCGTCGATGCTGTTCGCCGACTACCTCGTCCCGAACTCCCACGACGTGCCCGACGTGGAGGTCGCCATCGTCGAGAGCGGCGAGGGAAAGGGGCCGCTCGGGGCACGCGGGATCGGAGAGCCGGCGATCGGCAACGTGGCTGCGGCGATCGCGAGCGCCATAGAAGACGCCATCGGAGTCCGGCCCACGAGCACGCCGATCACCCCCGAGCGCGTGCTCGAGATGATCGACGGCGTCGGCTCGGCGCAACCGGCGGGCCGAGAAGGTCCCCTCGAGCGGCCGGCAGACAGATGAACCCAGCGCCCAGATGAGGACCGGTACCTGATGAGGCCAGACGTGGGCACGCTCGTCGCGCATCCCGAGCGCACGGCACTGCTCGTGATCGACATGCAGAACGACTTCCTGCTGCCCGACGCGCCGGTGCCAGCATGCGGAGGGCTCGACATCGTGGCGCGCATCGCCGAGCTTGCGGACCGGGCCCGGGCGCGCGGGATCGGCGTGATCTACACGAAAGAGATGCACAGGCCGGACGGGTCGGATTTCGGCATCGAGCTCGAATTCGAGCCCCCGCACTGCCTCGAAGGGACTCGAGGAGCAGAGATCGTCGACGGGCTCCAGCCGATGGATGGCGATCACGTCATCGAAGGCAAGCGGCGCTACGACGCGTTCTTGGGAACCGATCTGGGCGTCGTACTGCGGTGCTCGGGCGTGGAGAACCTCGTCGTGACCGGGGTGTGCACTGACGTGTGCGTCACCGCCACCGTCCAGCACGCCCGGAACCTGGACTACCGCTGCTTCGTGGCGCGTGACGCCGTCGCCGGAACCTCCAAAAAGCGTCACGAGGCTGCGCTCGAATGCCTCGAGCACGTGTTCGCCCACGTCGGCGACGCAGAGGAGATCGGCGGGGTCCTCGGTATCTAGAGAGGGCGGCGATGGTGGGCCACCGCTTCGGCCAGCAGTGCTCGCGCGCTCGTCGAGGCGAGCAATGAACGACGCGAGCGAATGATCGGGGCGACGACCCGAGACCACGAGGAGGACGGGGTGGAGCTGCGTGACGAGTTCAGCGTGGACGTGCCCATCGACACCGCATGGGAGGTGCTGACCGACGTCGAACGTCTCGCGCCCTGCATGCCCGGCGCGACCCTCGAGGCCGTCGAAGGCGACGACTTCTCCGGCACGATCAAGGTGAAGGTGGGCCCCGTCTCGGCGGAGTACAAGGGAAAGGCGACCTTCTTGGAGCGTGACCCGATCGCGCGTCGCGCCGTCCTTCGCGCAGAAGGCCGCGAGACGCGCGGGCAAGGAAGCGCCAACGCCACGATCACCGCCGAGCTCGTCCCCGACGGCACGGCGACGCGCGTCTCGGTGTCGACCGACCTCGCGATCTCCGGGCGAGTCGCCCAGTTCGGGCGGGGAGTGCTCGCCGACGTGAGCACCAAGATCATCGGCCAATTCGTGGCATCGCTCGAGTCGACCGTGCTGGCCGGCTCCGCCGAGGCGCCGTCGGCATGACGGGTGCAGCCCCGGTCGCGGTGCCGCCAAGTGGTTACACAACATATGACGAAGATAGAGCCAATGTTTGTCAATTG
>JAJZJC010000075.1 GCA_021810205.1 Actinomycetes bacterium
CCGGCCCAGGCGACCGTACCGCCCGAGCGCCTGCAGCTCGCCAGAAGGCACGCTGCGCGTCACGACAGGAGTCCTGCGTGCAGAGCTGTCCTCGGCGGTGCGCTGGCCGTCCTGGCAGGCGCCGGGTTGGCGGCCTGCGGGGGCGCCTCCACCAACGCGGTCCGCAGCGGGACGACCCCCTACTCCCAGTCGGCCTTCCGAGCGCGACCGGAGATGCCGGAGATGCCTCCTGCCACGATCGCAGGCGGGCGCCCGTGGGTGTCGAGCTCCCCTGGATCCGGGAGCGGCGACGCCACCGCACCTTCCGCCATCGTCCACGTGTCCATCGATGGCGAGAAGACCGCCGGTGGCACAGAGCCGGCGTACGTGGGCCCGAGCGGCACGGTCGGAGCTCCGATCCTGTTCTCGGTCAAGGCGCACACCGAGATCGAGGTGGTGGTAGTGAACCACGACACAGGTCCCCACACCTTCGACGCACCCAAGCTGGGCCTCCACGTCGCCATCCGCGCCGATGCGACCACGACCTTCCGCTTCCACGCCCCAGGACCTGGCACCTACCAGTGGTACTGCGACGCCCCGTGCGGGCGGTGGGTGATGAGCCACGTTGGATACATGAAGGGCGAAGTGACGGTGGTGAGCTAGATGAGCCGAGACAACTGGCGATCGAAGGGACCCCTGTTCGTCGTGATGGCCCTGGCAGGCATCGTGGTCGGTCTGTTCGCGTCGGTCTTCGCCGTCGCTGGGATCGCCTTGGGCCTGCGCGACGCGGTCAAGCCCGCCAACGCCGTCGAGCACGTCGCGTCGAGGGGCACGGTGGTCGAGTCGATGAGCATCGTGACGAGTGGACCCGGGCATCCGGACTGGCCCCGCTACACGAACCCGTCCTGGACGGTCCACGTGGGCCAGACCGTGGTGCTGCGGATCACGAGCTACGACACAGGCACCGCGCCACTCAGCGGCGTGCAGACCATGTTCGACGCGGTGAGCGGAACCGTCTCGGGAACCGAGAGCGTGGACGGAAAGACCATCCGCTCGGTGCCCAACACACAGATCGCCCATACCTTCACCGTCGTCGGCCTGGGGCTCAACCTGCCCATCCCCGCTGCACCGGCAGGCGGCTCGGTCACCGTCACCGCCCGCTTCGTCGCGCAGCGCAGCGGCGCCTTCGTCTGGCAGTGCTACGCGCCATGCGGCTCAGGCCCCAACTCGATGGGAGGAGCCATGTCGGTGAAGGGTTGGATGGAAGGACGGGTCCACGTCCTCGCCTGAACATTCCATGCTCGCTCGCCACGCCTCAGCCCACTCCGCGGCACTGCACGGGGCGTGGGGCGGCCACGCACGACGAGACAGCAACAGAAGAGGAAGGGCATGAGCTCAGACGAACAAGAGCAAGACGAGACGGACCGGGCTCCGATCCCGTCGGCGCACCAGCAGCCGGTCACCGTCACCACCGGTAAACACGTCTCCCGGCGCCGGTTCCTCGGCGCAGCGGCGAGCGGCGTGGGTCTCGCAGCTGTCGGCTCGGTGAGCGGCGTCCTGATCTCCCGGTCTGCCCGCTCGGCAGCGGCGCCCGCGCGTACGGCGACGGGCAGCGCGGCCACCGGCTCGTCGGCGACCCACCAGTGGGCGATGGTCATCGACCTGCGGAACTGCAACGGCTGCAAGCTCTGTACCACCGCCTGCGAGCGCTACCACTACCTGCACCAAGACCAGACCTGGATCCACGTCTTCACCATGCAGTCCGCCTCAGGCGAGCAATACTTCATGCCGCGGCCGTGCATGATGTGCGAGGACCCGCCGTGTGTGCCGGTGTGCCCGGTCTCGGCGAACTTCCGCACTGACGAGGGGCTGGTGCTCGTCACACAGCAGCGGTGCGTCGGCACCCGCATCTGCATGAACGCCTGCCCGTACCAGGCCCGGTACTTCAACTGGAGTGCCCCGGTACCGGCGCCCCGCCAGCCATTCCCCCAGGAGCCCGCCTGGCCGGTGCCCCAGGTCGAAGGCACGGTGGGCAAGTGCGTGTTCTGTGCGGCCATGCTGCCGTCCGGTCGGATCCCCGAGTGCGCCAGCTACTGCCCCATGGGAGTCATCTACATGGGCGACCTCGAAAGCGACGTCGCGGTCAACGGCATCGGCAACAGCGTCACCCTCTCCAAGTTCCTCACCGAGAACACAGCGGTGCGCTTCAAGACAACATTCGGGACGCACCCTCGAGTCTGGTACATCACCGGCCACGGTCAGACACTGGACACGGACAAGGAGGTCGCGTGAGCTCGCATGTCGAATCCCTTGGATCGGCTCAGAGAGCCTGGGATCCCCGAATTCTCGAGCCGGTCGAGGAACTGACCGACGCCGAGGAACCTCCGCCCGCGATCGAGATGATCCGGTCTGCAGCCATGCGCCCGGTCCTGTTCAGACCGAAGTGGTTCTGGCCCGCGGTCGGCGTGCTGAGCGCACTGCTCGCTCTCGGCTTCGCCGCATGGGTCGTGCAGCTTCGTACAGGTCTCGGATCTGCCGGCTACAGCGACCAGGCCTTCTGGGCGATCTACGAGGCGAACCTCGTCACGTTCATCGGCGTGAGCTACGGCGGGGCGGTGGTCTCGGCCATCCTTCGGATCACCAAGACCACCTGGCGCGCACCGCTCACCCGGATCGCCGAGGCGACCGCGCTGGTGACGCTCCCGATCGGGATGCTCTTCATCATCCCGCACCTGGGGAGCTCGTGGAAGCTGTGGGAGCTCATCTGGCCCCCGTACTGGAACCTGTCGTCGCCAATCCTCTGGGACTTCTTCGCGGTGTCAACCTACTTGCTCGCTACGTGCGTCTTTTTCTACCTGCCTCTCGTAGCCGACCTCGCGATCGGAGCGGAGCGTCTCGCCCAAGCCGCGAGCTCGCCGGGACGGAGGTTGCTCTACCGCGCCTACAGGCTCCTCGCCGGCAGGTACGACGGCAGCCTTTCCCAGCGTCGACTCCTTGCCGGCGCGATCGGCCTCGTGGCGATCATGGTCATCCCCATGGCCGTCTCCGTGCACTCCGTGCTCAGCTTCGCCTTTGCCTCCTCGTCGCGCCCCGGCTACCTGGAGACGATCTTCCCGGTGTACTTCGTCGTGGCGGCGCTCTACTCGGGTGTGGCGTTGGTGGTCGTGGTGGTGGCTGCGGCCCGTCGGCTCTTCCACCTCGAGGCCTTCATCGAGCGCCGCCACCTCGTGCGCCTCGGCTTCATCATGGTGGCTCTGGGTGCGGCATACCTCTACCTCACCTTCACCGAGTACCTGGTCGACAGCTACTCGAACACCACCGGCAACGCTGCCTGGGTCTACCAGACCATCCTCGGGCGTTACTGGATGCCGTTCTGGTTCTACTTCGTCGCGGGGGGCGTGGTGCCGATCCTCGTCTTCATGTTCCGGCGCACTCGCACGGCCACGGGTGTCGTGACCGCGGCGACGCTCGTCCTCGCGGCGATGTGGGTCAAGCGCCTGGTCATCGTCATCCCTCCCGCGACCGAGCCGTTGGTCCGTTCGCCGTTCGGCCCGACAGGTGCACTCGGGCTCGGCTGGGGGACGTACCACTTCACGTGGGTGTCGATCTCCATCACGGTGGCAATGGCGGCGGCCATCCCGCTGCTCTTGCTCATCGTGTTTCGCCTCGTCCCGATCCTGCCTGTCGCCGAGATGGAGGAGCTCGCCGCAGCGGCCGAACGCGCAACGACGCCGACTGCCACCGCGGCGGCAGGCCCCGTCGCTCGCCTCCACGCCGGGAACGGGGCTCCGGTCGGCGCAACAGACCACGCCGAGGTGCCATGGGGTGACGGCGATGCGTGAGCTCCGGCGCCCGCTCCAGCAGCGGTTCGGATGGGCCGTGCGCATGGCTGCCACGACGGTGGCCGCCGTCGTCGTGCTGGGAATTCCCGCAGGCGCGGCATCCGCGGCATCCGCGGCATCCGCGGCATCCGCGGCATCCGCGGCCACCGCACCGGTCGCGCCGGCGCCCCCTGCGCGACCGGTGGTCGCGGCCCCGGCACAGTCGGCCGTCGCGGGCCCGGACCGCCCCGCCAGTGCGGTCGGACCCAGCCCGTCGAGCCCCTCAGCTCCCCTCAGGCTCGCCCGAACCGGCGTCAGCGTCCGTGGCACGACCACGACGTCTGCGCGTGCTTCGAGCCGAGCGCTCGGCGGGCTCACCGCGCAGCTCGCCCAAGCGCGCCGACCCGAAGGGCTGCTCGGCCAATGGGTGGTCGGCGTCCTGCTCTCGATCCTCGTCGTCCTCTGGGTGGTCCTCGTCGCAATCGTGGTACGTGCGCACATGCGCTTCGCCCAGAGCGCCGGCCGGTCCCCGTCCGAGGACGGGCACATGAAGTGAGTGCTTCGCTCGACCTGCAGATGCGCGGGTCTGTAGACGGCGCCTGGAGCTACGCGAGCACCCGACCCCTGCGGACGCTCCAGTCGGCGCTAGGGGCCATCTGGCTGCTCGACGGGGCCCTGCAGCTCCAGCCCTACATGTTCACCAAGGGCTTCGTGACCGGCGTGCTGGTCCCTGCCGCCGACGGGAACATCGGCTTCGTCTCGCATCCGGCACTTTCGATCGCTCACGCGATGGTGCCAGACGTCGCGACGTGGAACGCGCTCTTCGCGACGATCCAGCTGCTCCTCGGCATCGGCATCATCGCCGGCTCGCTGACGCGGCGAGCTCCCCTCCTCCGTCTCGTGCTCGCTGGCTCCTTCGCATGGGCAGCAGCGGTGTGGTGGCTGGGCGAAGGGCTTGGCGGCGTGCTCACGGGCGCATCGCCGCTCTCGGGTGCTCCCGGCGCAGTCGCGCTCTACGTCGTGATCGGGCTCCTCGTGTGGCCCGGAGAAGACACGGCAGCTCCCCTGCTCGCCAGCCGCTTCGCTCGGGGTGCATGGGTGGCGTTGTGGACGCTCTCCGCGTTGCTCTTGCTCGAACCGCCGAACCAAGGTCGAGATGCGGTGTCCTCCGTGATCGCAGCAGCTTCAGCAGGGGAACCAGGTCCGCTGCGCAGCGTGCTCATGCATGCCGCTGGGGCGCTCAGGGGCGCCGGGCCGTGGCTCGACTCGCTGCTCGCCCTCGTGATGCTCGCAGTCGGCGTCGCCGTCGCGCTCGGGATCCTCCCGCGTGTCGCTCTGGCGATCTCCATCGTCCTGGCGATCGGCATCTGGATCTTCGGCGAGGCGTTCGGCGGGATCCTGACCGGCCAGGGGACCGATCCGAACAGCGGTCCGTTGTGGGTGCTGCTCGCCTGGTGCATGTGGGTCGGCCTCCGCCAGGGGAGGACGTCATCGGCGTCAGAGGCTGACGCCGGGATCGAGCGCCTGGGGAAGGTGCACGGCCCGGCGGCCCGCCCAGCCAACGCATAGGCGGCCAGCCGGGCTCCGACGTCCTGGCGCCCCCGAGGGGAGAAGGACCCTGCCGAGCTACTTGGACTGCGCTCCGAGGACGCTCCGTGCGATCACCACGCGCTGGATCTGGTTGGTCCCCTCGTAGATCTGGGTGATCTTGGCATCCCGCATGAAGCGCTCGAGCGGGAAGTCCTTCGTGTAGCCGTAGCCGCCGAGCAGCTGGACCGCGTCCGTCGTCACCGACATCGCGGTGTCCGAGGCGAAGCACTTCGCCATCGCGCCCACCGTGCCGAGCTCCCCGGTCGGGTCGTCGTCGACGAGCGAGCAGGCGCGGTAGACGAGGGTGCGCGCGGCTTCGGTCCGCATGGCCATCTCGGCGATCATGAACCGGAGCGCCTGGAGGTCGGCGATCGGCGCGCCGAACGCGTGGCGCTGCTTCATGTAGCCGACCGCGTGGTCGATGGCGCCCTGGGCGATGCCGACCGCCTGCGCCCCGATCGTGGGGCGGCTCCGGTCCATGGTGTGCATGGCGATCTGGAAACCGCGACCTTCCTCCCCGACGAGGTTGTCGGCCGGGACGCGCACCTCGTCCAGGACCACCTCGCCGGTCGGGCTTCCCCGCAGGCCGAGCTTGTCCTCGAGCTTCGCGACCTCCACCCCCCAGCCCGCCTCCACGACGAAGCAGGAGATCCCGCGGCGCCCCGCGTCAGGGTCGGTCTTGGCAAAGACCGTGTAGGTATCCGAGATTCCGGCGTTCGTGATCCAGTACTTGCTGCCCGTGATGACGTAGCTGTCACCGTCTCTGACGGCTCGTGCGGTCATCGCGGCTACGTCGCTGCCTGCGTCGGCCTCCGAGAGGCAGTAGCTCGCCTGCGCCTCACCGGATGCGACCCGGGGCAGGTACTTGCGCTTGAGCCCCTCCGAGCCCCAGTTGATCACCGGGAGCATGCCGAGCTTCGAGATGAGCAACGTCACCGAGGTCGACGCGCAGACCCTTCCTAGCTCTTCGGCCATGATCGCCTGGGTCACCGTGTCGGCGCCTGCCCCCCCGTACTCGGCGGGGATCGCGAGTGAAGGGAGCTCCAGCTCACGGCACGCGTCGAAGGACTTCCACGGAAACGTCCCGGTGCGGTCGGCCTCGGCGGCGTTCGGCGCGATGCGCTCCTCGCAGAATCTCCGCATCGTGTCGCGGAACTCGCGCTGGACTTCGGTGAGCACGAAAGTCATGACCCGATCCTACGGATCATCGGGCCGGAGGACGCCCCGTAGTCCGGCACCCCGCCTCTGCGGCACTCGCTCCGGCTGGCCACCGGGCGGACCGGTCCGCGCGCCGCTCAGGCGCCAATGCGATGGCCGGCCCGCGCGCCGCTCAGGCGCCGACGAGGGCCTCCCACTCCTCACGCCGAGACGCGATCTCCGACACCGAGAGGCGGACGACGTCCTCGGGAACCCGGTCGACGAGGGCGCGTTGGCCCGGGTAGTCGTGCGCAACGGAAGAGAATGCCAGACGGCGAGCCCCGAGGAGCCCCTGGGGCGGGTCGTCGTCGAGGAAACCCCACAACGCCAGAGCAGCCTCGACGTCGTACACGGTCGGCGCACGTCCGAAGAGCGCCCCGCGGCGGGCGGCGAGGAGGGCGGTGCCCACGACCACGTCCTCTTCCGACTCCCCGGGTCGGAGCCGCAGCCGGTCGGCGAACCGGTGTGCCAGCGCCAGCGCGTACCCCTGGTCCGGACCGGGGTGCCCGCGGTTCCTCCCGCCCGTGCGCACCGGGAAGCGGAGCTCCGCGGGCCGGTACGGTACCCACCGGCGGGGCTCTTCCAAGCGGAGCGCCGGCCGCACCTGGTCGGCTTCGGAGATGGGGACGAAGCTCGGCTGAGTCATGACGCCACGACGTTACCGCTCCGAGGCTCAGTCCACGAGGTGGAGCCAGTCCTTGTACTGGTCCAGCTGGCCGCGCACCGTGGAGAAGTAGGCCCGCTGGAGCTCGGCGGTGATCGGCCCCGCAGCACCCGAACCCACGATGCGGTCGTCGACGGCGCGGATCGGGGTCAGCTCCGCGGCCGTCCCGGTGAGGAACGCCTCGTCCGCCAGGTAGAGGTCGGTGCGGACGAGCACCTCGTGGCGGACCTCGATCCCCATGTCGCGGGCGAGGACCTCGACGGTGTCCTGGGTGATCCCGTCGAGCGCTCCTGCGTCGGACGTGGGCGGCGTGACGAGCACGCCGCCGCGCACGATGAAGATGTTCTCGCCGGTGCACTCGCTCACCCGGCCGTCCGGGGTGAGCAGCACGGCCTCGTCGTAGCCGGCCTTCAACGCCTCGACCTTGGCGAGCGACGAGTTCACGTACATCCCGACGCCCTTCGCCGCGGTCGGGACCGCGTTGGGATCGTGCCGGCGCCAGGAGCTGATCTTGACCGACACGCCCCGCTCGAGCGCCTCCTCGCCGAGGTACGCGCCCCAGGGCCACGTGGCGATCGAGACGTTGACCGGCGAGGGAAGCGGGTTCAGGCCCATCTCGCCGTAGCCGAGGTAGACCAACGGGCGGATGTAGCAGCCGTCACGCATGTCGTTCACGCGCACGACCTCCACCGTCGCGTCGACGAGCTCGTCCACGCCGAACGGGACGTCGATCATCATGATGTGCGCCGACGCGACGAGCCTGCGGATGTGGTCGGCGAGACGGAAGACGGCCACGCCCTGCGGGGTCGGGTAGGCGCGGATGCCCTCGAAGACCCCCGAACCGTAGTGCAGCGTGTGCGAGAGCACGTGGACCCTGGCATCCGCCCAGTCGACGAGCTCGCCGTCCATCCAGATCTTCTTCGTGGGGGTGATCGGCACCGTTAGAGCCTTTCTGCGATCGCGTCGCCGATGGCGGCGGTGGTCGAAGGAATCGGAGCATGGCTGCCGGGCACAGCTTCGCCCTGCGACGGCGCGGCGGCCTCCACGAAGCTCTGCACGGCCTCGTGGATCCGCCGGGCGGCGTCCGTCTCGCCGAGGTGCTCGAGCATGAGCGCCGCCGAGGCGATCGCCGCCGTCGGGTTCGCACGACCCGTACCTGCGATGTCGTGCGCGGCGCCGTGGACCGGCTCGAACAGGGAGACCGAACCGGGGTGGAGGTTGGCGGAGGCCGCGAACCCGATGCCGCCGCAGAGGGCGCCGGCCAGATCAGTGATGATGTCCCCGAAGAGGTTGTCGGTGACGATCACGTCGTAGCTGTCGGGGTGCTCGACCATGTGGATGCACGCGGCGTCCACGTGCTGGTAGGCCGTCGCGACCCCTGGGTGCTCGGCGGCGACGGCGTCGAACGTGCGCTTCCACAGGTCGCCCGCGAAGTTGAGCACGTTCGTCTTGTGCGCGAGGGTGACCTGCCGGGCGTCCCTCCGCTCGGCGAGCTCGAACGCGAACCGGACGATCCGCTCGACCCCCATGCGCGTGTTGACGGAGCCCTGGGTCGCGACTTCGCCGGACGTCCCCTTGCGAAGGAACCCGCCCTCGCCGGCGTACGCGCCCTCGGTGTTCTCCCGGACCACCACGAAGTCGACCGTGGCCTCGTTCGCGGCGCGCGCAGCCACCGAGCCCGGCACCGCCCGGAACGGGCGGAGGTTCACGTAGAGGTCGAGCTCGAAGCGCAGCCGCAGCAGGAGGCCCCGCTCGAGCACGCCCGACGCGACCGTGGTGTCCCCCACTGCAGGCCCCACCGCGCCGAGCAGGATCGCGTCGTACCCTCGGAGCTCCTCGAGGACCGAGTCCGGAAGGGTCTCTCCCGTCCTCCGATATCGGCTGGCGCCGAGGTCGTAGTCCGTGGTGTCGAGCGCCACGCCCGCAGCCCTGACGACCTTCAGCGCTTCGGCAACCACCTCGGGCCCGATGCCGTCCCCGCCGATGACCGCCACGCGGTGCGGGGTGCGCGGGGCTCCGGAGGCATCGGCGTGGCGGGCCCCTGGCTGCGCAGCCGAGGGGTCGGCCGGTCGGGATCGGGCGGTCTGCGTGGTCATCAGGATCTCAGACTTTGCTCGTCGGGTCTGCTGGTCGGGTCTGCTGGTCGGGTCTGCCGGTGGGGTCTGCTGGTCGTTTCTGCCGGTGGGGTCTGCTGCGCCGGCTCGCCGGCGAGATCCCCGGACACGCAACGACCGCCCACCAGGTGGACGGTCGACGGCGCGCACAGCAGGTCGGGCGCGCCTAGACGATGGCTACCTGGAGCGGGAACGCGCCGGTCATCACCCCTCAGTCTCCCGTAGGGGGCGAGCCGGCGTCAACCGGCGTCGGGAGCGCCAGGCTGCACTCTCATGCTCAGAGGTCGGCGCCCATCTCGTCCACGGTCTGTACGGGGAGCGCGAGCGTGCCGCCGAGGACCGTGAGGTGCGTGACTCGAGCGCCGCCGAGCCCTGTCGTGCCAGCCATGTGCAGGAAGGCGGCGAGCGGCAAGCCGACCGTCGTAGGGCTCTCCGTGAGGACGAGCGGCTCGGGAGCCCCGGACGACGGTCCGTCCGCGGCCAGCACCGCGCCCGCGACGCCGTCGCCGAAGTACTGTCCCTGGGCCACCGTGAGGCCGCCGGTCCCTCGCCACCCTGCCCCTGTCGGCGTCGGGGACGTCTCGAGCCGGGCGAGCTGGGCGGCCGTGCCGGTCGCGTCGTGGCCTGCGACCCGCAGCACCGACACGCCCATACCTTCGAGCGCGGCGACGACGGCGTCTGAGACCGCGAACGGGCCGCCCATCACGACGACCTGGGCGACGCCGAGCGAGGAGATCTCTCCGGCCGCCTGCGGGGAGAGGGAGGTCGGCGTGGTGAGGAGGACGGGGAGGCGGTCCGCGTAGGAGAGCGTGCTGGCCGTTTCCGCGTCCTGGAACCCGGTGCCGGTCGCGAGCACCGCGGTGCTGAGCGCGCCGCTCGAGACAGGGGCGAGCGACGCGCTCCCGGAGGTGTCGTTGAACCGGCCGTCGCCGCCTGTGGCGTTGGTCCCTTGGTACGCGCCCGAGAGGTCGAGGCTGCCGACGCCGCCGGCGGCTGCGGCCTTGGCCAGGTCCGCGGCGGTTCCGTACGCCGTCGCGCCGGCGATGCGCGTGACGGCGATGCGGCTCCCGCTCCCCGCACTGCCGCCGCACGCCGTGGCCGGCGTCGCCTCGAGCGCTGCGACGACCGATGTGCTCACCGCGAGCGGTCCGCCCACGACGACGACGTGCGTGATCCCCTCCTCCGAGATGGCGGCGGCTGCGGGGGCCGAAAGCCGGGTCGGTGGGGTGAGCAGGGTCCCGGTGCCCAGGCTGCGCGCGAGCGGCGCACTGGCGAGGGCGTCGGGATAGGTCTTGTCCGTCGCGAGCACGACCGGGCGTGTGGAGGCTGTCGTGCCCGGGCAGTGCCCGGCGGTGGCGTCGAACTGGTGCTCCAGCTCCGCTGCCGCGGTCGCGTCCGGTGTGCTCCCCGCGATCCTCGAATATGTCGAGAACGGCGCTACCGGCGTCGCGATCGGCGCGTCGGCGTTCCCGGTGAGCTGCGGGTCGTGGTGGAACTGGGGCCAGGCGCCCGGGCTGTCGACGTTCGCACCGTTGGATGTGGCGATCTCGTAGTGCGCCACGACGCTGTCGTCAGGCTGGTAGCCCGCGACCGTGATCCCGATCGTCCCGTTGGGGTCCCTCGTGACGAGCGGCGCGTTCTGGAACCCCGTTGTGGCGAGGACTGTGGCGTCGAGCACCGCCCCGTCGGTGCCTGTGAGGACGTCGAACCCGTTGATCGTGGCGACGACGACGTCCTGGTGCCCTGTGCCGAGCGCCGCGGTCACCGGCGAGCCGAAGATGTCGTGCGCGAGCTGCGCGTGCCAGAGCGTCGCGCCGTTCGCCCCGTCGAGCGCGTAGACGCCGCCGGAGTGTGTGGTCACGAGGACCTGGAGCTGGCCGTTGCCGAGCACGTCGGCGAGCGCTGGGCTCTCGTAGCCGGTTGTGCCTGCGAGCGTGCGCGCCCAGACCTGTCGGCACGCGGCGTCGACCGCGATCACCTGGTCGTGCTGCGACGCTGTCGGATATGTCGGTCCCGTCCCTACCACGATGCCGGTGGCTGTCCCGGCGAGGAACTGCCCGACCGCCGGCGAGGAGTTGATGGACTCGTCAGTTGTGTCGACGCAGAGCAGGCTCCCCGAGGCGCTCAGGATCCGGATGTGACCGCCGTTCGTGTACTGCTTCCCGTACGCCTGGCCCGCGGTCGACGCACCTCCTTCGACGATCTGGTTGGCCCCGCCTCCCTCCACGTCGGCGATCGCGGGCGTGGCGAAGTTCGAGTCGGCCTGGAACCAGGGGAACCCCGGGAG
This sequence comes from Actinomycetes bacterium, assembly GCA_021810205.1. GTDB lineage: Bacteria > Actinomycetota > Acidimicrobiia > Acidimicrobiales > RAAP-2 > JAJYVT01. The sequence goes on from JAJZJC010000075.1 coordinate 11,653, forward strand.
CACCGCCCGGGTCGTGGCGTTCATCGCGTAGGTCTCCTGGCCGAGCGTCCCTGCAACCGTCCCGGTGACCCCTCCGAGTGTCCCGACGGCCATCGACGCCTCGACCCCGTCGGCGGCGCACGCCTGGTCGGTGGACGGGTTCGGGCCGCGCACGAGCGCGTCGGCGCCGCTCGGCAGCAACCACTCGTACCCGCCCGCGCAGGGCACGCCGGCGTCGCCGGTGCCCACGAGCACCGTGTCGTGGGTTGTCCCGGGTGCCTTCACGACCGACGGGGTCGATGTCACGGGGGCGCCGACGCCCTTCGGCCAGCCCGCGACTGCGGTCCCGTTGGCCAGATGGAGGGCGTAGACGCGCCCCGACCGGTCGCCGAAGACGACCGACGGACCGCCTGTCAGTGTGGCGAGGTTGGGCGAGGAGAGCGCGATCTCACCGCTCGGCCCGTCTGCGAGCGTCGTTCGCCAGACCTGCTGCAGCACAGGGTCCGCGAGCACCGCGCCGGCATCTCGAGTGGTGGCGAGGGGTCCGCCTGCGCGCCCCCCGGCCGTCGCCGCGCCCGCTGTCGATGGCACCCCCGTCGCCGCGCCCGCTGGGGGCTCGGCGAGCAGCGCGCCTCCGA
>JAJZJC010000076.1 GCA_021810205.1 Actinomycetes bacterium
GGCCGGGGGGGACGGGGGGGACGGGGGGGACGGGGGGACGGCGGGACGGGGGGGCCGGTCCCGCTCGAGCCTTTGGCCGGGCACTGCACGGATTCGGGTCGCTGCAAAGCACGGTCCATTCGCCGGTACCATGCCAAGACGTGCCCGCCGCCGGTTCGGCCCACAGCCGCTTGACGAGCCGCCTCCCTGCCATGTCGCCTACGGTCGTGCGACGGCTTGCCATCGCCTCCCTGGTCGGCAACGCCGCGATCGTCCTCACCGGTGCCGCAGTGCGGGTCACCGGCTCCGGACTGGGCTGCGCAGACTGGCCCAACTGCATGAAGGGAAACCTCACGCCCCCGATGCAATTCCACTCGCTCGTGGAGTTCAGCAATCGCATGGTCACCGTGGCGCTCGTCGTGGTGATCGGCGCGACCTTCTTCGCCACTCTCCTGCGCCGTCCCGCGCGCCGCGACCTCATATGGCTGGCCGGCGGCCTCGTTGTCGGAGTGCTCGTCGAGGCCGTCATCGGGGGCCTCGTCGTCTACTCGAAACTCAACCCGTACCTCGTGATGGTGCACTTCCTCGCCACCTTGGTGCTCTTGGTGGACGCAGTGGTGCTGGTGCACCGCTCGAGCCGTGACTACTCGCCGTCCTCTGGCCACCTGGTCGTCCCCCGGCCCATGCTCCTGCTCTCGCGCGCCATGGTGCTCATGACGGCGATCGTGCTCGCGGCCGGCTCTGCGACCACCGGGGCCGCTCCCGACGCGGGCGGCGCGACAGGCCAGCTGGTGGCACGGCGAATTCCCTATCCGTTGCGCAATTTGGCCGAGCTGCACGCCACCCTCGCACTCTTCTTGATCGGGCTGGTCCTCTCGCTCGCCGTGGCACTGCACGCGATGGACGTCCCCGAGCGCATCCGCAAGGCCGCGCGCATGCTCACCGTCGTCCTCGTCCTCCAAGGGATCGTCGGCTACACGCAGTACTTCACGCATCTGCCCGCTGGATTGGTAGAGCTCCACGAGCTGGGCGCCACGGTGCTCGTCATCGGAGTCGTCCAGTACTACCTCGCCCTCACCCACCACGCGCCCGAGCGCGTGCCCGGACGCCTGCTCACGGTTCCCGGGCTCGCGGCGACCGAACGCCGCGTCGGCGCCGTCGCGGGTGCTGGTGCGGGCCTGGGTGCCAGTGCGGGCCTGGGTGCTGGTGCGGGCCTGGGTGCTGGTGCGGGCCTGGGTGCCAGTGCGGGCCTGGGCGGCGGGGCGGTGCTGGGCGGCGGGGCGGTGCTGGGCGGCGAGATGCACGGAGGCACCCAGATGGACCGGGGTGGCGCGGAACGCGCAGGCACCTGAGGCACCCGGGGCGCCCTGGTAGCGTGCCTCGTGCGGTCGACGCAGAGCTCGGCGCGAGGGTTCGTCCCGCAGCTCGGGCTCGGCACCGCCTGCAGCACCTGCGCCCCCATCGTCTAGCGGCCCAGGACGCCGCCCTTTCAAGGCGGAAGCACGGGTTCGAATCCCGTTGGGGGCACGCCCTCGGGTGCCAGGGTCGCGGACCTGCCGGCCTCGGCACCGACACGGGCCGACCGGGCGCTCGACAGGCCGCGCACCGCCGCCACCCATGACCCGGCAGGGAGACGTGAGGACGATCCCGCCCCTCACGGTGGCCCCCTTCGTCCGATGTGGGCTCGGTGGCACACTGACGGGGTGGCGGACGTCGACGCGGAGCTGATCGTCGCGAACGCATCGGACTGGTCCCAGTGGCTGGATGAGCACGGAGCCGACTCGACCGGGGTCTGGCTGGTTCTGGCGAAGAAGGGCACGACTCGGCCGACGAGCTTGACCTACGACGAAGCGCTCGAGATGGCGATCTGCCATGGGTGGATCGACGGGCAACTCGCAACTCGCGACGAGCGAACCTTCCGTCGCAAGTTCACCCCACGGCGCCGGGGAAGCGCCTGGTCGAAGCGCAATGTCGCCATCGCCAACAGGCTCGCCGGCGAGGAACGCATGAATCCCGCGGGGCTCGCTGCCATCGAGCGGGCGAAGGCCGACGGAAGTTGGGACAACGCGTACGGTCAGTCCGCCATGACCATCCCGCCCGACCTTGCCGCATCCCTCGATGCCGATCCCACCGCCAAGGCGACGTTCGATCAGCTCGACGCGGCCAACCGATTCTCGATCCTCTACCGCATATCCACCGCCAAGCGCGCCGACACTCGCCAGCGCCGAATCGCCCAGCTCGTCTCCATGCTCGCGAGCGGCGAGACGATCCATCCGCAACGGCACCGACCGAAATAGCCGGCAACCCGTGCTTCTCACTGCCGCGGAGCCGCTCACACCGCTGTTCGCCGTGCTGGCCGGGATCTGAGCAGAAAGAGCCTCCTGACGGCGCCGGACGCGGCGGGGAGAACCGAAAGTTCCAGAAACCGCTGCCCCTTGACGATGCCAGGCTTCCCTTTCATGGAAATTTCGGTAAACCTAAGTCCATGATCGCCACTTTCGTCATCTTCCTGCGGGAGGGCATCGAAGCATCGATGATCGTGGCGATCCTCCTCGCCTACCTCGACAAGATCGGGCAGCGCCGCCATTTTCGCGACGTCGTCATGGGCGTGGCAGCAGCGATGGTGCTCGTCCTCGCAGGGGGAGTCGCTGCCTACCTGCTGCTCAAGACGTACGCAGGCTCGAGAGTCCAGACGATCTTCGAGACCTGCACGTACCTGCTGGCCGCGGTCGTGCTCACCTACATGACCTTCTGGATGCAGCGTCATGCCCGCCTCCTCTCGTCGGACCTGCGCTCGAAGGCGGAGCAGGCACTCGACGGGCGCGCTCGCTGGGGTCTCGGCCTTCTCGCCTTCCAGGCGGTCGGGCGCGAGGGACTCGAGACCATGGTGTTCACGCTGGCGATCGTCTTCGCGTCGTCCGGACGCGGGGTGATCGCCGGCGGAGTGGCCGGCTTCGTCGCCGCTCTCGGTGTCGCCTTCGCCATGTACCGCTTCGGGACGAAGATCAACGTGGCGAAGTTCTTCACCATCGTCGGTGCCCTCTTGCTGGTATTCGCGGCGGGGATCCTCGCCGACGCGGTCGAGAACCTTCAGCAGCTCCGCTGGCTCCCCGTGCTCGGCCCGCACCTGTGGAATACGAGCGGGGTGCTGTCGGAGAGCAGCGCGCTCGGCGACATCTTCCACACGTTCTTCGGCTATGCCGACCGTCCGACGCCGGCACAGGCTGCCGCCTACGTCGTCTACCTCGCCGTCGCGGGCGGCTTCTTCCTGCGCGGCCGCCGTCCACGGCGCCGGCCGTCGCCGACGCTGCCGGCGTCCTGACGGCGTCCTGACGGCGTTGCCCTGACTCGGTCTGACGAGAAAGACCTCCCGCCGCCGCTAGCGTGGCAGGAGTGGACCTTCCGCGAGAGGTGCCTCCCGAGGGGCCGCCCGCCGATCCGGAGGACTGGACCGACGAGCAGTGGATCGAGTGGCTGAACAAGACCGATGCCACTGCCGACGGGGCGGACATCGCCGATGTGACGCAAGAGGGTCCCGCCACGCAACCGGTGACGGCGCTCGGGCGGGTGGCGTACTCGTCTGGCGGCTCGGTTCTCGGTCACGCCATGCTCGGGGTGGCGAACGTGCTCTACGGCCACGATGGGAACAAGGTCGTCATCGTGGCCGAGGGTATTCCGGAGCCCGACGAGGACAAGGCGTTCGACGTTCACCTCGATCCTGAGCATCCTGAGCGCTCCGTGGTGGTCTTCCGAACCCCACGCGCACAGGACCCAGGCGGTGGGTGATCCCCCGGCACGTCCGGAGCTACGGGGTTCGAGGAGCCGGGGTCGAAGGAGCGTTCAGGAGCTGCGCACGTTCGTCGCGCACGGACGACTCGACACATGAGCGGTCCCGCAGGTGGCGGACGATCATGCGGAACGAGTCGACGAAGCTGACCTCGCAGTAGCTGAGCCCCGCGCGTTCGCAGAACGCCTTGACGACCTCCTGGGCACGCCGCAAGTTCGGCCGCGGCATCGACGGAAAGAGATGGTGCTCGATCTGGTAGTTCAGGCCCCCCAACGCAAAGGTGAGCACTGCGCCGCCGGCCACGTTCCGAGACGTCATCACCTGGCGGCGGGCGAAGTCCAGCGTCGACCCCGGAAGGACGAGCGGCATGCCCTTGTGGTTGGGCGCGAAGCTCATGCCCAGGTAGATCGAGAACACCGCTTGCTGGACGGCGATGAACGCGAGCGCTTTCAGCGGGCTGAGCACGACGAACACGATGGTGACGTACGTCGCCGCATGCAGCAGGATCAAGAGCCCCTCGCCGATCGCTGCCCGGTCGCGCCGCTGGAAGAGATCACGCACTCCCCCGACGTGGAGACCCAGGCTTCGTAGCACCATGAGCGGGAAGAAAAGCGGGGCCCGCCAGCGCACCAGCAGGCGGGACAGGTCCTCTCGCTCCCGCGCGCTGCCGCTTCCGAACACTCCGAACCGATCGGATCCGACGTCGGGGTCACGCTCGAGCTCGTTCGGGTGCGCGTGATGCGCATTGTGCTTGGGCACCCACCATCCGAGGCTCAAGCCGATCAGCGCGTTGCCGACCACGATCCCGACGAGCCGGTTGGCCCGCCGCGAGGAGAACATCTGCTGATGCCCGGCATCGTGCCCGAGAAAGCCCAACTGGCCGAACACGGTACCCAGGACCACCGCGACGCCGAGGATGGCCCAGGAGTCCCCGACGAACACGAAGAGCGTCCATCCACCTGCCAACGTGGCGATGGTCGCGGCGATCTTGACGACGTAGTAGGCGCGTCGGCGATCGAGAAGTCCAGCCGCGCGGATCTGCAGGGCAAGCTCTCGAAAGTCGGCCGTCGAGCCGTTCGCGGTGGTGATGGTCACGATCTCCCACTGCGGAGTGTAACCAGAACCTGCCGCCGGCCGAGCTCGTGGCGTGCGGACCAAGCGCCAGCAGGTCGACGTGACGCGCGGGACGCGTCCGCGGCCTTCAGAAGTTGATCATCTCCCCGATGAGGCCGTGCAGCGCCTCCTTCACCGCCTCGCCCATCGTCGGGTGCACGTGGATGTTGCGAGCGGCGTCGTGGGCGGTCAAGTCGTACTGCTGCGCCAGGGTCAGCTCCGGCAGCAGCTCGGACACGTCGTGACCGATGAGGTGACCGCCGAGCAGCTCACGCTGCTCGCCACCGGCGACCAGCTTCACGAACCCGCCCGGGTCGCCTGCGCCCTGCGCCTTGCCGTTCGCGGTGAAGGGGAACTTGATCACCGTGACGTCGTCGAAGAGCTCCTTCGCCTGCACCTCGGAGTAGCCGAAGCTGGCGATCTGTGGCTGGCAGAACGTGGCACGCGGCACCATTGGGTAGTCGACGACCTGGGTGACGTGGCCAGCGATGGTCTCGGCGGCGACGATCGCCATGGCTTCCGCCGCGTGGGCCAGCATGAGCTTGGCGGTGACGTCACCGATGGCGTAGATGCTCGGCACGTTCGTCCGGCAGTAGTCGTCGACGGCGATCGCGCCTCGCTCGGTGAGCGCCACCCCGGTCGTCTCGAGCCCGTAGCCTTCGACTCGAGGCTGGAAGCCGATGGCCTGCAGCACCTTGTCGGCGTAGAGGACCTGCTGCTGACCGTCCGGCCCGGTGACGGTCACCGCCACCTTGTCGCCCGAGTCGTCGATGCCGTCCACCCGAGTCGAGGTGTGGACGTTGATCCCGTACCTGCGGAAGCGCCGCGCCAGCTCGGCGGATACCTCGGCATCTTCCAGGGGCACGATGCGGTCCATGAACTCGACGACGGTCACGTCGACGCCGAAGTTGCGCAGGACGTACGCGAACTCCACTCCGATGGCCCCCGCACCGGCGATGACGATGCTGGCAGGCAGGTCGCGAGTGAGGATCTGCTCTTCGAACGTGACCACCCGGTCCGACAGCCTGGTACCGGGCAGGAGGCGGGTGGTGGTGCCCGCCGCGATGATGCAATTCGCGAAGGTCACGGTCCGCTGCCCCTCGGGACCCTGCACGACGAGCTCGTGAGCGTTCGTGAAGCGCCCGACACCGTTCAGCTCGGCGATGCCGTTCTTCTTCATGAGGTAGTGGACGCCCTTGACGCGCCCGTCGGCCACGCTGCGGCTGCGGTCGAAGGCGACGCCGAAGTCCATCGTGATGGGACTGTCGGACCGGATGCCGAACAGCTCCGCCTCGTCCTTCACGATCTGGGCGAGCTCCGCGTTGCGCAGGAGTGCTTTGGACGGGATGCAGCCGACGTTCAGGCAGATGCCGCCCCAGTACCGCTCCTCGACGACGGCGGTGGAGAGCCCGAGCTGGGAGGCTCGGACCGCAGCGGTGTAGCCGCCCGGTCCCGCCCCGAGGACGACGAGGTCGAAGTCGTATGCCATAACCACGATGATGCTGCCCCCGCGGGCGGTCTGCCACTCAGGCCGTGGCGGAGACGAGCGTGGGGTCGCCGGGCTCGGCTCGGCGTCGGTGAGCTGGCTGGGTCAGCGGCGATCGGCTCGCGGGGATGCCCGGCGAGGGGTCTTCCCGTGGGGACGCCGGGCGGGGGTACGCCATCCGCTGCGTCAGCGTACGTCCGTGTCAGGGCACGTCGAAGTCGACGGCCGCCGTGGCGACGGTCCGACCGGTGCGTCCAGGCGCCCGTTGCCCGTCCCAGTAGAGGTTCGTATGGGCGATCACCTGGTCCGGCGGCGGCGCCCCGTACGCGCTGAGGTCCTCGGTCGTGTGGGCATCCCCCACGAGCGTCACGTCGTAGCCCCGGGTGAACGCACCGTGGATGGTGGAACGGATGCACGCGTCGGTCTGGGCGCCGGTGACGACCAGCCCGCCAACTCGACGCGCCGCAAGGAGGTCCTCGAGCTCGGTCCCCTCGAAGGAGTCGCCGAAGTGCTTGTGCACGAGCGGCTCGTCGTCGCTCCTGCGCAGCTCGGGCACGTACTCCCAATCCGCGCTGCCTTCGACAAGGTCCCCGTCGGCATGCTGCACCCAGATCACCGGGACGCCGCTCCCCCGGGCGCGCTCGACGAGCACAGCGATGTTGGCGATCACCCGGTCACGGTCGTAGGCGTTGGCGACCACACCAGACTGGACGTCGACGACCATCAGTGCGGTCCCTGGCCGGTTGGCGAGAGTGGTCATGCGCCTCCCCCTTTCCCCGAAGGCTCGGCTGCAGCGCCAAGACTCGCCAAGACTAGGGATTGACGCAGCTTGGTGCTCGGGCGGGCATCCCGGACGGCCAGGACAGCCGACAGCCAGCGCTGCGGCCCGCCCGCGTCCGGACGCTCAGTCGCCAACTTCGAGGAGCACGGTGAACGGACCGTCGTTCACGAGCTCGACGCGCATGGTCGCCCGGAACCGCCCGGTCTCGACGGCCGCGCCGAGGCGCCGCAGCTCGGCAACGACCGCCTCCACCAGCGGCTCGGCGTGCTCGGGCGGTGCCGCCCGGACGAACGACGGGCGTCTGCCCTTGGTCGTGTCCGCGTAGAGGGTGAACTGGCTCACCACGAGGAGCGCGCCACCCACCTCCGCCACCGAGCGGTTGGTGAGTCCGCGCTCGTCCTCGAAGATCCGCAGGTTCCACAGGCGTGCCGCCATCCGCTCTGCATCGGCGCTCGTGTCGGAGTGCGTGACGCCGACGAGCACGCAGAGCCCCGGTCCGATCGAGCCGATCGGCTCGTCGTCCACGCGCACCGCGGCCGAAGCGACCCGCTGGACGAGGGCGCGCACCGCCCCTCCTCAGCGCCGCTCGACGAGGCGCACTGCCACGCCACGTCGCTCAGCGGTCATGCGCCGCAAGTTATCGCCCCTTGATGCACCGTCACCCGGACGCCGCGTGACGGTGCCGCGACGTGGCCCACCGGGCAGGCGCGACGGGCCGCTCAGACGATGGGTGCCCGCCCAGGCTCACCGTCTTCTTGCGAAGGCGGCAGGTCCACGTGCGAACGGACCGCCGCGTCGAAGGCGTCGGGATCGTCGGGGGTCACGAAAGGATGGACCATGCGCCCGAGATCGAGGACGAACGCGACGTTCTTGGTGGGCCGCTTCGGATCCAGGCTGGCCCAGTACCTGGGGTTCGAGGTGCCCCAGATGCGACCCTGGCCGCGGGCCGGGCTCGTGGCCACCCGGCGGATGCCCTTGATCTGCCCGTACGGGATCCGCTTGGTGCCCCAGGGGAAGTAGTACGCCCGGATACGCACCTCGTCGGGCGTGCACTCGATCCAGCGGTCGCGATAGGTCATCGGGCCACCTCCTGGGCTCTTGGGCGGCCGAGCGTAGCCGCGTAGCGTGGTTCGACCCGGTGGCGTCGTCGACCGCCCAGCGATCGCCGCCATCCCCTCGCCGCGCCTGGTTGGTTTCCCATGCGCTGCTGGCCGCTCCAGGCATCGGGCCGCCTGCGGCGGTGCGCCCAGCCCTGGCGTATAGTGGCCGTTCGCCCTTCGTGCGCGCGTCGGCGTCGCCCCGGGGCGGGTGCAGTCCCTTCAGGGACCTGTGGTGCAGCTAGGAGTGCACGCCGGCCTGTCAAGCCGGAGGTCGCGGGTTCAAATCCCGTCAGGTCCGCGCCGCCAGACGCCGCAGCCCGCGCTGCGGCAGGGATAGCCTGGCAGCCCCGGTCGGGTAGCTCAGTTGGCAGAGCGCGCGCCTGAAAAGCGCGAGGTCACCGGATCGACGCCGGTCCCGACCACCGAGTTTCTCCTGGTGAGCTGCCTGGCGTGCCCGCCGCAGTCGTGACACGCTCCACGTCGTGCCACACACGTGCCACACCGAACGGAGAACGGCGGCGCGATCCGGAGTGCGAGCGAGGTCAAGCCCGGCCCGCAGGCCGCCGCACGGAAGGCTTGACGGAGCGCGAGGCCAGCGACGAGCACAATGGGCTCGGCCGCCCGAGGGGCGGCCCGGATGCCAGATCTCGGGCGGCACGGACGCTCGGCTCCCAGTAGGGCCCGCGAGGAGCGCGGCCCGACAGGGACTCGCGGGTATGGGGCAGCCTCGTCGGATCTGCTGCTGGCCAAGTCGAATTCCACGGGGCTCGATCGATGCCGCGCAAAGTCCATGGAGTTGAACCGCTCTGACGCGCACCCGATTCTGGAGGAGGACTCCAGAGGAAGGAGCGCCCAGTGGGTCGCCCATCGAAGTACCCCGACGAGTTCCGTCGCGAGGCGGTCGAGGTCGTGCGAGGCACCGCTTGACCTGATGAGGTCTGCCACACAAACTAGTGTGGATGGGTACCGAAGTTCCGTGGGCAGGGTCAGCCCTTGATGACGTGGGCCGGATCCGAGCAAGGACGCGGCAGTTCCGAAGTGGCCACTGGTTCGCGTCGCTCGTGTTCGGCGTCGTCATCCTGGGAGCGCTTCCCTTGTACGGCCAGTCGACTCCGGTTCGCACACGCACCCCCTGCCACTCCATCGGCCACGGCGTCCTGGCCTGCACCAGCGTCATCGCAGCCGGCCCGTCGCTTCTCGGTCGGGCGTTCGAGGCGCCCCCGCCGTTCTCCTCGCTGGGCAGCTGGTCGACCCTCTACTGGGCGATCGCCATCGTGGTCGGCTTTGCGGCCGTCGTCGCCTACTTCGAGCTCCGCGCACGAAAGGTCGGCGTCCAGGGACGCCTGTGGCCTGCAATCGTGGCGGGCATCGTGCTCCTCGGGGTCGTCATGTGGCTGAACGCCGGGTCCAGCGCCCAGCCGGGAGACTTCTGGAGACGCGGAACCTCTGTCCTCGTGGTGATCGCACTCGGCCTTCTCGTCATCTCCGCCCTCGAGCGGAGCGTTCCCTTCGTCGTCTTCGCTGCAGGCTTCCTCGGCCTGGCGCTCCTTTCGTGCCTCTACGACGTCGAGAACCTCTTCGTCCGCCTCGGCATCGGTGGACCGTTCCGGGGTGGCGACAACGAGCTGGCCAACCTCGTCCTCCCGGGTGCCTACCTCGTCATCGGCGGCCTGCTCTTCCGCTTTGTCCGAGGTCGGCGCCCTCACGTCCACGCGCAGCTCGTCCGCACGGCATCATGAGTGCGACCGAAGTGGAAGTCCGCCGACATGAGTCCCCGGCGTACGATCCAACTGAGCACCTCGACGACGTCGTGCACCAGCGGGTGCGCCTCGGCATTCTGACCGTCGTTCACGAGGCGCGTCGGGTGGACTTCAACTACCTGAAAGAGACTCTCCGGCTCTCCGCCGGGAACCTCTCCCAGCACCTGCGGGTCTTGGAGGAGGCGGGCTTCATCGCCACCGACAAGGTGATCGAGGGACGACGTCCCCGGACCTGGGTCTCGATCACCCGCAGCGGCCGGCGGGCGCTTCGGCTGGAGATCGCCGCGCTCAAGGCCATCGTGAGCATCGTCGAAGGGCCGTGAACCTCCGCGTCGCCGCCCCGCTGCTTCTGGTACCGGTGGCGATCGCTGCTGGCGTCGCCACTGGCCTCGCAACTGCCAACTCCGCTCCACCCCGCGGAGTGCGGAGCGCCCATTTCGTTGCGCCCCGCCACGTGTCGGTCGCGTCCACATCCAGCGTCTCGGTTTCGCCGAGCACCGGCTTGGTCGGAGGCGAACAGCTTCGCGTGGTCCTAAGTGACTTCCCCGCCAAGGTCGGAGTGCAGGTATCGGAGTGCCCGAGCGCGCAGGAGGTCGGACGATCGGGTTGCGCCGGCCAGGGAACCTGGCTGGTGACCGACGCGAGTGGATCCGCGACCGGGACCTTCGTCGCCGAACCGACGGCGCAAACCAAGGTGACAGAACCCCTCACGGTGTGCACGACCCAGTGTGTGGTCGCGGCGGTGGAGTCCCAAAAGTTCGTGAAACCGATCTCCGCAGCGCCGGCCGCGGCAACCGCATCGGTGACCTTCCAACCGGGAGGGACAGGGGGCCTGGCGGACGCCGAGCTCGTCCAGTTGAGTTGGGTGAGTCCCGAAGTCGGCTTTGCCCTGGCACGCCGGCCCTGCGACCAGGGGAACTGCGCGGTGGTCGCCCGCACGACAAACGGGGGAGCCTCATGGACAGAGCTCCCACCGCTTCCAGCGACCCCTGCGGTCTGCACAACCGCGCAGTGCGTGAGCGGCGTGAGCGGCATCGCCTTTGGTTCGCCGACAGTGGGGTACCTCTACGGCCCTGCGATGTTGGTGACGACCGACGGAGGCGGGAGCTGGCAGGTGCTTGCTGGACCGAGGGTTGAGAGCCTGGCAGTGGGAGGGGGCCAGGTGTTTCGCATCGTCTACGCCCACGGCGGCTGCCCAGGGCCGTGCACACCCCTGCTCCAGGCCGCACCGATCGGATCGACGACATGGCGCACCGTTCTCACCGACCTCGGCTACGGCGTCGGCAACGACCTCTTCGTTTCTGGGCAAGACGTGTACGTGATGACCCACGGGAACCTCGCCTCGGGGGCGGGAACACAGCGCACGACCATCTTGCGCTCTACCGACGGCGGGGGCGCCTTCCAAAGGCTGACAGACCCCTGCGTCGGCAAGCTCGCGACACTCCACGTCCTCGGCGCCCTCGCGACCGCTCCAGGCGGCGTCCTCGAGGGTATCTGCACAAAACGCGCTGGGGCTGGCGAGCAATACCTCGTCTCTTCGACCGACGCCGGCTCAACCTGGCAGTCACTCCGACCCCTGCCGACCCGGACGAACGGCTCCTTCGGAGTGATCGCAGCCGCGAGCGCGTCCACGATCGCGATCGCCACAGGACCGGTGGGCGGAGCAGGCACCCAGACCGCCAATCTCGTCGTCACCACCGACGGCGGCGCGTCCTGGACGACGGTCGCGAGCGACACCTACCAGCTGGGCACATTGCCGGTGGCACAGCTCGGTTTCGTCACGACGCAGGTCGGGTGGTGGGTGGCCGACCTCCACAGCGTCTTTTCCACCACCGACGGCGGACTTCACTGGACGCGGTTCCCGTTCGCGTCGCTGTCGGCCCTCCAGACGCACACACCGAGGGTGGTCGTGACGCCGTCGACCGACCTCACGAACGGGCAGACGGTGAAGGTCTCCGTGACCGGCTTCGGGGCGGGGGGCAAGTTCTACCTCTCCGAGTGTGCGAGCGCAGCGGATGCGAATCCAAAGGGATGCGGCCCACCGCTCGGCCACTTCGGAGTGACCAACACAACAGGG
>JAJZJC010000077.1 GCA_021810205.1 Actinomycetes bacterium
ACTTGGAGGACGAGGCCGACAGCGATCCCGAGGCGGACGAGGGCAGGCCAGGCCCTGAGGTGAGCGCCCGGGCGCGGGCCTGGATGACCGGCGCGTACCCCGTTGCGCCGACGCCGAGGCGACCGGAAGGCGAGGACGGCGTCTCGGCGCGTGCCGAGACGGCTCGCCATCACCACGCCGGTCGTTCACCGGCGTGGCGGCCACCTGTCAGTCGCCGGGCACCACGCCGACGAGGCGGGTCGTGATGGCAAGACGACCGCTGCCGGGCGCGACACCCTCGACCGTCTCGTCACCTCGGAGACGTCCTTCGAACGCGGCTTGTCCCGCACCCCGATACGACGCTCGCTGAAGACGCTGGTGACCGAGTAGGACTCTCCGTCGGAGACGGCGTCGAAAAGGGGGTCGGCCCGTGGACCTGCGGCTCGGTGTCGGTGAGCAGCTCACAACCAAATGCCGTCACCTGCAAGAGCCGAGCGGCCCCTCGGCCACGCTCGGGCGCACCGACCGGCGCGCCTCGCTTGAAGCCGTGGACGGCCGTGCGGATGAAGACCTGGTGGCCACGAAACGTCCCTCTGGGCAGCGCCCACGATGGGTTACCACTACATCCTGCCGTATGTATCATGGCGCGGTCTCGCCCTGCGTGCAGCCGGCGGCCTCGCCGACGGTATCGGCCCCGCTGCAGCGGGGCCGATACCGTCGAGCGACAGCGCCTGCGACGTCGCCGGATGGCCGGGCGGTCGCGGCCACGGCCGGCCCTCGATGCCCCAGGTGCCGTCAGTGGATGGTGGATCAGGAAGCCGAGGCCTGGCCGGCGGTGGGTCGGTTGCCGGCCGTCGGCTGGCCCATCATCGAGCCCGCTGTCCCGGTGCCGCTCATCATCTGCGAGCTGTCCATGAACTTGAGCATTTGAGGGTAGAGGGCCTGGAGCTCGGCGCGAGCCTGGGGTGACAAGCTGGCCAGCATCGCCGACATCATCGGGGAAGTCCCGGCCGGAGCTTGCGTGCCCGACACCGCGTTTCCCCCGGGCGGGGTCGCGGTGGTGGATGTGGTAGCGGCGGTTGCGGCGAGCGCTGGAGCCGATGCCACTGCGGTTGCGGGGGAGCCGGCGGCATGTCCGGCCGAGCCCGGGGTGGCCGCGAAGGCGACGCCGGCGAAGACGGCGGTGGACAGCCCGAGGGCTGCTCCGGCCGTTGCCCAACGGGGGGTGCGTGCAAGTTTCATGGGTCTCATCCTTCTTTCTCTTGGTTTTCTCCGACGGAACTCAACCTACGGGGGGCCGGCGAAGATCCGGCGAAGAGACGGCGCACCCCTGGTGCTGTTTGCGGGAGGCGGATCGTGAAGGTCGCCCCTTCGCCCGGCCCGCTCGCTACCGTCACCGTGCCGTCGTGCGCCTCGACCAGCCCTGCCACCACGGCCAGACCGATCCCCGATCCCCCTGCCCTGGCGGCGGACCCTCGGAAGAAACGCTCGAACACATGGGGCAGGTCCTGCGGCGCGATGCCGGGGCCGTCGTCGGCTACCTGTAGGCTCGCCCAGGTTCCATCGCCTGCCAGGTCGACGCGGATGGTTCCCCGCGGCGGGACGAACTTGACGGCGTTGGACAACAAGTTGGTGACGATCTGGCGCAGCCGGACCGGGTCGCCCTCGACGGCCACCTCGGACAGGCGGCATTGGACCGACAGTCCCTTCTCGCGCATCGGCCCGGCGAACGGCGTGACCGCCGCATCCACCAGGGGAGCCAGCTCCACCATCTCGCGTCGGAGGTCGAATGGGGCGCCGTCGGCCGAGGCCAGGGTCTCCAAGTCGGCCACCAGGCGGGCGAGGCGCAGCGTCTCCTCGTGCAGGGATGCCAGCGCCATTGGGCTCGGCGCGACGAGGCCGTCCTGGATGGCCTCGAGCTGGCTCTGCAGAACGCCGAGCGGGGTGCGCAGCTCGTGGGCGACGTCTCGGGCAAAGCTGCAGCGCAGGACGTCCTCGGCCTCGACCGCGTCGGCCATGGCGTTGAAGGCGGCGGCCATCTCGCCGAGCTCGTCGGGCGAGCTGTCCTGAAGGCGTGCCGAGCGCTCGCCGGCGGTGAGGGAACGCGCCGCGGCAGTGAGCGAGCGTACCGGGGCGGTCACCCGCCGGGCCAACAGGATCCCGACGAGCACTGCCACCAGGCCGGCGCCGATGCCCGTGAGGAGCAAGAGCCGTTCGATCGAGGACCGAAAAGCCTGGTCGATGGCCGGTGGTCCGGCAGCGGGCAGGCGGATGACGGCGGTGCCGACCCGGGCGCCGGAGACCGTGATCGGGATCCGCGAAGCAGTCCCGAGAACAGGGGTCCCCATCATGGTCCGGTCCATGGCCGCCATGGGCCCATTCGCCCCGGACGCCGACTTCCACACGAGCCGGCCGCGGTCGTCGAGGACGTTGACCTCTTCGTCGGCCATCGCGGCCAGCGGGTCTAGCGAGGAAAGCGCGCTCGCCTTCCAGCCCCTCTCGGCACGGTAGGAGGCGGCCAGCGCAACCACCAGCTCGCCACGGCGGGCTTGCTGCTCAGCTGAGACGTAGCTTCCAAAGCGAGCCTCGAAGGCCACGTTCACCACCACCGCGATGAGCGCGGCGGTCCCGAGCCCAATCACCGCGAACGCCAGGGTGAGGCGAAGGGCGAGCGACCTACGCATCGGGAGCCACGTCGAGCTTGTAGCCGACGCCCACCACTGTCGCCACGAACCGGGGCCGGTGGGGATCGTCGCCGAGCTTATGGCGGAGGTTCTTCACGTGCGCGTTGATCGTGCGCTCATAGCCGTCGTAGTCGTACCCCTGGACTCGGGTCACCAGCTCGTAGCGTGACCAAACCCGGCCCGGCCGGGATGCCAGCGTGAGAAGCAGGTCGAACTCGCTCCGGGTGAGGGTCACCGGGTGGCCCTCGACGGACACCTCACGACTGGCCCTGTCGATACGCAGCCCGCCATTGTCGAAGGAGGAGACCTCGGGCTCGGTGCCCTTGGCCCGGCGCAGGACGGCCTCCACGCGCGCGACGAGTTCGCGGGGGCTGAAGGGCTTGGCCAGGTAGTCGTCGGCGCCGAGGCGAAGCCCACTCACCCGATCATCCTCGGAGGCCTTGGCGGTGAGCATGATGATAGGCACGTCGGAAACCTCTCGCAGCGAGCGCGCCACCTCCTCGCCAGGCAGGTCGGGCAGCATGAGGTCCAGGACGACCAGATCCGGTCGAAGGCGCGCCGCGGCTTCCAGTGCATCCTGGCCGCTTTCGGCGATGAACACGGCGTAGCCGTCCTGCTCAAGGTAGATCCGAACGACGTCTCGGATCTTGTGCTCATCGTCCACGACCAGCACGCTGGCCTTGCCCATCGCGACCTCCCTGGCGACACCGCCCGACGGAGCCGCCGCTGCCCGGAGATGCCGGTGCCCGGCACCTTCTTGCAGCCTGCGGCCCTTGCTAGTTTATCTACGACACGGTATCGTTATGAGGTGGCGTTACTAGGTGGCTCTTGGGGTTCTTCCCGCTACGACGGTTCCCCGAGAGGCGCGCTCTCGACAGGAAGGTGCGAAGCGATGCTGAAGTGCTGTCTCAACCGCAAGGTGATCATGGGGCTGGCTGTTGTGGCCGTCGGCGTGCTGGTAGTCGACCCGCACGTGTTCACCCGAGTCCTGCCGCTCCTCTTCTTCGCCATCTGCCCGCTGTCGATGCTGCTCATGATGCGGGCCATGTCAGGCAACAGGGCGTCGGGTGGGATGGGCGCCATGAACGGTGGTTCCTCGATGTCCAACGGCAACGGCCAGCCCGGTGCCACCTTCGCTCCGCCACCCGACGCCGAGGTGGTGCGGCTGCGAGCCGAGCTCGAACAGCTCCGGGCCGAGCGGTCGTCGCCACGCTCGACGGGTCCTGCCCTTGGGCTTCGTGTTCCCGCTGGCGCCCAAGAGGATCCAGCGATCAGCTGAACACCGCCGCCGAGGCGAGTCCTCGCCAGCTGGGGACGTCATGGTCACCACGGGGGAGAACTCCGAGCCGACGTCGCTGCCCGTCGTCGTCGCCCCGGCCTCTTTCCGCCGAGCGGGCACGAGATGAAGCGAGAAGAACCGGCGCGCGATGGCCCGTCTCGTCGGCACGTGGGTGCTCGGCGGGCTGCTGCTGCCTTCTGCCGGCCATCACCACTGCACCAGCGGCGGCGGCCGACGATCCGACGGGTTGCAGGTCAGCGATCGCGATCAGTGATCGTGGCGGATGACGAAGTGGTCCCGCTGCACGCCGCCCTGTCGCTCACCGTCGCTCGGTGCCTCCGCCATCAAGAGCGCATTGCCGGTGTTTCGCCACCATGGCGGAAGGCCGCGCCAGCTACTCGGGTCGGTGGTGATGAGTTCGAACACCTCACTGAGCGCCACCTGTCGGTCGGCGTCGCTCGAATCGATGGCCGGTCTGGGGCAGAACCGGCTTGAGGCATTCACGACGAGGGCTGGCAAGACGGGCTTGGCAGAGCTCCTAGCTGGTAACACGCGGTGTAGGCCCAATACCGTAAACTTAGGCGGCCAGTATGGTGATCGAGTCTTTGACCGGCGTGGCTGGCTTGGGTGGGTTGCGGTGTTCGGCTCGTTTGACTGGCCAGTTGCTCATTTTGCGTTTGATGACCCTGGGGTTGCGGCGTGCGCGGCGTTCGGGCAGGGGTCTGGCGAGGATCTCAACGATCGCTTGCTGGTGAGCTTTGTTGACGCTCTGGGGGGAAAAGCCCGGGGTTTGAGCGGGCGGTTCGGCGGGTGGCGTGGAGGCCGTGGATGAACGACAATCGGTGCGGGACGATGTCGGCGCTGAGCGCGGCGTCGTGCATTACGCGACGGATCGCGTAATGGGTGCACAGATGCCCGTAGATCTCTTGGTAGACGGTGTCGGGTGCTTTGGAGCGCAGCACGACCCTGGGGCCGCGTTGATGGGTTTTCAGCTCATCGAGAGCTGATTCGAGCTCCCAGCGCTCGGGGTAGAGGGCGGCCAGCTCGGTCGCGGGTGCCTGGCCGGGGTCAAGCAGGGTGGTGATCAGCCGGTAGCGCTGCTCGGACTCGGCCAGCACGGGGTCCTCGAGCTGATATTCGATCACCCGGACGCGAGCTCCGTCGCGTTTGGCCTTGCGGTCCTTAAGCGCGTAGATGCTCGTCAGATACGACCCGTCCGCGAGCGTTTCTTCGCGTGGTAGGCCGACATCTGATTTGACGCGCCAGAGCAGCTGCGCGCCCGTGGCACGGGCGGTTTGGAAACACTCGTAGCTGTAGAACCCGCGGTCGGCGAGGCATAGCATCCCGTCCTGCAGCGACCGGAATAGCTCGCTCGCGAGAGTCCGCTCAGCGCTTGAGCACGGCCCCAGCGCGGCGTCAAAGATCGCGTGGGTCCCTGACTCCGCGAGCACGACCATCCGCACTTGCGGGAACGCCCCACCACCCTCACGGCGCGAGGATCCCGGCCGGCCGAACTCCTCATCGTTGGCCGCGGTGTCGGCAACATCCAGGCATGTCCCATCGATGCTGACCAGCCGCAACCCGCGATAGAACGCACCGTGAGTCGCCGCGGTCGCGACCGGGACAGCCGCCGCGCGGAACAACAGCTCAAGCGGCTCGCGGCCCAGCCGCACCCGTGCCTTGGAGATCGCCATCTTCGACGGCACCTCCCACACCTGACGCCAGCCCGACTCCCAGCAGAGCCCTTCGACCAGCTGGCGCATCACCTCCTCATAGGAGCAGTCCGCGAACAACGCCAACGCCAGCACGTAATAGACAACGACGCGGGCTGGCAACAGCCGCTGGCGCTGCTCCCGCCGCCCCGCCTCCAAGATCACGCCATCGACCAGCCCCGGCGGGAAAACCCGCGTCAAAACACCAATCGAGATGTGATCCGTCAAACGCGAATCAGAGAGCGGCTTGCGCTGACCAGCCCGAGGCACAACACCACAATAACCAGCCCACCGGACGCTAAGTTTACGGTATTGGGTGTAGGCCAGCCCTCGCTTTCCGCTCGCAGATCTAAAATGTGCACCGTCGGCCGCCGCGTCGTCACGGGCGCGACTGCCGCGGGCGAGGCGGGCCCAGCTCAGAGGTCCTGGGTGGCGCGGCCGCCAGCACCCGATCGGTCAGAAACCACGTGGCACCGACGATCTCGTCGACCACCGCTAAGAGCCTCTCCGTTGCGGCCCCGAAGATCTGGGCGCGAGCTTGGAGACGTCGATGGCGGCCGTGCTGCTCTGCTTGACTGTCGCCACGAGCTGGGAGCCTGCAGGTTCGCCCAAGGCAGCGCGTTGACAACACCGGCCCACGTGGGTCGGCCTTCGTCTCCAGGGCTACGAGTTCGGCGCGGGCAGCACCACCAGAACTCTCCTGGGCACGGGGCGACATCGGCTACTCGGCCGTCGAGGACCGACAACACGTGGGCGCAGGGACGCTCGCCTCGTTCCCTGAAGGCGAGGATCTCGGCGATGGCTTCCAGGTTCCAGCTCAGGCACTGGTGGGTGCGGATGAACGACAGCCTTGTCCTCGTAGAGGCAACCGACGAGCGCGCCTCTGCGCGTGGTACCATGCAGGGGTATGGTAATTCTGATGCGTCGAGCTGGAGGTGCGCGTGTACGGCTATATCAACGACAAGGACCAGTACCTCAAGCGCCTGCGACGCGTCGAGGGCCAGGTGCGGGGGTTGCAGCGCATGGTGGAGGAGGATCGCTACTGCATCGACATTCTGACCCAGGTCACGGCCGCCACCAAGGCCCTGCATGCGGTGGCGCTGGGTGTGCTGGAGGGCCACATCGCTACCTGTGTGGTCGATGCCGCCGGCGGTCCGGATGGTGCGGCCAAGGTGAAGGAGGCGGCCGACGCGATCGGTCGGCTGTTGCAAGCTTGACATTGGCGGTCGAATCCGGATCTCAGCGACCGGAGAAGGGGAACAAACCATGAACGAGTCGACGACCCAGCAGCCGCCAGCGACCTACGAGCTTGTGATCGAGGGCATGACGTGCGCGTCGTGTGTGCGCCGGGTGGAGCGTGCGCTTGCCTCGGTGGAGGGGGTCGCCGGTGCCCACGTCAACCTGATGACCGAGTCGGCAACGGTCGATCTGACCGACGGCGATGTCACGCACGAGGCATTGGCCGCGGCTGTGGAGGCCACCGGCTACCGCGTGAGATCCTCGCCCAGCAAGACCCGCTCCACGGAGGGCGACGGCCGTTCGCTCCACCTTGATGTGAGCGGGATGACCTGCGCTTCCTGCGTGCGCCGGGTGGAGCGTGCGCTTTCCTCGGTGGACGGGGTGACCCGTGCCCGGGTGAACCTCGCGACCGAGTCAGCCGACGTGGAGCTGGGTCGACCGGTTGCTCTTGAGTCCTTGGTGGCGGCCGTGGAGGCCGTTGGGTACGGCGCCGTGCCCGCGGCGGAGCTGGCAGACCCTGCCCAAGAGGCGGCGGCTCGTCGCCGGCAACGGGCGCTGGACTTGCATAGCCGCCGGGTGAAGCTGACCTTTGGCGTGCTGGCCAGCGCCGTGGTGCTCGTCTTGGCCTATGGCTTTCCCAACCCGAGCTGGTCTCGCTACCTCCAGTTGGCGGTGAGCTTGCCGGTGTTTGCCTGGGTGGGCTTGGGCTTTCACCGGGGGGCGCTGTCGCAGCTCTTGCACCGCAACGTCAACATGGACACCCTCGTCTCGCTCGGCTCGGCCGTGGCGTTCTTCTACTCGGTGGCGGCGACAGCGGCGTTGCCCGGCCAACCCACCTATTTCGACGTGGCCGCCGTGATCGTGACGTTGATCTCGGTCGGCAAGTACCTGGAGGTCCGCACTCGTGGCCGTGCCGGTGAGGCGATCGAGTCCCTCGCCTCGCTCGCTCCCCGTGTCGCCCACCTGCTCGCCCGGGCTGGAGCGTCTGCCGGCCTTGGCACCGAGAGCGTCGAGGTGGCGGTGCAGACCCTTGGTGTGGGCGACGTTGTCCTCGTTCGACCGGGCGAGGCACTCCCCGCCGACGGCGTCGTCCTCGACGGTCGCAGCACGATCGACGAGTCGATGGTGAGCGGCGAGAGCGTCCCGGTGACAAAGACCGTCGGGGACGAGGTGATTGGCGCTACGGTCAACGGACTCTCACCGCTTGCCGTGAAGGTGACCAGGGCCGGGGCCGACTCCACGCTGGCGCAGATCATGGCCCTGGTCGCGCGTGCCCAGGTGGAGAAGTCAAAGGCCCAGCGTCTGGCGGACCAGGTGTCGTCGGTGTTCGTGCCGGTCATCCTGGTCATCGCCGCGGCGACCTTCGCCGGATGGCTGGCGAGCGGCCATTCACTCGTTGAGGCGCTCGTCCCCGCGGTGGCGGTGCTGGTTGTTGCCTGCCCCTGCGCCCTCGGGCTTGCCACCCCTGTGGCGGTGATGGTCGGCAGCGGGCGGGGTGCCGAGCTCGGTCTGCTGGTCTCCGGCGGTGAGGTCCTTGAGCGGGTTCGCCGGCTCACCACTGTCGTGGTCGACAAGACCGGCACCTTGACCCTCGGACGCCCCGACGTCGTTGAGGTCGTCGAGATCGACGTTGGCGAAGCCCGCGACAGCGACAGCGGGGCGGCACTGGCGCTCGCCGCGGCGGCGGAGGCGGCCTCCGAGCACCCACTCGCTCGGGCGGTGCAGGCCGCCGCCAAGCGCAGCGGAGCCGTGGGCCAGCGCGTGGCAAGCGAGGTGGAGGTCACAGCCGGGGCCGGTGTCACAGCCTTGGTCGACGGCCACCTCGTCCAGGTCGGATCAGTCGAGTGGGCCAGCACCGAGCGAGGCAGCGTCCGCTCTGGCGCAGACACCCTCGTCGGGCGCTCTGCACGCGACCCGCTGCGGGACGAGTGCGCGCGAGCGATCGGCGAGCAGCTGGCCGGGCGTGGCCTGACCCCGGTGGCGGTCGCCATCGACGGCCGCGTGCGCCTGCTGCTCGGGATCACCGATCCGCTACGTCCCGACGCCGCTGCCGGCGTGCGACGGCTGCAGGCCGCGGGCCTGCGAGTCGTGCTGGCAACCGGCGACCGGGCCGAGGTAGCGCAAGCGGTAGGGGTCCAGGCGGGCGTCGACGAGGTGCGGGCCGGGCTTCGACCCGAGGACAAGGCCGCCCTCGTCCGCCAGCTGCAAAAAGCCTCGGGGCCGGTCGCGATGGTCGGTGACGGCATCAACGACGCCCCTGCTCTCGCCACCGCCGATGTTGGCATCGCCATCGGCACCGGCACCGGCGTTGCCATGGCCACCGCCGAGATCACGCTCGTGCACGGTGACATCGGCGCTGTCGCCGACGCCATCGCCCTGTCCAAAGCCACCCGTCGGGTGATCTGGCAGAACCTCGGCTGGGCGTTCGGCTACAACCTCGTGCTCGTCCCGCTCGCCGCGTTCGGGATCCTCCCGCCGATGTTCGCCGCCGCGGCAATGGCCACCAGCTCAGTCAGCGTCGTCACCAACGCCCTGCGGCTACGCCGCTTCGGACGCTCCCCCAGGAAGCCAGCCGGGGCAGCCGCACACCACGGACGTCTCGATCCGGCAGCGCCCTGAGCCCGAACGCCCCGGCCCGCGCATTCAGCGCGACCCGGCAGAGCACCACCGATTTCGCCAACACCGCATTCCGACAAGACAGCATTCCGACAAGACAAAGGAGCAGACCATGAAGACCCTCGACCTGACCGCCCCCGACATCTCCTGCGAGCACTGCAAGACAGCCATCGAGCACGACCTCGCCCAAGCGCCCGGCGTGCGCCAGGTTGCCGTCGACATCAACACCAAAGCCGTCCGGGTCGACTACGACGCCGCGCAAACCAACGAGCAGACACTGCGCGCCATGCTGACCGAGATCGGCTACCCCCCGGCCTGAGCATCGCGCCAGGGGATAGCCGATCCGTGCTCACCACGCAACCGCACGGCGTGTCCATCCCTCCGACCCGACTGCTGCCGCGTGGCCCGGTCAAATGGCCTTGCCCACGACGGGGCGTAGTGCAGGCACCGCCCGCCCGGGTAGTACAGCTCGAGGGTGAGCTTGGCCCGGCAGCCGCGGACCGCTACCGACTCGACAGTCGCCTACGTGGAGAGCGCCTCGGGACCGCAGCGCACGATATCCGCCGGCGGCGAGGAGCCCATACCGGGCGGCACGGACGGGAAAGCGGTGCCATCAGTATCGGCCTCCCGTAGGCGTCATGGCAGGGTGGGCGCTGTGGTGCTCGCCGGCCCGGCCGGAGGATCTGCGCTGACCGTGTGCCCGGTCATGTGTGCCGCGGCGGCGAGGAGCTGGCCCATGGTCGATACCGGCACGCTGTTTTGGTAGCGGAGATGGCCGCGGGGGCCGATCAGGAAGTACACGTCTGGGTTGCCGCTCGGGTCGTAGGCCAGGCTGAGGGCCTTGGAGGCCATGCCCCAGGTCCACTCAGCGCTGGACCACGCAGGTCCGGCGTTGTTGGACGCCCAGGCGGCGAGCTGGCCCCATCCCTGCTGGGTTGGTGGGATGTCGCCGTAGAGGTCGAGGCTGACCACGTGGACACCGTCAGCCTCCAAGGTGGGTAGCGCCTTAGTGATGACCGGTGCGCTCGCGGCGCACGTCGAACAGCTCGTGACCAAGAACCACAGGAGCACCGGCTTGCCCCGGAGCGCTGTGATGGTCATTTCCTTTCCGCGCAGCTTCGCCACGGCCGCCGCGTTGGCGTCCAGGGTTGTGAACACGCCGTTTGGTGCGAGACTCGTCGCGGAATCTGTCGAACTTCCTGGCGCCTTTGGAGCACTCGAAGATGACGTCGTACGCGCCGCTGGCCGCACGACGGACGAGCTGGGGCTGCCAATGGTCGCGAGTCGTACAACGACCCCGGCGACCACTGCGACGCTCAGCACACCGGCAAGCCACCGTCCGCGATGCCTCGGCCTCGATGTGCCACGCCGCGTTTCTCCGACCGGGTCGGGCTGGCGGGTGGCGTCGTCGGCGCTCACCGGAGCCGTCCAGCAGCCTGTAGCAGCTGGGGCATTGTCGACACGAGCGGGGCGTCGACGTAGGTCACTTGGCCCTTGGCGTTGAGCAGGTAGTAGATCTCAAGGTCGCTCTGGGGATCGTAAGTACGGGTAAGCGCGGCCGAGGAGATGCCCCAGCTCCAGTCGGGGCTGGTGGCCTTGGCTCCGGCGTAGGTCGTGGCAAAGCTGCCTATGGAAGGCCCGGCCTGGCCGAGGTCCTGGTAGAGCTCGATCTCCTCGACGCGGACACCGTCGGCTTGGAGCTTTCCGATGTTCTGCGCTAAGAGCTGCGTCCCGGCCTGGCATGAGGTACACCAGGTGGTCACGAGCCACACCAGCGTCGGGTGGCCTCGCAGAGAGGCAATGCTCGCCGTCGTGCCGGCAAGGGTGTTGAACGCGCCGTTCGGCGCAACGTGTCCCACAACGGGACCCGTGGCGCTCGCCGTCGCGCTGGCTGATCGGGTGGGCTGACTGGCGAAGTGCAGCGCGAGGATCGCGCCGGCGACGACGAGGGCAGCCACTCCGGTGGCACCAATGCCCCAGCGCCGACGGCTCCTGGCGGCCGCCTCAGCGGCCTTGCGCCTCGAGCGGTTCGAGCTGCTCTGGCGGGCCCGGTGGGTTTGGCTCATCGCATCGCTCCTCTCCTATACCCGGACCGGGCTGTCGGGCTCGGTGGTCGAGCCCGCTTGGCTAGTCGGGTAGCCGTGGTTCCCCACGGGTCCGTCCACCCCGCCGCCCTCCCCGGTGAGACACGCTGCCCGGCTGACTTTTCGCAGGCCCCACCACGCGGTGGCGGCGAGCAGGGCCAGGCTGGAGACGAAGAACTCGGTCTGGTGGACGGCGAAGAAGTGCTGGAGGACGCCAGTCGCCGAGTAGAGTCCGACGCCCGACACGCCGACAAAGGCGAGGAAGGTGGGGACGACCGGGGTGCAGCACAGGCAGCTCGTCAGCAAGCTGATCACGAAGGCGAGGCCGCCGGTGGCACCGGCGGAAGCGCGCGTTGCGGCTACCCGGCGCATGGCGTACACCTGGACGATCACCACCAGACCCATGGCGAGGCCGAGGAGGATGCTCC
>JAJZJC010000078.1 GCA_021810205.1 Actinomycetes bacterium
GTTTCTGCGCAGCCCTGGCCGATTACAGCGGTGCGTTGGCCGACGCGCCGACGAGGTCGGCGAGGGTCCTGCGCCTGTGCCGGCGAGTCCGTGGGGAGAGGCCGGCTGCCGCCCGTCGCTCGTCGTCAGCCCGGCGCGTTTCGCATGCGTCGGCGACCGCCAGGTTGCGCACCTGTTACCGGCAGGTCTGCATGCGCACCCGGGGCCCCTCCCCGGCCGCGCTCTTTGAGCATCGCCTCTCCACAAGAAGCGCTCGTCGAGGTGACGAGCGGACCCGTCGTCGGGTAGGCCGGACCGCGTGTCGATCACGTGGTCGTGCCGGCTGTCGGTCGCGCAGTACGCGGCGCTCGGCCGCAGCGCCCCGGCGCCGCGCCTCGAATGTGCGGACTGCGGCGAGCAGGTGACCTTCGACGGCAGCTACCGCCGCCAGGTCCGCGAGGCCGGGGTCGTGCACGAGATCTTCGTCCGCCGTGGGTTCTGCCGCCGGTGCAACACGAGCGAGGCGCTCCTCCCGGAGTTCGTGCTCCGCCGCAGGCGGGACAGCACCTGCTCGGTCGGCGCGGCGGTGCTTGAGCGCTTCGAGGTCGAGATCCCCCCAGACGCCGCAGCGTTCTACGCGGGTGTCCCCGAGCGCACCGTGCGCAGCTGGCGCCAGCGCTTCAGCGAGCGTGCCAGCGAGCTGTGGCAGGTGCTGACGGCGCTGACGCTCGAGTGGGGTGGTGAGCACCCGCGAAGGACACGCAACGCCAGGAGGCCCGGTGGCAGTGCGATCGACGCGATGGCGCTCGTGTGGAATGCCGCGCAGCGACGTCCGACGGCCGACGTCCCTCCACCCTGGCGTCTCGCGAACGTCATCGTCGGCGGGGAGCTGATCGCCACCCGCGTGAGCTTGCCGTTCCCGATCATCACTCGCCTGATCGCTCGGTCTCGAGCGCCCTGACAGGCGCGATGGCGGCTGCTCCCTGCACGGCCCATGACACCTCTGTGCCGGCGGCAACTGCAAGTCAACTCCGCGTTCTCACCCTGATCGACGACGGGTCTCCTGAGCGCGCCCTGAGCGCGACGTTCTGACCTCGGCGTCGACGATCCATCGTCACGCAGCCCGGCCGAGTCGTATGCACCAAGTGTTGCCGGCGCGTGTGCAGACAGCGTGGCCGGCAACAGCTGGGGGCGAGGGGGACGTGACGTGGTGGTGGTGTCTCATGAACCTCCCTGGATGCGGGTCTCCATAGAAGAACAAGGGGAAAAGGGCCGAGATTGGACAAAGGCGAGCGCGAAAGCCATGACCAGCGGCGCGGCTGGCAGGCGACCTACCGTGCAGCCGCCCATGCCAGTGAGCGCGCTGGGCGCATGGGGGCGCCGTCGGTCGGTTACCTCGGGCAGTGCGGGTTCGTCACGGGTGGCCACGATCGGGAGCCTCCCAGGGGGCGGAGATGAGACCTCGATCGGCACCCGAAGTCAAGGGGTCTCCGCGAACGTTTCTCGCAGGCTGGCGGGTGCCGACGAGACACGAAACGCAATGAGACTTGGCGACATCGTGCCCGCCGGGCCGCTCCCCGGGGCCGCTCGTCATCCGAACCTAGGGGGTCGTCGTCCGAACCTAGGGGGGTCGCGGGCGAAAGACTAGGGAGTTTCCCTGGGGACAAGGCGTGGGCGGACGTTCATGCTGGTCGGACATGCCGCCAGCCGATCCGGGCTACGGCGGGGAGGGATGCCATGCGAGCGGTGATCGAGGTCGAGCGTGACGGCGAGGGACGCCTGGTGGGCGCACTCGACTGTGCGGGCCCTGGGCGTCAGCGCTTCACCGGGCTGATGGAGCTGGTCGGCCTGCTCGAAGACGGCCTGGAGGCCGACGGGGAATCCTCCACCGTGCCCGATCAGCACCCGAGGAGCCGGTGATGGGCCGCAAGATCCTCTTCGTCACCACCGACCAGCAGCGCTACGACTCTCTCGGGTGCAATGGTGGCACGATCGCGGCGACTCCGGTGGCCGACCGGCTGGCCGCTACCGGGATCAACTACCGACGGGCGATGAACCAGAACGTGGTGTGCATGCCCGCCCGTTCTTCGATGTTGACCGGCCAGTACACCCGCACCCACGGCGTCTACGCCAACGGGGTGCCGCTGCCGGCCGACGCGCCGTCGGTCGCCTCCTACCTCCACGACCACGGCTACCGCACCGCCCTGCTCGGCAAAGCCCATTTCGAGCCGGCGTTCGACCTGGAGGGCCACTGGCCCGAGAATCGGATGGCCAAGGAAGGCTCGACCGGTCCGCACCGCGGTTTCGAGCACTTGGAGCTGGCCATGCACGGGGCGGAGAAGCTCTGGCACTACGGGCGGTGGCTCGAAGCGAACTCGCTGGAGTACACGAGGGGCTTTTACCAGATCATCGCCCCGGGCGACCCGCCCCGGTTCAACGATGCCGGCTACGGGGACACCGGCCTGATCCAGACCGCCTACAACCCGATCCCGCCCGACATGTACCACACCGACTGGGTGGCCGAGCGCACCATGGCCTGGCTCTCGTCGCTCGCCGACGACGAGGACTGGTTCTGCTGGATGAGCTTCCCCGATCCGCATCACCCCTGGGACCCACCCGAGTCCGAGGCCCGCAAGATCTCCTGGCGTGACCTGGATCTGCCGGCGGGCCATCCCGGCACGGTCGAAGCCTGCGAGAAGGTGCTTTCGCAGAAGCCATCGCATTGGCTCGGCTACTACGACGGGTCGTTTCAGAACCTCGAAGGCGGCCCCGCCGAGTTCGTTCCGAAGCTCATGACCCACGACCAGGTGCGTGAGGTCAACGCCCTGGTGCATGCCGAGAACCAGCTCATCGACGCCGCCCTGGGCAAGGTGCTCGCCTATGTCACGGACCGGGGCTGGGACGACGACACCGACGTGTTCTTCACCACCGACCACGGCGAGCTCCAAGGCGACTTCGGTCTGTTGTTCAAAGGCTCCTACCACTGCGACGCGCTGATGCACCTGCCGATGATCTGGCGTCCCGCACCATCGGCCGGCATCGCCCCCGCCGAGGTCGCAGAGCCGGTCGGCCAGATCGACCTGGCCGCCACCTTCTGTCACATCGCCGGGCTGCCGGTGGCTCCCTTCATCGAAGGCGAGGTGCTGCCCATCGCTGCCGGCTCGGGACGCCAACGGGTGATCACCGAGTGGGACAGCCAGTTCGACACCGTCGACCTCCACTTCCGCTCCATCTACACCGACGGCTGGCTCGCCACCGCCTATGAGACCGGCGGCCGCTACAACGGCAGCGAAGGCGAGCTGTACGACCTCGAAGACGACCCCCACCAGTGGCACAACCGCTGGGCCGACCCGGCCTGCGCCACCAGGCGCTCCGACATGGTCGCCGACCTCTACGACCACCTCCCCGAGCCCCGCCAACCCAAGCTGGCCGTCGAGGCGCCGGTGTGAGCCGTCCATGTCGCGGCGGCCACCGCAGTGCGCGCCGCCCGGCACTTGCCGAACGCCTGCAGCACCAGACAAGCCGCCCCCGCGGACGTTGTGCCCTGCACTACCCCGTCGAACACGAGATCACAGACCATGAAGACAAGAGAGAGGGAGACCAACATGCTGGGACTGGGGACACACAAGATGCGAGGAAAGCGGCTGATCGCCGCCGTCGCGGTACTCGTCACCATCGGCGCAGGCACGGGCGTCGCCGCTGCCGCGGGAGTGGTGACCCTTCCGTACTCCGGTGACGGGAACACGATCAACGGCTGCTACTCGCCCGGCGGCCAGTTGAAACTGGTCACGGCAAAGCACACGACCTGTCCCAGCGGAATGACGCCGATCCACTGGAACGTCACCGGCCCGCAGGGTCCGGCGGGCACGAACGGCACCAACGGGAACACCGTCTTGAGCGGTACGACGGTCCCAGCGAGCACACTCGGCGCCGTCGGCGACTTCTACCTCGACACCAGCTCCCCGGAGACCCTCTACGGGCCGAAGACCTCGACCGGATGGCCGTCAACGGGCACCGGCCTCGTCGGCCCACAGGGTCCGCCTGGCGTGGCCGGCATCACATACCCCGCGGTGTCGAGCGTAACGATCTCGGCCCATGCATACGCGGAGGAGATATCCGTTTGCCCGCCTGGCGACTACGCCATCTCCGGCTATTGGCACGGATCCCCTGGGTTCCAAGTCTTTGTCAGCACAGCACTTGGTGCTACATATCCTAACGAATGGAGCTTCGAATTTAAGAACACATCCGCGACATCGATGCCAGTTTCCTACGGCGTCGTCTGTGCTCAGGTGGGTTGAAGTCTCTGCCCCGCGACATTTCGGGCCGTGCCGAGTTGACCCGCCTGCTCGCCCACAGCGGGGCGTCAAGGACGTTGCTGCGCCAGCGGGTGGAGGTGTTCGTCGGCCTCGGGGTGGCCCTCGGCGCCCTGCACCTGGCGGCGGGCCGAAGCGGCGGTGACCATGTCGCGCTGACGGCGCTGCTCGGGGCGCTGGTGCCGGTGTTCGCCCCGGTGTGCTTCGTGCCTGTCGTGTTCGCTGCCCGTGAGCGGGGCCATGCGCCGGCGGCGGTGATGGCCGTGCGGCTCGTTGTAGTGGTCGGATTGGGCTGGGTGGTGGCGGGTGTGCACCTGGTGGTGTGGGAGCTGCTGGCGTCCACCACTGGCAGCATCGGTGGTCCGAGTGCCGGCGACGTCCCGTTCATGGCGGTGACCGTGGTAGTGACCGCTGTTGCTGCCTCCGTCGCCTACCAGGCTCCTCGGGAGTACCGCTGGGCGCAGCCGACCGTCGTGGCGTCGGTGGTGGCCTTGTACGTGGCGTCGTTCGTGGTGCACGGGCTGGTGCTGAGCCCGTCGCTGTCGACGGTGCGCCACAAGTTGGGTGCCGGTCCCGAGTCGATCGAGGCGGCCATGGCGCTGGCGGCGCTGGTGGCGGTGTGGCTGCTGATGCGCCGGGAGGTGAGCGATGGCACCCGCAAGGCTGGGTCCGATTCGGGAGCGACGGGTGACGCCGACCCAGCCCGGACGGCGGGTCCGTGAGCGCTTCCGGAAGCGTGGCGGGTGCCGCGTCGGGTGCCGGGCCCGCCGGCTTTGCCGGCCGTTTGGACTGCCCGGCGGCGATCCATCCTGATCTCGCTGCCCACGGGAAGCTGTTCGAGCGCAAGATCCACCGGGTCGGGGACCGGGTGTACTGCGCGGTGGGCTACGGCCTGGCCAACATCGTCGCGGTGCTCGGACCGCGGGGGATGGTGGTGATCGACACCGGTATCGACACCGTCCAGGCTGAGGCGGTCCTGGCCGACCTGCGGCGCCTGAGCGACGCGCCGGTGGCGGCGATCGTCTACACCCACCACCACACCGACCACGTGCAAGGCACCTCCGCGCTGCTCGACCCCGACGAGCTCGCCTCGGGACGGGTGCCGATCTATGCCCATTCCTCGCTGCTCGCCGAGTACCAGCAGGAGACCGGCCTGATCGGCCCGATCATGGGGGCGCGGGCGATGGCCATGTACTCGATGGTCCTCGACGGCGCGGACATGGAGGGTATGAACGCCGGGATCGGCCCGGCGTTCACGCCTGGGCCCAACGGGTTCGTCGCCCCGACCCACGTTCTCGACGACCACCTGGAGGTGACCGCTGGTGGGGTGCGCCTCCAGATGCACCACGTGCCGAGCGAGGCGGCCTCGGAGATCTGCGTGGTGCTTCCCGACGACGGCGTGCTGTGCTCGGCCGAGGTGATCCAAGACCACGGCTTCCCCAACCTCTATACGCTCCGCGGCGCCAAGTTCCGCGACCCGAAGGCCTGGTACGAGAGCATCGACGTGATGGCGAGGATGGCAAGGGGCTGCGAGCAGATGGTCCTCCAGCACGGCCCGCCGGTCACCGACCGGGCCGAGATGCGCGCGGTGCTGCGCGACTACCGCGACGCGATCCAGTACACGCTCGACCAGACGATCCGCTGGGCGAACCGGGGCCTGGCCAAAGACGAGATCGCCCGCTTGGTCGAGCTGCCCCCGCACCTGGCGGACAGCCGGCCGTGGCTGCAGCCGTTCTACGGCTCGGCTGCCCACGCGGTGCCGGCGATCTACAGCGGCTACATCGGCTGGTTCGACGGCGACCCGGTGGCGTTGGACCCGACCCCGAGAGCCGAGCAGGCGGCCAAGCTGGTCGAGGCCATGGGCGGCCGGGACCGGGTGCTCGAGCGGGCGGCAGGTGCCTTGGAGTCCGGCGACGCCCGCTTCGCCGCTGAGCTTGCCACGTACCTGATCCGCCTCGACCCGACCGACATGGACAGCCGCCAGGTGAAAGCCGCCGCCTACCGCACCTTGGGCTATGCCACCGTGAATGCCACCTGGCGGGGCTTCTACCTGACCGGCGCCCGGGTGCTCGACGGCAATCTCGATCCTGGCCCGATGTATCGCTTCGGGGTGCAGATGACCGTGAACGACGAGCTGCTCGGCCTGCTGCCGGCCCGGATGCTGGTCGAGTCCGCCCCACCGCGGCTCAAGGCCGAAGAGGTCCTCGACCTCGAGATGTGCACTGGGTGGTGCTTCACCGACGTCGACGAGAGCTTCACCATCACCATCCGCCGGGGCGTGGCGGTGGTCGAGGCCGTGGCGGTCGAGTCCCTGGCCGACGGTTCGGCCCCGGCGGTCGCCGTCGCCAGTGGGCCACGTCCAGCGCTCGGCGCGGCCCTGGCCGGCGCCGCTTCCGTCTCCGATGCGCTCACCCACCCCGACCTGCGCGTCACCGGCTCGGCCGAGGCGCTCGCTCGTTTTCTCGGCTCCTTCGAGCAGATCGGCGCCGACTGGCCCAACTTCTATCTCCGGTAGCGCTGCGCC
This sequence comes from Actinomycetes bacterium, assembly GCA_021810205.1. Taxonomy (GTDB): domain Bacteria; phylum Actinomycetota; class Acidimicrobiia; order Acidimicrobiales; family RAAP-2; genus JAJYVT01. The sequence continues at coordinate 6,817 of JAJZJC010000078.1, forward strand.
AGCTCGGGTGGCACAGTAGGCGCCGCCCGTGGCTCGGCATCCCAGCGCCGGTAGCATTGCCGGCCGTGGGGGAACCGTCCGCCGTCCGCCCGGAGCGGTGCGCGCATGCTACCTCTGCGGCCCTCGGTGGACCGTCGGGTAGCGAACCGTCGGGCAGTCAATCGTCGGACGACAGGCACGGGTCTTCGTTCGTAGGGCGTCACGCCGAGCTGGGACAGCTTCGCGCCGAGCTGAAGCGAGCGTTGGCCGGACAGCATCGCCTGGTCGTGGTCGAAGGAGATGGGGGGATCGGCAAGACCAGCCTCATCGGCCAGCTCGCCGACTCGTTGCCCAACGCTGTGGTCATCGGGGCCAGCGGGGAGGAGCCGGAGTCCGACCTGGCGTGGGGCGTCGTCAGCCAGCTCGTCGCCGACCTCTGGCGAAACGATCGTCGGTCGAAACCACGGGCTCGGCCGCCGGCCCCCGGGGCCGATCCCCTGGCGGTCGGCGCCGGGCTGGTCGTGCGCATCGAGCGCCTGGCAACCGAAGTCCCGGTCGTCGTGATCGTCCTCGACGACCTGCATTGGTGTGACCCGATGTCGGCCACGGCGTTGCTGTACGCGTTGCGCCGACTCGATGCCCAGCCGGTGCTGACCGTGGTCCTGTCCCGGCCGCCGTTTCCCGGCGGGCTCGGCGACGGGTGGCGCCGGCTGGTCACTGCCAGAGGGCAGTTGCTGCGCCTTGGCGGCCTGGGAGACGGCGAGCTGGTCGAGCTGGCGGCTCGCCTCGGCCGCCCGGTGTCACCGCACGCCGCGAAGCGGGTTCGCGACCACACCGGCGGCCACCCGCTGTGGGCGACGACGCTCTTTCAGGAGTTCCCCTCCGGCGAGTTGGAGGGGAGAGAGGGTGCGCTGCCAGTTCCCCGGGACCTGGCCGGGGCGATGCGCGCTCGCCACGCAGCGTTGTCCAGGCCGGCCCGGGCGCTGGTTGCGGCCGGCGCCGTGCTCGGCGAACGGTTCGATGTCGTCACCGCGGCCGCTCTCGCTCGACTCGACGGCGCTGCGGATGCCCTACAGCGGGCGGTCGACGCGGGCCTGCTGGCTGAGGTGGCCGCGCCTGCTGGCTCTCCGGTTCTCGTCGGCTTCACCCACCCTCTGGTCCGTGCCGCGATCTACCAGGATCTCGGTCCCGCCCGGCGCGCCCGGCTCCATGGGGATGCCGTCGGGTTGACCTCGGGCGCAGAAGCCCTGTCCCATCTGGTGGCGGCTGCCCTCGCTCCGAGCGAAACGGTCGCCGCCGAGCTCGAAGCCGCCGGCAACGCCGAGGTGGGCGGCTATGACCTGGCATTGGCCCAGCTCCACCTCGATGCCTCGGTGCGCCTGAGCCCGCCCGGCCAGGGGCGCGATCGGCGGGTGCTCGCGGCGATGGAGACGCATCTGCGAGCGAGGGACCCCAGGCGGGCGAAGGCCTACGCTCCGGAGATCGAGCAGGGAGAACCCCAGCCACGGCGCGACTACCTGCTCGGCTACCTGGCGCGAAGCGAGGGGCGCCTGGCCGATGCGGAAGCGGTTCTTCTCAGGGCCTGGGATCTGCTGTGTGCTTCGGGGGAGCCGTCGGGTCGCGGAGCCGGGAGAACAGGGGGCGAAGAGCTCGGCGAGCCCCCCGGCGCGCCCACCGGCTCACGGCAGGCTCACGGAGGGGATGACGAGCTTGCCGGCAAGATCGCCGTAGAGCTTGCAGCGATCGCTCACGCCAGGTGGTCGGCTCCGGACCTGCTCTACTGGGCGAACGCCGTCCTCGCCAGGAGCGAGAGGGCCTCGTCGTTGCACCTGGCTCGCTACTTCAAAGCGGTCGGGCTCGCGCTCGACGGTGCGTGCGCTGAGGCCATGGCCCTAGTAGGGACCTCCCCGCCAGAAGCAGTGGAGCTGCACGAGCTGGTGGCCCGGGGAATGGCCAGGCTGTGGAGCGACGACCTCGGCGGTGCCTACGACGACCTGGCGATGGCGGCCAGCCGCACCAAGTCCGGGGAGGTGCTGCACGTCGGACAGCCCCACGCCCTGTTGGCCGAGACCTGCTATCGCCTCGGGCGCCTCGAAGAAGCAGCTGCCCACATCGAGCTAGCCTGCGCCATCGCCGACGCGAGCGGCTGGCGTTGGGACTGGCCTGCGGCTCATGCCCGGGCGGGATATGTGGCTGCGGCCACCGGCGATCTCCCCACCGCCGAGGCACATGCCGGCGCCATCGCCGAAGCCGTCATCCACATCGCCGCAGAGGCAGGGGGGTGCGAGCGCCTCAGGAGCTGGGTCGCAGCAGCGGCCGGGGTGGACGTGGCTCTCGCCCTCGCACGCGGAGATCCACAGGCCCTGCTCGTCGCCGCGGCCCCCGTCGCCAAGATCACCAGCTCAGTCGAGCTCGGTATCTCGCCTTTCGGGCCCGTGCTTGCGGAGGCGCTGGTGGGGGTGGGCCGCTTGGAGGATGCAGCAGCGGTGCTCGACGTCTACGACAAGCGGGCGGCGGAGCTGGGCCGGCGTTCGGCACAGATGAGCTCGGCCCGGGTGCGGGGCAGCCTGTGCGCGGCCAGAGGGGACCTCGAAGATGCACGCCTGGCTTTCGAGGCGGCACTCGAGCTGGGCCGCTCCCTGCAACTTCCCCTCGAGCTGGGGCGGCTACAGCTCGCCTATGCGGACGCGCTCGCAACGAAGGGGGACCGGCCCGGCGCGATCGGGCACCTCCGGGCTGCCCGGGTCATCTTCGCCCGCACCGGCGCGCTCGCCTACCTGAAGCAGGCAGACGTCGCCCTGGCATGCCTCGGGCCGGACAGCTACGCGGGCTCAGCGGCGGTTCTCACCGCTGCAGAGCACACCGTCGCCCGCCTCGCCGGAAATCGCCTCACCAACCGCGAGATCGCCGACCAACTGGTCGTCAGCCCCAAGACGGTCGAGTACCACCTGTCCCACATCTACGCCAAGCTCGGCGTGCACAGCCGCAACGAGCTCGCCCGGATGATCGGAGCCACCCTCGACGCGCCCAGCGGACCCTGACCGCACCGAGGTGTACTCAATACGGTACACTGCTGGTGTGAGCAGGACGGTTCCAGTCCGAGAGCTACGCAGCGAGCTCAGCCAGGTCATCGACCAGGTCGCCGACCTGCGAGAGCACATCATCATCACCCGCCGGGGCCGGCCCGCCGCGGTGCTGGTCCCCGTCGACGAGTACGAGGCATTGGAAGAGACCGCCGAGATCCTCTCCGACCCCGACACCCTCGCCGCGATCGACGAGGGCCGCCACGAAGCCGAGCGCGGGAAGACCGTGAGCCTCGATGAGCTGCGCCAAGAGCTCGACCTCCGACACCCGTAGGTGAGCAGGGTCGAGCTCGTCCGGCGGGCTCGCCGAGAGGTGCTCGACCTCGACTGGCCGCTGTCCGACGCCATCATCGTGGCCCTCGGCCTCCTCGAACGGGAACCCGAAGCGGGTCATGCGCTCCGGGGTCGGCTCCGTGGGTTGCGGTCGGTTCGCGTCGGCGCCTACCGGATCATCTACCAGCTCGACGAGAACCAGCGGGTCATCCGTGTGCTCGCTGTCCGGCACCGCAGCGTCGCCTACGTGACCGATCCCCGCTGATCGTGCGATCCGCCGAGCAGCGTCGTGAGTCGTTCCCGCACGTCAGCGAAGTTCGAATACGAATGACTAGCCCCCACCCGCAAGACCTTGCGTCGCCATTCGAACCGTGAGAGCACGGTGGACATGCTCACTTGGGGCGGTAGACGTCGCTTCGATGGTCGACTCGGTCGATGTAGATGACGCGCTCGTCCTCGTCGATCCAGTAGACGACGCGATACGCCCCGACTCGCGCGCTGTGCCAGCCATCGAGCTCCCGTCCAAGAGGATGCCCGACTCGGTGAGGGTTGGCAATCAGACGGCCGAAGCAGAACTCGACGACGGCCCCTACGACTCGTGGTGAAGAAGCTGCGAGACGGTCGAGATGGCGAACCGCAGGTGGAGACCAACGCAGCCTGTACTCATCCACGGGACCAGCGGGCCTGTGCCTCTTCCTTGGTGAGCTCGATCGTCTGGTCGGTCCGCCGGGCGGCTGCAGCCTCTCGGAGGTCGGCCATCGCGTCGGCATCCGACAGCAGCTCGAGCGTGTCTTCGAGCGCCTCGAGGTCTTCAACTGCGAGCACTACCACGCTCGGTCGCCCATGCTTGGTGATCACGACGCGACGGTGCTCGGTTTCGACCCCCTCGACGACCTCGGATAGACGTGCCTTGGCGTCCGCCAGGGAGACTTGCTCAGTTGCTGGCGTGACCATAAGTAGGACTATAACGCTCCAGAGAGCGCGGCAGGGAATCGTTGCCGAAAGTCGTCGAGTTGCGAATACGAGTGACTACGGCCCACTGGTCGATGTGTACTCAATATGGTACACCTTCTGCATGAGTAAGACTGTCCCCGTCCGTGAGCTTCGTGCTGAGCTCAGCCAGGTCATCGACCAGGTTGCCGACCTGCGTGAACACGTCATCGTTACGCGCCACGGCCGTCCGGCGGCCGTCCTCGTCCCAGTGGATGAGTACGAGGCTTTGGAGGAGACGGCGGAGATCTTGTCGGACGCCGAGACGATGGCGGCCATCGGCGAGGGGCGGCGCGAAGTAGGGCGTGGCGAGACGGTGACGCTCGACGACCTCCGCCGGGAGCTGCAGTCGCGCCGTAGAAGGTGAGCCGGGTCGAGCTCGCCCGACGCGCTCGCAAGGAGATGGTTGGCCTCTACTTGCCGATCTCCGACGCCGTGGTCAAGGCTCTCGGACTTCTTGAGCGTGAGGCCGAGGCCGGTCACCTGCTCCGGGGACGGCTACGGGGACTGCGGTCGCTTCGAGTCGGTACGTACCGACTCATCTACCAAGTTGACGACGATCAGCGTCTGGTGCGCGTGTTCGCTGTCCATCACCGGTCTGTTGCGTACACGACCGATCCGCGCTGAGCGTCAGTCCCCTCACCGCCGGCCGCACGTCGTCGAAGCTCGGATACGAGTGCCTTACGAGTGTCTACGGCCCACGAGTTCGACGTGCACGAACCCAGGTCGTCGGACGAGACGGGACTTACCCAAGGGGGAGCATGGTGACGTCG
>JAJZJC010000079.1 GCA_021810205.1 Actinomycetes bacterium
ACCGACTGGTGCGTGCCGAGGTCGGCGAGGTCGGCGCCGAGCGCGACATGGCCGTCGCCGCCGCACGTCGCGAGCATGTCCTCGACGCGGCTCGGGTCCACGTCGACAGCGACCACCTTCGCCCCGGCGGAGGCAAAGGCTTTCGTCACCGCCCGGCCGATGCCGCCCGCCGCACCGGTGACGAGGACGCCCAGTCCCTCGAGTCCAGCGCCGACGCTCCAAGTCTCGGTCCCCATGGCCCCGGTCACGCTCCCCGCGCCGCCCGTCGACGGCGCGTCGCAATCGTTTCCAGCAATCGGCTCAACATAGCGCACGTGCCCCACTTCTCGCAGGCTGTCGCGAGATGCGTCCTTAGCGCCCAGCGACCTGGCCTCTTGGCCCCGGAGCGGCGGCTTGTTCCGGGTCACTTTGCGATGGCCTTCTGACCCGATTTTGGCCCGTCCGGGCACTCTCTTCCGAGAGGATCGCACCGGGCTTACCGGAGGATCGGTAGTTTCCAGAGGCCTTGTCCGGGCAGCCCAGGGCAGTTCCGCGAGCAACCCACCCAGCTGGCGATGCTCTGACCTGGGCGAATGTCGCCGGATTCGGCCATCGCGACACCGTGGGACACGAGCAGGACACGAGTAGGACAGGAGCAGGACACGAGCAGGACAGGCGAGCATCCGCGCCCGCGTCGCGGCGCATCGCTATCCCCGTCCCTGCGATGCTCAACCAGGCCCTCTTGGGATGGCTCGCGACGACGATGGTCACCTTGAAGCCCTTCCCCCGGCACCGGCCGCGGGCAGACACGGACACCGTCGTACGGAGGGGGCTTTTGGTGCAACCTCCACTTCTGCGCCAGAAGGGCGAAAGGGGCGGAGCGGTAGCTGGCCTGAGGCCCGCGATGGTCTTCGCCGTCGCGGTCGTCGTCCTCGTCTCGTACCGGGGGACTCACACCTGGGAAGTCGCCAAGAGGTGCCCGCAGAACTGGCGGGCGGGGGCACGCCACCCTCATTCGGTGCTCGACGTTCGGGGCGCGCTTTCTGGGACGGGACGCGACGCTTCTCCAAGTCCATTCAGGGCTTACAGAGCACCTCGCCATGAGGGATGAAGAAGGACGCGTCCCTCTCCGCCAGCCACGCCCGCCACCCGTCGGCCAGGCGGTCCAGGTCGGCTGGGGTTGCGAGTGAATTGCTGGTGGCCTGGTCGGCGAAGCGCGACCGGGTCAGACGCTCCGCCCACAGTTCGCCCCACCAACGGCGTTCCTCCCGAGTAGCGAAGCACCACATGCTCGCCGAGACCTCGACAGCCGAGAACCCCGCGCGATACGCCCACGCCTTCAGGTGTCGTCCCGCGTCGGGCTCGCCCCCGGCGCTGCGGGCAACCTTTCGGTAGAGCGACTGCCAGTCGGTCAGCACCTCGGACGCCGGATACCAGAACATCGCCCCGTAGTCGGCGTCGCGGGAGGCGACGAGGCCATCGGGCCGGCACACCCGACGCATTTCGGCCAAGGCGGCGACCGGATCGGCGAGGTGCTGGAGGAGCTGGTGAGCATGGACGACGTCGAAGCGTCCCTCCTCGAAGGCGAGGTGGTAGACGTCACCCACCTCGAAGGAGAGGTTCGCCCTGTCGTTCGCCCCAGGGGTCGACCGCGCCTGCTCGACGATGCCGGGCTCGGCGTCGATGCCGATGACCGTTCCCTCGGGCACGTACCCGGCAAGGCCGATCGTGATCGTCCCTGGGCCACATCCGACGTCGAGCACCTCGGCATCGGGCCGGACCCGAGGCAGCAGGTAGGCGGCAGAGTTCTCGGCGGTGCGCTGACGATGCGAGCGCAGGACGGCCTCGTGGTGGCCGTGAAGGTAGCGGTGACTCGGTTGGGAGTTCGGCATGCCACCATGTTCCAGGCATCCGGCAACGATAAGCAAAGAAGATTCGAGCGGTGCTGACATAAGATAGGTGATGGCCGATACCGAGCTGTTGCGAACCTTCCTCGCCATCTACCGAGCGGGCTCGCTGACCGAAGCGGCCTACCACCGCGGCATCAGCCAGCCGGCAGCGAGCCAGCACCTCGCCGCCCTCGAGCGGACCATCGGCACCCCGCTGTTCGTTCGTGGCCCTGGCGGGGTGGCGCCAACTCAGCGAGCGAGGGAGCTGTACGCCGAGGTGACCGAACCGCTGGACGCGCTCGAAGCCGTCATCGCCGGGCTCCGAGGCAAGGACCCCTCCGCACCAGGCCCCCCGGTGCGCTTCGGTTCCAGCCCCGAGTACTTCAGCGCCGAGGTGCTGCCCCGGATCGCAGGCAGTCAGATCCCTGTCACCGCCGTCTTCGGCCGCGATCACGAGCTCCTTGCCCTGCTCGAGCATGGCGAGATCGACGTAGCCGTCACCAGTACGACGCCGCAGCGACGGTCACTGCGTGCCGTCCTGTTGGGCTCGAAACGCTTCACGCTCGTCGCCGCGCCATCTGTCGCGCCAACCCGAACGCTGAGGACGATGCGCCAATTGGCAGATTGGCTCCCGGGCCAGCCGTGGGCGTCCTACAGCCTCGAGCTGCCGATCACCCGTCGCTTCTGGCAGACCGTGCTTGACCGTCCGTTCTCGGCCAGACCACACCTGGTCGTTCCCGATCTTCGGGCCGTGCTCAAAGCCGTCGAGCTCGGGATCGGGGTCAGCCTGCTCCCGACGTTCATCTGCGCCGAGTCGCTTGCCGACGGGCGCGTGGCCGAGCCGTTCCCCGTGTCAGAATTCATCGAGGCGGAGCCCTGGTTCGCGTCCACTCGCACGGATGAGATGCGGCGTCCCGCGGTGAGGGCACTGCTCGGGATCCTGGGCGCCCCGCCCACAGGATCGGAGGCACCGACTCGGTCTCCTGCATCTGGGCGCCCTCGCGACGTTCGTTGAACAAGTGCCCCCGGCCGGCGGCCTGGGCCACTGTCAGGTGTCGAGCGGCCCGCAGATAGGGGACACGTTCGCGATGCTGCCGTAGCAGCAGGTCGCCCGGTGTGTCGCGAGGGCGCGCCGCCCAAGCTCGCCAGCGCGTCGGGTCACCCACATACGAGCGCCTCAGCGCTCGGAGTTGCGAGGGGCACTGGCAGCCCGGCTATCAAGATATATTGATGCAAGATATATTGATGAGGTGGACCCGGTTGTCCTGGCAAGCGCTCGCCGGCACGGAGTGGCCGACCAAGACATGCTCCACGCGTACCGAAACCCAGTCCGTGTCTTTGAGTTCGATGACCTCACGATGCTGATTGGAGCCGATGCAGCTGGCCGAGTGCTTGAGATCGGGATGGCAACGGCCGAAGGCACCGAGTTCATCGTCCACGCCATGCCAGCCCGCGAGAAGTTCTTGAGGTGACGATCATGCCCCGTTCCGTACAAGACATCCTTGACCACGCCGACGAACTCGCTAAGCGCTTCGAGGACTACGAGCCGTCCCCCGACGATGAAGTCGCCGTTGCCGAGCACCTACTGCGTCGAGCCGCCGTCGCGAGAGCCAGAAGTGAACGACAGATCAGCGAGGCTGTGGATGCAGCTCGGCGGGCCGGAATCTCCTGGAAGCGGATCGGCGTGGAACTGGGCATCTCGGCCCAGGCAGCGCAGCAACGTTATGGGTCGGTGTCCAAGTCCGCGTAGCGCTGAACGGCAGATCGTTCTGCCCTTCCCACGGCGTCGGCACGATCCTGGCACCGAGGAACGTCCAATAGCCGGCATTCGAGGACACCCGGCACCGAAAGCGCGGGTGATCTTCGCGGACGCTCGGTAAGGGGCAGCTGCCGCTACGCCGGAACCGCCGTTCGCCGCCGTCGGGTCGGGGTCCGGGCACGATGTCTCGGGTTCGTGTCCGACCGCTTCCGTACCGTGAGCTCCACTTGGAAACCCAGGACATAGAGCAACAGGATCAGCTGCTTGACCGACTTCGAGTAGTTGGTCGGATCGAGCAGTCGGTAGAGCTGGGCGGGTGAGGTCCCGAGCCGGCGAGCGACCTCCCTCGCTGAGAGCCCGGACTGGTCGAAGCGTCGACGTGCCTCGACCGTCAGCTCGTAGAGAGCGAGGTTGGCCATGTAGGAGGGGTCTTCGTTGTACTCGAGCACGGAGTCGACGTGGACACTCCCCTCTTCGCCTGACTGGAGGATGTAGGTGAAGCCCTCCCGTCCGAGTTCAGGGTCGACGTAGACCTCTGCGATCCGGTCTCGAGGCGACGGCGCCGGATCCACCTTCGCGTAGGGCATGACGTAGGTACCCCGGCGAGTCTCTACTTCGAAGACCCTCTTGCGGTTGTTGGCAGTGACCCCGGTGATCTTCATAGCTTCCCTTCCTCGAGGAGTTGCTCCAAGAGCCGGCGGACTCGTGCTGTCAGCTTCCCCTGCATCGGTAAGCGGTTGTCGAGGTCCCACTTCACGACGAGTCTGTTGTCCCGGTACACGTGGACGTGACGCGGCGAATGGTCGCCTACCCAGGAAACGAACAGGTAGCCGTCTCGGCGGATCCTCGGCACGAGTAACCGTTACCGCGGATGATAACACCTGTAGAGGATGGTCCGAGCACGGCAGAGTCCCACTGCCCGTCATCCGGCTCTTCCGGAATGACTGGGGATTCGCGCCGCGCCGTGGCTGACTGAGATCCACCACTGGGGCCAGGTGCCCCGCCGTCGTGATTGCAGTGCGAACTGTGACCACGAGGAGGGCCCCTGGCGATGCAGGACGGTATCGGACACGCAGAAAACATGCTCGGTCTCGACGGCGTGAGGGTCCTCGAGGTCGAAGAACGCCCAGGCGAGCTCGTCGTCACCGTTGAGACGACGCGCGCGCGCCTACTGCCCGTCGTGCCGCAAGCGGGCCGAGGCTCACGACCGGACAGAGATCCAGCTGCGCGACCTGCATTGCTTCGGGCGCCCGGTCCGGCTCGTCGTCTTGAAGCGCCGGTGGCGCTGCACGACGAAGGGTCGTGTGAAAAAGAGACCTGGACCGAAAAGATCGCAGGCATCGTGCCCCGACAGCTCCTCACGCACCGAGCAGGCGCTGAGGTGACCCGCCAGGTGGGCAGCTGGGCCGGTCCGTCCGCTCAGTGGCATCTGAGTACGGGGTTGGCTGGGAGACGGTCATGACCGCCGTCGTCCGCCATGGCACGCCCTTGGTCGAGGACCCGAGAAGGGTCGGTGTGGTGCGTGCGCTCGGGGTCGACGAGCACAGCTACCTTTCGGCCACCCGCACCCACCAGACGATCTACGCGACCTCCCTCGTCGACTTGGACCGAAGGCTCGTGATCGACCTCTTCGAGGGAAAGCGCGCCCGGAAGCTGCGCAATTGAGCGAGCTGAACCGCACCGGCGCCAGCATGGAGGAGGGTCGGGAGGTGTGCGCGCCAGACCTGTGTGACCTACGTCCACCACACAGCGCACCTATCCGCACCAGGGAGTTCGCGATCGAGTACAAGAGAAAGCTTGACGAGGTCAGACGGCGCGTCCAGAACGAGACCATGGGGCATCGCGGATGGAGGAACGATCTGCTCTATCGCGCCCGCAAGCTCTTCATCCGCGGGGACGAACGGCTCGACGAACGGGGGCGTCAGAAGCTCATGGAAGCACTGCGCAGAGGCGATCCCTTCGACGAGGTCGTCGGCGCGTGGCTCGCGAAGGAGGCGTGCCGTTCCATCTACATGCAAGACGACGTCGCCGAGGCAGCTGCCATCTTGGACGACACGATCGCCGGCTGTCTCGAGGACCCAGCGGCCGAGATCCGCACCTTCGGTCGCACCCTCTCGCGCTGGCGTGAGGAGATCTTGAACCACCACCGCACGGGCGCGTCGAACGGACCCACCGAAGGCATGAACTTCTGCGCGAAGCAAGTGAAGCGCGCGGGTCGTGGCTTCATCCGGTTCGAGAACTACAGGCTGCTGCGGGTGCTCCTCTACGCCGGCGGAGTGACGTGGCCGAGGCCGATCCTGGCCCCGCGGATCACCTCATCGCGTCCCCACTGATTCCGGAAGAGCCAGCAAAGTGCCCAGCCCGGGGTCCAGGGGAAGAGTCGGGCCACCCGTGACACGGCGACCGTCAGCTCGCGGCCTTCCGACGCCCGACCCGCCCGGTGGGCGTGGTCCCGCCCCAGCCGCCGGGCCGCTCACTGGCGCCGGTAGCGGCTCAGTTGGGCACGGCGGCCACGATGTCGGTGACGTGGACTCCGATCCCCGGGAGCGAGCCGTAGAACGGCGCGTCGCCGAAGGCGAAGATGCCGCCGTCTGCCCCGAGCAGCCAGTAGCCACCTGTGCCCGCGGTGTGCACGATGCCGACTACCGGAAGGCTGGGCGTGACGTGGCTGGCGGGAAGTGTCCCGAAGCTCTTAGCGGTCCCGAAGGCGTAGACGGCCCCGTTCTTGGTCGTGATCCAGTATCCGCCGCCTGTGGGGCTCCCCGCGATCGCCGAGACCGCCGAGGGGGTACCGAGCGCTGTGCCGAGCTGCTTGGCGGCGCCGAAGGCGTAGACCTGCCCGGTCGAGGCCACGAGCCAGTAGCCGTTGCCCGACGGGGTCGCGGCGATGCCCACGATGTCGTCGACGTGGATGCCCTCGCCCGGCAGCGACCCCAAGAAGGGGGCGTTGCCGAAGGTGAACACCCCGCCGTCGCGACCGACCAGGAAGTACCCGCCGTCTGTGCCCGTGGCGACGAGGCCGGTGATCGGCTGGGCGGGGGTGACCCCGATGCCCGGCAGCGACCCCAAGAAGGGGGCGTTGCCGAAGCTGAACACCCCGCCGTCTGCTGCGACGAGGAAGTAGCCCTGGTCGTTCGCCGTGGCCACCATGCCGACGATCGGCTTGTTCGGCACCACGTGGATGCCGGGGAGCGAGCCGTAGAAGCCGCCGCTCTGTCCGGGTGCGTCGAAGACGAACACCCCGCCGTCTGCGCCGACCAAGTCGTAGGCGGTCGAGACCGCGCTGGGCGGTGTTGTCGTCTTGGGCGGTGTTGTCGTCTTGGGCGGTGTTGTCGTGGTCGTCTTGGGCGGTGTTGTCGTGGTCGTCTTGGGCGGTGTTGTCGTGGGTGCCACGTAGGTGAACGTGTCGGCGCTCGTTGCCGCGCTCGTGCCATCAGTCGTCGTCACCGTGACGTTCACGGTGCCTGCCGACTCGGCGGGGGATGTCGCCGTGATCGTGCCGTCCGAGCTGATCGTCGCATTCGCCGCGGACGCTCCGAAGTGGACCGACTTGGTGAGTGTGGGGACGATGTATGTCCCCGTGATGGTCACCTGCGTTCCACCCGCAGTGCCCCCCTGCGACGGGCGCACCGACGTCACGGTGGGCAACGGCGTGCCGTAGTAGTCCGTGAAGCTGCCTGTTGTCGATGTCGTGAACTTGCCCGGGTACGAGATGACCACCCCTGTTGTGCTCGTCATGTAGGTGGATGTGACGCTCGCCGCTGTGAGGTCGGTACCGCTCACCTTCAAGTCGTAGAAGCGCGTCGAGCCGTAGTCGGCAAGCGTCGACAGCGCTGTGTTGACAGTTGGGCGCTCGCTGATCCACTCCGCTGAGCTCGCCGACCCGGCTGTGTATGTCACTGTGCCCGCGGCAGTCCAGTCCTTCGTGACGTCTTGGATGGCGATGTGCCAGGTGCGCGCGGCCGTCTGATTGATGACCGCTGCCATCACGTCACCCGGGGAGACGGGCTCGTTGATGTTCACCGGGCTGGCCGGGATCAGCTCGTACCAGGCCCCGTATTGGACAGTGCCACTTGTGGCGATCTCGTCGACGCCGGTCTGGATGAGCGTTGGTGCGTGAAACCCGCTGATGCCGATCCATGTCGCGGCGGCCTTCTGAGCGGTCGACGCCTGCACCGAAGGAACGCTCCAGTGACCGGCGACCGCGGTGTACGTGGTACCGGTGTCGATCAGCCCAGACCAGTTGGTCGAGCTGTCGATGCCATTGGAGACGCTCGAAGGAGAGACGTTCGCGTTGACGCGGCCATGTCCGTGGTTCGAACGAGCAAGATCGGGACCTTCACCGGGGATCGGCGGTGGTCCGCTGCTCGGCAACGGCACATGCCGCGATGAGCCGTCCGACAAGTAGCTCGACCCACCCATGCTGGAGGGTCTAGGACTTCCCGAACGCGCGGGAGCCGCCGCCGCGGTGTCGGTGGCGCTGAAGGTCGCCATCACCGGGACTGCGGCGACAATGAGTGACGCAGTGACGATCCATGCGAGCCAGGACCGCTGTGACCGCTTCGGGAGCACAGCGTGAATCACGTATATATTGTCACGGCTATTGCACTCGTTTGACCTATCGCGCATGGTGGCTCCTGGCGTCGTACGCTACGCCGGGCGTGTGTCGGCTACCCAAGGTTCTGCCCAATTGCAGGAATCCCTGCACCAGCAGGGCACCCGACGCGGCCAAGAACTCGGCACTGCATCCGTGTGCTTGGCGACCCTCCCCGCCATGCGTGCCGGCGCCGCGTGCCCGCACAGGGGCCATGGTGGCCGCGACGAGCGGCGCCCACACGCACCAGGGCCATCGGGGCCCTGCGGCGGCTGGATCACGCAGGGCCGGGTCGCCTTCGCATCTTGGGAGGAAGCGCTGTCCTCCCTACTCTCGCTCGATGGCCTCGTGGTTGTCGACGAGCTCCCCTACCTCTTGCAGACTGCGCCGGAGCTTCCGTCCGTTCTCCAAGCGCGCTCGAGCCCGCGATCGCCGGTGACGAGGTAGTCCCGGGCGCGTCTCGTGCTGTGCGGGTCGGCCCTTTCCACCATGCGGGGACTCCTTGCCGGGGGTGCGCCGCTCAGAGGTCGAGCGGCGCTCGAGCTGATGGTCCACCCCTTCTCGTTCCATGACGCGGCTCGCTACTGGGGCACTGCGCTAGACCCCGACCCTCGGTGATGCTGCACGCGCCTGTTGGTGGAACGCCGGCGTACCTCGACATGTGCGGGTCCACCCCGTCGTCGGTGTCCGAACTCCACGACTGGGCGGTGACAACCCTGCGCGACTCGGCGCCGGCGATGTTCCGTGAAGGCAGCGCCCTCTTGGCACAAGAGCCGAGACTCACCGATGCCGCCGTGTACTTCTCCGTGCTCGGTGCCATCTCTCAGGGAGCGACGCGGAGAAGAGAGATCGCGGCAACCGCTGGCCGGCCGGAGACTGCATTGGGCCGGAGACTGCATTGGGCCACGTGCTCACGGTCCTCACCGAGACCCAACTGGTCCTCGGGCTCGACGATGCGACGAAGCGGCGTCGCACCAGTGACCACGTCGCCGAACCGGTCCTGCGTTTCCATCAATTGGTCAGTTGGTCGTCGCGCCCAATGAAGCGCGACTCGTCCGGCCAGGCTCTTGTGCTTCTCGAAATCGCGATTCACGCCTGCGTCGGTCTCGACCGCGAGAAAAAGAACGCGAGCCGAATCATTCGCGCTCGTCGGTCGACGCATCCGGACGGTCCAATGCTCAGGCTCGGCCGGACGGCGCCCCCGGCCCGACGCCACCACGCGCGTTGATCTCGTCCAGCGCCCGCTGTCGAGCCGCGTCGTCGGCCGTCACGTGCACCTCGAGCGTGCCCAACTTCGAGATGGTGACGTCGACCGTGTCGCCGGCGTTCACTTCCCCCACACCCGGCGGTGCACCAGTCAAGATCACGTCGCCTGGCTCCAGGCGCATGATCGACGACGCATGGGCGATGATCCCAGGGACGCTGACGATCATCTGGTCGGTGTTGGCACGTTGGCGCGTCGCCCCACCGACGCTGAGGTGGATGTCCAACCCCTTCGGATCACCGATCTCATCCGCGGTGGTGAGCCAGGGGCCAAGGGGCGTGAAGGTGTCGTAGCTCTTGCGACGCGATCGGTCACCGTGGCCCCTCAGCACCATGTCGAGGCCGATCACGTACCCAAGGACGTGGCCCAAGGCGTCCTCTTCGCGAATGTCGATGCCAGCTCGGCCGATGACGACCCCGAGCTCCCCTTCGTGGTGCACCTCCTTTTGCTCGCGCAACGCGATGGCGGGCAAGACGACGTGCGATCCAGGGCCGACGATCGAAGACGTTGCCTTCAAGAACACGTCGAAGTCGAGGAGCGCGGGATCGACGCGACCGGCCACCCGTTGCAAGACCGTGTCGCGCATCTCGTCGACGTGATCTGCGTAGTTCATGGCGGTCGCGACAACCTTGCCGGGGTTCAAGACCGGGGCACGAAGGACGACCGTTTCGAGCTCGAGCACCTCTCCTCGGTCGCAGGCAGCCTCGATCTGCGGTCTCAATTCGTCGAAGTCACGACACAGCCGCAGCCACCACCCCGCCCCGAAGGCTTCCGGCTCCCATCGCCCGCCGAGCTCAGCGGTGACGTCGGTGAGCCGCTGACCCGCGGCATCGACGACGCCAAGCCTGTAGTCGTTGAAGATCGCCAAGCGCACATGCGTCTCCTCGCCTTGTCCAAGCGGTTCAAGACGTTGCCGCGCCGGTCAACAGGACGCGCGCTGCGGAGCTCATCCCGACACTGCAGAGCTCCACAGCTCCGCGGCATCGCGCGCGTCGGGCACCGCCTCTTCCCTGTAGAGGCGCAGGGCGCGAAGGACCGGCTCGTCGGAGAGCTCGAACAAGTCGGAGTCCTCCAGCGACGCGTGATACGTGGGGCACCAGGAAGGAACGACGAACATGTCGCCTCGTGACCAGCGCAGGACCGCCGACCCGGCCACCGTGACGCCGCTTCCACGATGGACCACGAACACCGACGACCCGGTCTTGCGCCACGGCGTCGTGACGGTGGTCGACCTGAGCCGGTGCATCGCACACCCGATCGTCGGCAGCACCGGTCCACCCGTCGTCGGGTTCGTGAACTCGATGCTCGCCACCGTGCCACCATCCTGCGCGAGCAGTGCGTCCAACGCGCGGTCGGTCTCGGGCCAGCGGTAGACGAGGAGGGGGGAGCCGTCATGTCCGACCTGGGTCCCTCGTGCCAGCAGTGCGCGGCCAGCTACCCTCGACTCGGATGCGTTCTTTGCCTCGACCGGCTGCAGTCGGTCCTTGTACGGCTCGAAGAACACGGCGTCGAGAGCCTTGACGAGCGGTAGGTCCAGGCCGTCGAACCACACCATGGGGACCGAACCATGGTTGGTGTGGTCGTGAAACGCCCAGCTGGGGGTCAGGACCAAGTCCCCCGTGCGCATCTCGCACGCGTCACCGTCGACGGTGGTCCACAGTCCTTCACCTTCGAGCACGAAGCGGATCGCCGCCGCAGTGTGGCGGTGGGCAGGCGCCGACTCGCCAGGCCCGACGATCTGCATCGCGCCCCAGAGGGTGGGGGTGGCATACGGGAGGCCATGGAGACCCGGGTTCGCCAACGCGAGGACGCGCCGCTCGCCACCTCGCTCGATGGGCACGAGCCTGCTCGCCCGCTCCACCAGCGCGCGCAGCGTCTCCCATCTCCACAGCCAGGGGACGGCGGACGGGCAGGGGGAGGGGGGCAGGAGATCCGACGTCTGGGTCCACAGCGGCTGGAGGTCGTACGCGGCGACATCGGCATAGAAGGCGTCGAGGTGGCTCTGGTCGGTAGTGCTCGTCATGTGCCCCCCATGCAGGTGCTCCGTATACGGAAATTACCGGTGGGCTCGGCGGCACGTCAACGCGCGCGGCCCTTCGAGTGCTCGCACATGCAGGCAGCGCGGTGCACTGCCTCGTGCGGCTCGTGGCCGTGAACTACCTCTGCCTGAAGGCGGAAGGCTTCCAGTCGGAAGTCCCCCTTTGGGCTCGGGCTTTCGGGCCTCTGCCGACGAGAGGTCGGAGTGACCGGGGTCACCCCTTGCTCCCGACGGTGATACGGACCCTGCTCTTGTTCGCGCTTCCCAGCCATGGCAACCCAGAGGGCTCTGCCTCCTCTTTCGAGGAGTCCCGGTTCGTACCCGGGAACGCTGTGACCGGCGTTCCACCGGCCAGGACGGACTGGAGCGCCCGCCGCTTGATGTTGATGG
>JAJZJC010000080.1 GCA_021810205.1 Actinomycetes bacterium
CTCTCCTTCTTTGCCGAGGCCCTCGGTCAGGTGCCGACCGTGGCGCTCACCGACGCAGCCGGCCCGTGAGCGGGCCGCTCGCTCGTGCAGTGGAAGCCTGCCGCACTTGCGTCGCGAGGCCGACGGCACCGCCACGTCGAAGAGGAGCGGAAGTTTGCGCACCCGCCAAGGTCTTCGACGTCATGGGACCGCGGCCACAAGCGTGGACTAATATCTAACGTTGACGGGAACGTAAAGCAGCTGAGCCGACGGGCCCGCGTGGGCCCCCATGGGCCGAGGAGGTCACGGTGTGATCACTGCCCCAGTCGAAGGTGGCGACGCTACGGGTGATGGCGGGCGCGCGGTGCCCTACAAGTGGATCGCGTTGTCCAACACCACCGTCGGGATCCTCATGGCGACGATCAACATGTCGATCATGCTGATCGCGCTGCCAGACGTGTTCAAGGGGTTGCGGGTCAATCCCCTCGTGCCGGCCAACACCAGCTATCTGCTGTGGCTGATCTTGGGGTTCCTGGTCGTCACGGCGGTGCTGGTGGTGAGTCTCGGCCGCTTGGGTGACATGTTCGGCCGGGTGAAGATGTACAACCTCGGCTTCGTCATCTTCACCACCTTCTCGGTCCTCCTCGCTGTCGATTGGCTGTACGGCAGCGCAGGGGCACTGTGGCTGATCGCCATGCGGATCGGCCAGGGGGTCGGCGCAGCCTTCCTCTTCGCCAACTCCTCGGCCATCCTGACCGACGCGTTCCCCGAGGACGAGCGGGGTCTCGCCCTGGGCATCAACAACGTGGCCGGCATCGCCGGGTCGTTCATCGGGCTCATCCTCGGCGGTCTCCTCGGACCGGTGGACTGGCGCCTGATCTTCGTGGTGTCGATACCGTTCGGTCTCTTCGGTACCGTGTGGTCGTACCTGAAGCTGCGCGACACGGGGGTCCGCACGCCGTCGCGCATCGACTGGTGGGGCAACCTCACCTTCGCCGTCGGCCTGATCGCCGTGCTGGTCGGCATCACCTACGGCATCATCCCCTACGGCGGCCACACCATGGGCTGGACGAGCCCGTTCGTCCTGTCGATGCTGTTCGGCGGCGTGGCCGTGCTGGTCATCTTCGGCTACATCGAGACCAAGGTCGCCAATCCGATGTTTCGCCTGCCGCTCTTCCGGATCCGGGCGTTCGCCGCCGGCAACTTCGCCAGCCTGCTGGCGGGCCTCGGCCGTGGCGGCATGATGTTCATGCTCATCATCTGGCTGCAGGGCATCTGGCTGCCCCGCCATGGCTATGCCTTTGCCAACACCCCGCTGTGGGCGGGGATCTACATGCTGCCGATGACGGCCGGATTCCTGCTCGCCGGCCCCGCGTCGGGCTACCTCTCTGACCACTTCGGCGCCCGACCGTTCGCCACGGGCGGCATGCTCGTCGCGGCGCTCAGCTTCGGGCTCTTGACCCTGGTCCCGGTCGACTTCTCCTACGTGTGGTTCGCGCTCCTTCTGCTGCTGAACGGACTGGGGATGGGCTTGTTCGCGTCGCCGAACCGGGCCGGGATCATGAACAGCCTGCCACCCGCGCAGCGCGGGGCAGGAGCTGGCATGGTGGCCACCTTCCAGAACTCGGCCATGGTGCTCTCCATCGGGGTGTTCTTCACCCTCATCATCACCGGCCTTGCCTCCAGCCTGCCGCACGCGATGTTTTCGGGGCTGGTTGCCCAAGGCGTTCCTCGCCACGCTGCGCTGGCTGTCTCCACGCTGCCGCCCACCAGCACCATGTTCGCCGCGCTCTTGGGGTACAACCCGATGAAGACCCTGCTTGCGCCGGTGC
Organism: Actinomycetes bacterium; assembly: GCA_021810205.1. Lineage (GTDB taxonomy): Bacteria > Actinomycetota > Acidimicrobiia > Acidimicrobiales > RAAP-2 > JAJYVT01. The sequence continues at coordinate 1,812 of JAJZJC010000080.1, forward strand.
TCCCCCACCTGTCGCACACCAGGGCTGCGTACCTCGTCGGGCGCTCGTTCTTCCCGGCGCTCATCTCCAAACCATTCGGCAGTGGCCTCGACGAGGCACTGTTCTTCGGGATGGCCGCGCTCCTCTTGGCAGCGGGCGCGTCGTGGTTGCGGGGTGGCAAGTACCACTACCGCGAACCGGCCGAGACCCCCGCCGACGCCACGCAAGTGACTGCCGGGGACGACTCCGACCGGTTCGGTGGCACCCTGGTACCGGCCGGTGTCGATGGCGCCAACGGGGACGCAGCCGGTCCGAGCACCCCGGACGACGGCGTGCGGAACCTGCCGGCGGCCGGGCGAACCCGCCCCGGCGACCACCACCAGGCATGAGCGAATCCCCCTCCGAGTGTTCGGGGGGCGAGGGGTATCTCCTCATCGACCAGCAACTACATGGCGCACCCGCCATCTGATGGGGTGCGGGGGGTCGGCACGATCGGCCGATCCCGCCGGCATTCTGAGCCCTCGGCCGATCGGGTCAGGCTCGACCTTCCGGTCGGGCGGGCGGAGGGAGCCTCCGCTCGAGTTGGCGTGCAATGGTCGTCGCCAGGTCGGCGAGCTCGATCGGGCCTGATTGGTGCAGCAGGATGCCCTCCAGGGGCATCAGGGTCTCGCGCTGGATCTGCTCGAGGGTCCTGGCGTCATGGCGAGCGCGCAGTAGGACCTCGTCGGCCAGGTACGACAGCGCCAGCGGGTGGTGGCGCCGGGGCACCTGGTTGGCCAGGCGTTCCAGTTCGGCGCAGTCCGCGTGGGCCAAGGGATTGACCCAGGCCCATCCGGGGATTTCAAGATGCTCCCGCAAGAGCAGTTCGTGGTACCGACCGGCGAGGAACGCCTCGCACTCCTCGGCGATACCCGGTTGGCTGCTTCTCCGACCTCTTCGACGCCGTCGGGCGGGTGGGCGCCCAGGATTTCGGAGGCTCGGACTCGAGCGGTCGATGGTCGACTGATCAGGGTAGAGCAACAGAGGCGACCAGGGCGTGCCGGCAACGAAGCCGGCGACGGAGTGGACCAAGAACCGCCAGAGCCGGTTGTGCATCGCAGCTGGCCTCCCTCCATATCTCCCGTCCGACCGGGCCGCCGTCGGCGCTCAGCACCATGCCGTCGCGCCCGCCAGGCGCCGCAGCGCAACATCAAGAGCCCGGCGCCGACGACGTTCGAGGCCCGCGCCGTGGTGCCGTCATGAGAGAAGCCGAAGTCCGAGCCGATGAACGGGAAGACCCCAGCCCATGCCGAGAGGGGCGACGAAGCCGCCGAGAAGCAAACCCCGCTGAGACGCCGAGAAGTTGCGAGCGTGTCGAACTCGCTCCAGTGCGTGCACCATCGGTACACCTCGTGCATCGTCTTCGATGACCGACGACAGTCTACAGCGGTACAGCAACTGGTGGAAGGTTGCGTGACCGGCGGGTCCAGGGTAACGGTGGCGTTGCCGGTGGCGCCGGGCTGACACGCAGACGCACCCCGCAGGCCGGAGCTGCGACACCAGGATCGCCTGCCGGCTGCCGCTAGCGCGGCGACGCGGTCGTCGGGCGCGCTCTGCGACCCCTCGATGCCGAGAGCAGGGCGGCGAGGACCATGAAGCTCATCGAGGCGTAGAAGGCGGCGTGGAGCCCGGTGGTGAAGGCGATCGCCACATGACCGTGGAGCCTGGTCGTGCCGACGAAGATGGCGAAGGCCAGGTGCTTGGAGATCGAGCGGGAGGCAACGAGGATCGCCACCGCGAACGAGAACACCATGCCGATGTTCGCGAAGGTGCGCAGCATCCCCGAGGAGACCCCGAACACCGCAGGCGGGGAGGCCTTCATCACCGCAGCCGAGTTCGCCGGGAAGAACCCGCTCGCTCCGACCCCGTTGACCACGCTCGCCACGACCACCAGCCACAGCCCGCTCCCGATCGCGAGCTGCGCGTAGACGAACAGCGCAACCACTTGGACACCGAGCCCGACCGTCGCCGGCAGCACCGGCCCGAGCCGGTCCGCCAGGCGCCCGGCGTAGGGGCCGATGGCCGAGCCGACGACGTAGCCGGGCACGAGGAGCAACGAGGCGTGAATGGGAGAGAGCCCGCGTGGACCTTGGAGGTACATGATGACCAAGAACAGCACGGCGAAGTTGGCGAGCCCTTGGAACAGCGAGGCGAGCAGCGTCGGGGCGAGGGTCGGGATCTTGAACAGCGAGAGGTCGAGCATCGGCTCGCGCTGGTGTGCCTCGACGACGACGAAGACACCGATGAGCACCACCCCGCCGATGAGGTAGCCGAGGACGGTCGGGTCCAGGGACGAGGTGGCGAGCGTGGTCATGGCCCACAGCACGCCGAACAGGCCGAGGCCGAGGGTGACCATGCCGAGGAGGTCGAGCCGGCGCCGGGCCCGTTCGCCGCGGTCGTGCAGGACCCTCGTCGCCAGGATCAGCGCACCGGCACCGATCGGCACGTTGATCCCGAAGATCCACCGCCACGAGATGTAGGTGACGATCAGACCGCCGAGGACGATGCCGAGGACCGCCCCGAGGCTCCAGCCCACCGCGTTGTACCCGTAGGCCCGACCGCGCCGCTCGGGCGGGTAGAGGTCGGCGATGATCGCCCCGCTGTTGGCGGTGACGAGCGCCCCACCGATGCCCTGGAGGACTCGAAAGCCGATGATGGCCGCTTCGTTCCAGGCCAGCGCGCACAGCAGCGAGCCGACGACGAAGACCAAGAACCCTGCCTCGTACATCCGCACCCGACCGAACATGTCCCCGAGCCGGCCGACCTGGGTGGCGAGCAGGGTGATGACGAGCAGGTAGCCGATGACGACCCAGATGACCGAGGAGAGCGCCACGTCCAAGCCGCGCTCGATCTCGGGGAGCGCCAGCACGACGATCGTCGTGTCCACCGCGGTGATGAGGACCCCGGTCATGACCACCACCATGGCGAGACCGGTGCGAGCAGAGCGCCCGCGCTGCTCGTCGACCGCTGGCGCCGTCCCGATGGTCGGCTCGCGAGTCATCGCGTCGCCCCCCCCTTCTTGCCCACTGCGGGCGTGCTGACGCGCTCGGCGCGCCGCTCCCGGGCCGCGCCGATGCCACCGGTACCATCTCGGACGACACTCGGATCTCGGGCGACACCGGCGGTCCCGAGATCCCCTGCGGTCTCCGCGCACAGCACCGAGGCGCACTCCTCGTGCCAGGCCAGCTCGGCCCCCAGGTACAGCTCGGCGCGGCGGAAGACCGCCCGTCCGGAGGCACCGAGCACGCCCAGCTCTTCGAGGCGAGCCCGTTTGGCCTGCAGGCTATCGAGGGCGGCGATCGCGGCCACGTGCCGACGCCCCAGTGCCCCGAGCAGCTCCTCGAGGTCCTCGGCACCGCCGAAGAGCAGGGCGACACCCACTGGGTCGGGGGGGCGATCGAATGCGCCGAGCGTCTCGGCGCGAAGTGCCCGCAGCGCCTCGCGCCCGGCGTCGGTCACCCGGTAGACGGCGCGAGGGGGACGCTTGCCGACCTGCTCGTTACGAACGAGCTCGATCAGGTCTTCGGCCTCGAGCTGGTGCAGTTCGCGGTACAAGGCGCCGGGCCCCACCCCGCCCCAGGACTCGACGTGCCGCGCCTCGGCTGCTCGGCGGAGCTCGTGACCGTACAGCGGTCCGTGCTCGGCAAGAAGTCCCAGGACGACCAAGCGCGAGAGACTCATGCGATCAGTCTTGTGTGACTGATCGCATGACGTCAACAGTCCGCGTTCGAGCCCGGGTGCACAACACGCCGCCGACGCCGAGCACTACGCGGCTCCTCCAACCGCTCTCCTGATGCCCGCCCACGAGGGTTGGGAGCAGCTGCCCAACATGTGAGCCATACACAACGAACACTCGTTCGAGTGATGCCATGTGGATGCGAACGTGACCCAGTGGGCGAGGCTGCAAGGGGTGCACCCGCAGACGGCCTCTCGCTGGTTCTGCAACGGGACCCTGCCGGTCCGCGCGATCAGGGTGAACGAGAGGACCATCCTCGTCTCCCCCGACGCGCCAACCAACGCATCGCGACGCACTCGGTCTCTACGCCCGGGTGTCCTCCCACGACCAGCGAGGTGACCTCGACCGTCAGGTGGCTCGGCTCTCCGAGTGGGCAGCCCAGGCTGGCCAGCCTGCCGTCCGGGTAGAGGCAGAAGTCGGCTCGGCGATGAACGGGGCGCGCACCAAGCTCCGTCGCCTGCTTTCGGACCCGACGGTGACCACGGTCGTGGTCGAGCACGGGGACCGGCTCGGGAGGATGAACACCGAGCTTGTCGACGCTACTCTGGCAGCCTCGGGCAGAAGGCTGGTGATCACCGACGACGGTGAAGTCGATGACGACTTGGTGCGCGACGTGACCGAGGTGCTCACGTCGTTCTGCGCCCGGCTCTCCGGGAGACGTGGGCTCGCAACAGGGCAGAGAAGGCACTGCGCTGTGCCGCAAGAGACGTGGGGCCGATGGGCGCTGTCACATCTGGATGAAACGCTGGTCTCGTGAGCCACACGAAGACGCTGCGCAAGATGGCTGCACCCTTCGTGGTGGCGCCTCCCGGCGGCGCCAGGGTCCGCACCCGGCTGAGGGTGGACGACCACGATGCCCAGGTGCTCGTTGCCGTGGGCAGCCACCTCGGGTCCCTGGCGTCAGGTGACCTCGCGGCACGTTGCAAAGAAGGGGCCTTGGATCCAAAAAAGCGGGCTGAGTCACGCCGTTCCCGCAAGCAGGCGCTGACCAAAGCGTCATCGTCTCGGTGGGCAGGGGCTATCACGAGGACCACCGAGGACGCCTATGGCCTCGCGATGCGAAACCTGAAAGCCGAGCGGGTGTCACTTTCTACGAGGACCAAGAAGCTTGCCGGACGTACCAAGGCCCCCGCAGGAGCCAAGTTGGGCCACTACTACGGCTACTCGAGTCCGGCCGAGCGCTGGGAGAAGCAGCGGCGGCTTCAGGTCCTCTCTGTACGGTTGAAGGACGTCGAGGCACAACTCGAGGCCGGCACCCCAAGTGTCTGTCGGGGCGGGAAGCGACTGGCGCGTCTGCGACACAACCTGTGTGCCGCCGGCCAGAGCGAAACCGAGTGGCGCTGTGGGTGGGAGGCCTCGAGGTGGTTCATCACCGCCGACGGTGAGAAGGACAAGGCGTGGGGGAACGAGACCATCCGCTGGCACCCGATCGAGCACTGGGTCGAGCTTAAGCTCCCTGCGCCGCTCACCCACTTGGCCAATCGCCCCCACGGCCGCTACCGGCTGAGCGCTCCGGCCACCTTCACTCATCGCGGTGACGAGGTTGGGGCGCAAGCAAGTGGTGGCGCGATCCGCTACGACATCTCGCATGACCCGAAGAAGGCCGCTGGTACATCGACGCCTCATGGAAGACGGGCGCTGTCCCCATCGCCACCTTGGACCAGCTCCGGCGCGGGCCGGTGGTCGCCGTCGACTTGAACGTCGGACATCTGGCGCTCTGCGTGCTCGACTGCTACGGCAACCCTCTGGGCACCCCGATCACGATTCCCCTTGTCTTGGACGGTTTGTCCACTACGACTCGTGACGCACGGGTGAGAGATGTCATCTCACAGGTTCTTGGTCTTGCAGACGCCCACCACGCTGGGGCGGTCGTCATCGAGAACCTCGACTTCAAAGCACAGCGCACAGAGGGCCGGGAGCACTCAGGCAACCGCCCCTCACGAGGCAAGAGGGGCAAGACCTTCCGCCGCCACATCTTTGGGCTGCCGACCGCCAAGCTGCGTGACCGGCTCACCCAGATGGCCTACAACCACAAGGTGGCGGTCATCGCCGTCGACCCCGCCTACACCTCTTTGTGGGGAAGCCAGCACTGGCTCGCCCCACTGAAGGCGCAACACCCAGAAGCTTCTCTCAGCGGTCACCATGCGGCATCGGTGGCCGTCGGGAGACGTGGGCTCGGACAGCGAATCCGGAGACGGGGCACGAGCGCTCGGACCTCACCAGAGGATGGGGAACGAGCTACTGCGAGTGCCTCCAATGGATGGCCCATTCCGACAGCTGGGACAGCTGACGCACTGGCCGAGCGCGTTACCCACAGGGAACCTTTGCCAAGGGAAGGCGTGAGGCAACCACCGACGGTGTGCACACGGCACACCCCGGACGGTGGAAGTAAGACCACAGTGCCCACCGGAAGCGAAGGGGACCAGGTGGCCCAAGACCGTTCGGGGCCACCCACAGGGCAGGACTCAGTCCTGCTCAGTGTCTAGGAACGGTGCGCCATGGGAGCTGTGCGGTGCGGTGCAGCCGCACCCGCGAGGTGGACGGTCACCGGCGCTCGCCGTGCCCCGCAGGCTCCCGCACGTGGGTCGGCTGGCGACGCCGCAACCGACCGATCAGCCCTGCGCAGCACTGGGTCCACGTCCGGTCGCCGAAGAGCCACAGCCAGAGCTCTCTGCGGTAGCCGAGGGCTACGGCTCTGAGGTCCTCTGCGCTCGTGTCGGCGCGACCGAGGACCGACCAGCGCGCCCAGAGCCACTCGGCGATCCCGCCGGGACCGCCGACCACCTCGGTCAGCTCCACCCCGCGTCGCACCGCCGCTCGCCAGGCGTCGCGCTGGCCGATCGGCTCGTCGGGCAAGTGGAGCCATGGCCACGCCGGCTCGGCACGAGACGCTCTCGCGCTCATCGTCGAATCAGCACCGGCTGGCGTGGCGTGCCGTCGTAGCCGCGGACGTGCTCCTCGTAGTCGATGAAGAGCGGGGCGTCGGGGTCGAAGCGCCGCTGGAGCGCCCGCAGGGCGGTGCGCTTGTCCAGCGCGTCGAGCCGATGCAGCGCGGCGACGTCGTCCAGCTCGCGCACGTCCAGGCGCGCCCGAGCCTTCCCGAACGCACGTCGGCCGCGCTCGGTACGCACGAGCACGCTGGTCCACCCGACAGTGGAGCCGACGCTGCCGACCGAGAGATCCGCACTACGCCCAAGGAAGTCCGCGCACTCCTCGCAGCCCTTCAATGCCGCCCCGTGGAAGTCCTTCACCGGCTCGTCGAGCGCTACTTGGCCGTCGCGGTACTCGACGACGAGCCGGCCGCGCACGACGTCGATCTTCGAGACGCGCTCGAGATCGATACGGCGCCGATCGCGAAGCTCGCGAAGCACGAGCGCCTCGTAGTCGAAGCTCTTGGTGCACAACAGTGCGATCGTGAGGACCACTGCGTCCACCCGGTGTGCGCCCGTCGCCCAGGGTCGCACCTGCATCGCGCGCAGGCCCTGCACTTCGCACGGGGTGCCCACGACGGCGAGCTTCGGTCGCCGCGGCAGTGCCGGGTAGCGCGAGAGGTCCAGTTCGGCGAGTGCCATCGTCTGGTTGTAGAAGCTGCCGGCCGCTGCCACGAGCTCCGCTTCGGTCGTGGCAACGGTGGCGACACCCTTCCACGGCTCGTCGCGGCCGCTGCTCGGCTTTGACACGACGGCACCGTCGATCTCCCCTGCAGCGAGGAGTGCCGAGAGTATCGCCGTCACCGCGCCGCCATCCTGGACGCCGGGAGCCTTCACTCCGGCGCGCACGGCGTAGCGCTCGAGCAGCGCGCCCAGCCCGTCACCGGGCGGTCCACCGGTGATCTTCCAGGCGCCGACGGATGCCTCCGAGGCTGTCTCGAACGGCTCGGTCGCCTTTGTGACCTCGGGGGTCGACGGCGGCCACAGCGCCTCGTAGCGCAGGCCGCCACGGGGGCAGAAATCCCAGCAGAGCGAGCAGCCGGTGCACATCTTCACCAGTTCAGGAAGCCCGGTCATCCGGTGCACCCCGATCGAATTCGACGGGCACGCTGCGACGCAGGTCCCACAGCGGATGCAGCGGTCGGCATCGATCACACCGGCCGCAAGTTCCCAGAACCAGACCTTTCCCGGCGGCTCCGCGATGCCGTTCATCTGCTCGCGCACCCGGTATCGCTTCATCGCCGCACTCCCTCGTCGCAGGTCACGTCCACGTCGTGGAGCCCGCGCGTCTCGCCGCCTTCGAGCACCGAGCGCAGCTCGTCGACCGAGTACCGGCGTGCCCATCGGGAGAACGGTTCGTCGTCGCGACGATCGGAGAGGTAGCGCGCGTAGATCCGCGTCAGGGCATCGGGGAGCCGGTCGACGGGCACGGCGCCCGCGACCCAACGTATGAAGCCCGGCTCCGGGCCGAGCGAACCGCCCAACCCAACGTCTGCGGCTTCCACGATGCGGTCCTCGAGATGCGCGATATCGCCCCGGAGCCCCACGTCCGCGATCTGGGGCTGCGCGCACGATGCCGAGCAGCCGGAGAAGTGGACACGGAACACCCCGAGATCTGTGCCGCGCACCGCACCGGCGGCGACACGCCCGTGACCGCTGTCGGGACCTTCGGATGCAAGAAGCTGGCCAAGCCGGTCGTCGAGCGCTCGGGCCCAGCTCGCCGCTCGGGCCTTGGTCTCGACCACCGCGAACCGGCAGAACTCGCTGCCGGTGCAGGCAACCGCGCCGCGGGTGAACGGACCAGGGAAGGGTGAGTACGTCTGGAGGAACGGTTCGGCGAGCAGGTCGTCGAGCCGCTCCTCGGGGATGCCCGACAGCACCAGGTTCTGGTCGGGGCCCAGACGGACCGTCCCGTCCCCGTAGATCTCGGCCAGCCGAGCCGCGTCGACGAGGTCAATACCGTGGAGCCGGCCGACCGGGACGGCGCAGCCGACGTAGACCACGTCGGGTTGGCGCTGGGGGTGCACCCCCACGTGGTCACCTCGGAACCGCTGGGTCAGCTCCTCGCCGGCGGGGGCCAGCTCGAAGTCGACCCGAGCCGCGAGCTCCGCACGGAATCCCTCGGGGCCGAGCTCCTGCACGAGGTAGCGCATCCGCGACAAGCCGCGGTGCTCACGATTGCCGAGCTCGCCGAACACCTCCGCTACACCTCGGCACAGGTCCACCGCCCGCTCGGGAGGGACGAAGACGTCGATGTCGGAGGCCAACCGTTCCCCGTCGGAGAGGCCCCCGCCGACGAGCATGTTGAAGCCGACGGCGCCCTCAGCCCCTCGCGCCGGCCATAGCCCGATGTCGTCGATCTCCACTCGAGCGCAGTCCTCGAGGCATCCGGTGACGCCGATCTTGAACTTGCGCGGGAGGTTGGCATGGTCGCGGTTGCCGGTGAAGTAGGCCGAGATGGCGCGGGCGACCGCCAGCGCGTCCAGGACCTCGCCGGCGTCGACGCCTGACACCGGGCAGCAGGTCACGTTGCGCGCGCAGTCGCCGCACGCCTGGACGGTAGTCAGCCCGACCTCGGCGAAGCGCTGCCAGATACGTGGGATGTCCTCGATACGCAGCCAGTGAAGCTGCAGGGTCTGGCGAGTCGTGATGTCGGCGTAGCGGTTGCCGAAGACAGCGTGGTCCTCGGGGCCGCGCGCGAACGCCTCGGCGGCAATCCCTATCTCACGTGCCTGGGGCGCGCTCAGCACGCCCCCCGGCACCTTCACCCGCATCATGAACGCGTCGCCGCCTTGGCGTTGGGGATAGAGCCCGACCCATTTCAAGCGTTCCACCTCGCCGGGGACGGCCATGAGCGCGTCGACACCCTCGGCGCTGTAGCGCTCGACGATGGCCCGAGCCACCTCGAAGGGGTGCCGGTCGAGCTTCAACTGCTCCACCGAATTCAGTGCACCGATGTGGCGGTAGGGTCGCACGAAGCGCTGCGGTCGTTGCCGGCCGTGGAATCCGAAGCCGTAGCGGTCGTCCTGGTCGCCTGGCACCGCTACCACTGCTCCGGCGCGGTGGCGGCCGAAAGGGAGCCGAGCCCGACATGGGAGCCAGAGGGATCGTGCGATCCGAGCTCGACGTCGGAGCCTGCTTGAACCAATGCCATGAAGGCACTATATATGACTGATAAGGTCATATTTCAAGGTCGGTCCGCACAGGGTGCCACGGCAGCCAGCGACCGGCACGAGCAACAGGCGATGGGAGCCGAGCAAAAGCGACGCGATGACGACTCATCACACGACCACCCCTCCCCGACGCCTCGACCATCTCGCGCTCTTGGAGTCCCACGCCATCTTCGTGCTGCGCGAGGTCGCTGCAGAGTCCGAGCGCCCCGTGCTCCTCTTCAGCGGCGGCAAGGACTCTGCGGT
>JAJZJC010000081.1 GCA_021810205.1 Actinomycetes bacterium
CACCGCCGACCAGACCTACCTCGACGAGATCGCGAACAACGTCGCGAACGTGAACACCATCGGGTACAAGTCCGGCACAGTGATGTTCGGCGACCTGCTCGCGGAGCAGATCACCGGCGCGACGGCGCCGACTACAACAAGCGGCGGCATAAACCCTGTCGCGATCGGCTCGGGTGTCCGTGTCGTGGCCGTGAACACCAACCTCGCCGAAGGGACAATCCAATCCACGGGCAACCCCACAGACGTCGCCATCACAGGCAACGGCTACCTCGTGGTGAAGGACAACGGCCAGCAGCTCTACACCCGCGACGGCGCGCTCACCGTCGACGCGAAGGGGACACTCACGACGCTGAGCGGCGCCGTCGTCCAGGGCTGGAATGTGACCGCCACAGGCAAGATCAACTACGGCGCGGTCTCCAACCTCGCCATCCCGACCGGCCAGGCGATCGCCGCGAAGACCACGAGCCGCATCACAGTGAAGGGGAACCTGCCGGCGTGGGACGGCACGGGTACAAAACCCCAGGCGGTGACCCAGACTGTCGACGCGTACAACGCGCTCGGCACGGTCGTCCCCATCGTCCTCACCTTCACTCCGACAACGGCAAACGTGTGGAAGGTGAAAGCCACAGTGACAGAGAAGGGAACGATGAAGGACCTTCTCCCGTCGACAGTCAAGGTCACCTTCGACAAGACAACCGGGAAGATCGCAAGCTTCACACCGGCGACGGCGGCGACGAAGCAGTCGACAACAGGCTACGTACTGAAGCTCGCGTTGCCAACAGGCTTCCCGACGGGGACACTCTCGATCTACCTGGCCCCGTCGAGCTCGCCCAATGCCCTCACCCAGTTCACCGGGGGCACAACCGTGACCGTGTCGCAGAACGGCTATCCGTCGGGGGACCTCGCGACCTACTCGGTCTCGAGCGACGGCGTCATCGTCGGCAAGTTCTCGAACGGCGCGACGCTGACTCTCGGCCAGATCGCCCTCGCCTCCTTCACGAACCCCGGGGGCCTCGCGGACATCGGGAACGGTCTGTTCCAGACGAGCGCCAACTCCGGCCAGGCCCAGGTCGGCGTCGCCGGCACCGGCATCCGGGGCACCTTGCTCGGCGGCGAGCTCGAAGGGTCCAACGTGAACCTCGGCACCGAGCTGACCGACCTCATCACCGCCCAGGAGGCCTACACCGCCAACACGAGGGCGATCGTGACCACCCAGACGGTCATGCAAGCGCTCGAGCAGATCTGATCCCAAGTCGGCGCCGAGGAGGCCGGGTCGCAAGTTCCGTCGTCACCGGGCTCAAGACCCGGCTTCTCGGTGCCGATACTCCGGGTGCGCGCCACGACGGCGGCACAGCGCATCCGGCCAGGGACGGTCGATCCCCTACACGACCACCGTCACCGCCCGAGGCCGCGCACATGCCCACGCCGACGAAGAGCGCCATGCACGAAGAGATCGCGACGCCATGAGCTCCGCGCTGCTCCCCGTGGGCGACGCGAGGGTCCGATCGTTCGACATCCGAAACCAGGAGGTCATCGACCGGGGCCGTATCCGGCGGCTGGTCCCGGTCCTCGAAGCGGCCGCGCAGCGCATGGCCGGCGCCGTCAGCGCCAACCTTCGCCAAGCCGTGCACATCACCGTCGACGGCTTCGACCAGAAGTCGTGGGACGAGTTCCGTGCGGACATGGAGGACCCGACCTTCATCGCCGCCGCGGCCATGTCGCTCGACGGCCGTGTCGCCCTGCACGTCCCCGCCGAGCTCGTGCTCACCCTCGTCGACGTCCAGCTCGGCGGCAAGGGCAAGCGGCAGCCCGAACGACTGGTGCTGACCGACCTCGAGTTCGAGCTGATGAGCACGATGGCCGAGGACGTGTTCGGCGCGTTCCAAGCAGCGGTCAACGCCTTCGTGGAGGTGAACGTCGGCGCGGTCCAGCCGCTGCGCAGCAGCATCTACGTCAAGATGGGCCGGCCGGGCGAGATGTGCCTGCAGATCCAGATGTCGGTGTCGATCGCCGACGGGGATCGCCGTCCCATGTACGTCTACTGCCCGCTCGCTTCGCTGCACCCGCTGCTCGAGGCCTTCGAGCGGCTCCAGCGCGGCGACGACGAGATGAGCGCCCGGCGCTGGATGGACACCGAGAAGCGGTTGCTCTCGGTGCCCGTCGAGATCCACGTGGCCTATGCACCGATCGCGCTGACCACCACCGAGGTGATCGGGTTGCGCGTCGGCGACGTCGTGCCACTGCACGTCGACAAGGACGACCGCGACGCCCAGCTCGACATCGTCGCGGGTGGTTACTGCATCGGTAAAGGGTTCCTGGTCGCCAAGGGCAAGCGCCTCGCTTGCACCGTGACGTCATGGAGAGAGGAGAGACCATGAGCGAGACCGCGACGACGACAGTGGCGGACCCAGCGTCCGCAGGCACGGAGGTGGCCCCGGCCCCGCCTGCGGTGGCGCTGTACGAGCCGGCACCGGCCGGTCCCGAGGGGCGATCGCTGCCCATCGATGCACTGCGCGACGTGGAGCTGAGCGTGGAGGTCATCTTGGGACGTGCCCGGATGACGTTGCGCGAGCTGCTGTCGGCACAGCCCCACACCACGATCGAGCTCGACCGCCCGATCCGCAGCCCAGTGGACGTGATGGTGAACGGGACCCTCTTCGCTCGTGGCGAGATGGTCGTCGTCGGCGACTCCGAGATCGGCGTGCAGATCACCGAGGTCATCGGCGGCGAGAGCGCGCAGGAGGCACAGAGCTGATGCCCGGGACCCTCCTGGCAGCCAGCCACGTGGCAGCGACGCCCGACATCTCGATAGGGCACGTGCTGGTGCAGATGGTCGTCGCGATGGGGATCATCGTCGGCGGCATCTGGGGGCTCTCCAAGCTCGTCGGTCGCAGCCGTGCCGCGGGCCGGAGCGCCGGGCGAAAGGCGGGCACCTTCCTGCGCCAGCGCGGCGCCGACCACGGGCTCACGATCCTGAGCCGCCAGCCCCTGGGCAAGGGCAAGTGCCTGGCGGTCGTCCAGGTGGGCACCCAGCAGTTCCTCGTGGGCATCGCGGACTCCGGGCTCACTCCCTTGGGCGAGCTGCACACCGCCGGTGAGGCGCAGGGCGACGCGTCGGGCTCGAGCTCCGCAGGCGTCACCGCCGACGCTGCTCTCGCGGCGGGGAGCGGCCTCGCCCAGACCCTCGGGAACGGCCCCTTCTCGACTCCCGAGCCCACGACCGGCACGTTCGCCTTCGGTGGCGCGGGCCTCGAAGGGATCGACCTCAGCGCCCTCGCTGCAAGGCCGCGTGGCTCGGGGCACTCCGGCCAGCCGGCGTCGCGTCCGATCCGCGGTTGGCTCGACGCGCTCAGAGAGGCGACCGTCCGGCGCTGACCGGCGTCGCACCGGCGTGAGCCACGGGGCTTCCGAGACGGGGCGTAGGCGAGATGCACTACTTGTTGGCGGCCGGTGGGTCGATCACCATAAATCTGGGCAACGGCGCGTCCAAGCCGTCGTCCAGCCTCCTCATCATCCTGGCGCTCGCGCTGCTCACGCTCGCGCCATCCATCTTGATCCTCCTGACCGGGTTTGCCCGTGTGGTCATCGTGCTGAGCCTCACTCGCCAGGCGCTCGGGCTCACCACCACCCCGCCGAACCAGGTGCTCATCGGCGTGGCGCTGTTCATCAGCCTGCTCCTCATGGCGCCGACGCTCTCCACCTTGAACCACGTCGCGCTCCAGCCGTACCTGCACGGGACGTTGAACGCCGTCCAGGCCTTCGACCGAGGTCAGCGACCCCTGAAGCAGTGGATGCTCGCGCAGACCGGGCGCCAGGAGCTGTCGCTCACGGCCAAGGTGGCCCACCAGTCGACGCTGCACCCGATGGGTGACTCCCTCACGACCATCATCCCCGCCTTCCTCCTCACCCAGCTGAAGGACGCCTTCATCATCGGGTTCGTGATCTTCGTCCCCTTCTTGATCATCGACCTCGTCGTGGCCTCCACCCTCATGTCGATGGGCATCGTGATGCTGCCTCCGACCCTGGTGTCGCTGCCGTTCAAGCTGCTGCTCTTCGTCCTCGTCGACGGGTGGGTGCTCGTCGTCCAGTCGCTCATCACGAGCTTCAAGTGACACAGCAGGTCGCGCTCGAGATCGTCTCCCAGACGATGATCATGGCGGCGAAGATCGCCGGGCCCATCCTCCTGTCCGCGATGGTCGTGGGGCTGGCCATCTCGCTGTTCCAGTCGGTGACCCAGATCCAGGAGATGACGCTCACCTTCGTCCCCAAGCTCTTGGTCGTCGGCCTCGTCATCGCCATCGGCGGGCACTGGATGCTCGGGCAGTTCACCGGCTACGTGCACCAGCTGTTCGGCGAGCTGCCCCAGCTCCTCCACGGCGGGTGACCCCGTGACGCTCGACGTGAACGAGCTGTGGCTGATCGCGTTCCTCCTCGTGCTCGCGCGCGCGCTCGCCTGGATGATGGTGGTGACGCCGTTCTCGAGCCGTGGTGCCATCCCCGCGGTCGTGACCGTTGGCGTGGCCTCCGGGCTCGCCATCCTCGTCGCGCCGCGCCTCGAGCACTTGCCCATGCCGCACACGACGGCCGGCGTGATCGGCGCGCTCGTGCTGCAGGTGATGACCGGGCTCGCGCTGGGTTTCGTCGTCCAGCTCCTGCTCTCCGCGGTCTCCGCGGCCGGCACACTGCTCGACCTCACCGGCGGCCTCTCGCTCCCCCCGTCGATGAACCCGCTGAGCGGGACACAGAGCGCGCTGATGGGCACCTTCTACTCCCAAGTGGTAGTGCTTCTCCTGTTCACCTCCGGCGGCTACCTGCTCATGATCGACGGCTTCATCCGCTCGTTCTCGGGGCCGGGCTTCACGCTCGAGACCGAAAAGACCGTCGCGGCGGTGATCGTGACGGATCTCGGTGCCTTCTTCACCGCGTCGCTCGAGATCGCCGGGCCGATCCTGCTCGTCCTGTTCGCGGCCCAGGTCGTCCTGGCGCTCCTCTCCAAGGCCGCACCCCAGGCCAACGTCTGGCTGCTCGGGTTTCCGTTCCAGATCTTCCTCGTCCTCGTGATGGTGGCCTTGACGGCCACCGGCCTGCCAAACGACGTAGCGAACCTGCTCTCGCGCGGTATCGGTGACGGTGCCCACATGTTCGGGGTGGTGTGACGCGTGGCCGCCGGGGACAAGCACGCGCGCACCGAGGCGCCGACGCCCAAGCACAAGAAGGAGGCGCGCGAGAAAGGACAGGTCGCCCGGTCCCCGGAGGTCGGCGGCTGGCTCGCCATGCTCGCCGCGACGATGCTCTTACCCTGGCTCTTCTCGCTCGCCAAGTCGCGCGTCTTCGCGGTGACGTCGTCGGCGGTGAGCGTGATGCAGCACCCGACGCTCGGCGGCGCGCTCGGCGTCTTGGAGGGCGGCCTCCGCCAGTTCCTCGACTTCGCTGCGATCACGGGCGGCGTCTTCATGGCGATCGGCCTCGTCGCGGGGATCGCGCAGGTCGGGAAAGCGGCCTCCTTCAAGGCGGCGCGCCCGAAGCTCTCCTCGATCAGCCCGAAGCAAGGTCTCCAGCGCCTCGTCTCCCCTCAAGCGCTCTGGGAGCTCGGCAAGCAGCTCTCGAGGCTCCTCGTGCTCGCTGTGCTGGCCTACTTCAGCCTTCGCACGATCGTGATGACGCTCGGCGGCAAGAGCCCCGCATCGCTCGGGCCGGCCCTCTCCTACCTCGCGTCCTCTGTCATCTCGTTCATCCGCACCGTCTCGGTGGTCGGCTTCGCGCTGGCCCTCGCCGACTACGGCGTCAAGCGCCACAAGCTCCAGACCCAGCTGAAGATGACCAAGCAGGAGGTGAAGGACGAGCGGCGCCAGCAGGAGGGCAGCCCGGAGGTGAAGGGAAGGATCCGCCGCCAGCAGTACGCGATCGCACGCTCCAAGGTCATTGCCGCGGTGAAGACGGCCGACGTCGTGGTGACGAACCCCACGCACTTCGCGGTCGCCATCCAGTACGACCCCTCCCGGAGCGGCGCTCCCCGCGTGGTGGCCAAGGGCGTGGACGCGCTGGCGCTTCGGATCAAAGAGGAGGCGGGACGCCACACCGTCCCGGTCGTCGAGGACCCACCGCTCGCGCGCTACCTGTACGCGACGTGCGAGATCGACCACCAGATCCCCGCCGCGGTGTACCTCGCGGTCGCCCGGCTGATCGCCTTCGTGTACTCGCTCACCCCGGCGATGCGCACCGTCGGGGTGTACCGCCGGCCGCACTCGGTCGTGCCCGAGCTCGACCCCGACGAGCTGCCGCCGGCCATCCGCGCGGCACGACGGCAGCGTGAGCTCCTCGTCGCGTCACGGGGGAGCGCGCGACGGTGACCGCGTCGGCCGCCGACGACGCACGGCCCGTGCCGCCGCACCGCCAGCGCCGCCACGGCCGCATGCGGCTGGCCCCGTCCACCGACGAGGTCGATGCCAGGAGCGCAGCGCGCCGCGTGGGAGCGCGAGACCGAGAGGCCGCCGCCGCCGAGCTCGCGCGGGCGTCTCGCGCGGGGCGCTTCGGCGCTTCCGACCTCTACGAGCGCCGGATGGAGTCGCTCGTCACCGCCCGCACGCAGGCCGATGTGGAACGGCTGACGGGGGATCTCGAAGAGCTCGTGACAGGCAAGATCCGCACGCGGATGCTGCGGGTGATCGCCAAGGCCCGGGCAGAGGGACGGCTCGAATTCGACGAGTTCTGCGAGCGGACGGACCGATGCCTCGAGCCCATCACGCGCGCGCATGCCGATGGCCTTGTCGCAGACCTCGGGTACCGGGTGGTGCGCCGGGCGCGCCACCGCCGGTCGTGGGAGCCCGTCGCACGGCGCGTCGTGCTCACGGGGCTCGCGGGCGGGGTCGCGGGCACGGCCCTCGTCGCGCTGCCCACGGCGCTCGACCTCCCCGGCGGCGTGGGGCAGTGGCTGCCGCTCGCGCTGGGGACGGGGCTCTTCAGCGCGATCGGCTCCGGAGTCGCCGCGCTCGCCTGGATGGTCCGGCCGCCCGGGCGCGTGGCGCGGGTCGTGCGAGGCCCCCACCCACCTTCGAGCACCACGGCCGCGCGCCGCGGGGACCGGTGAGCGACCAGGTGCCGCCGCGCCGGTCCGTGGGAGCCCCGCCGGCTTGGTAGCGTGGCGTATGGAGTTCCGACGCATAAACGGTCTTCCTCCGTACGTGTTCTCCGTGATGAACGCGCTGAAGGAGGACGCGCGCCGGCGGGGTGTGGACGTCGTCGACTTCGGCTTCGGCAATCCAGACCTGCCGTCGCCGACGGTCGCCGTGGAGAAGCTCGCCGAGGCGGTACGCAATCCGCGGAACCACCGCTACTCGGCGTCGCGGGGCATCCCGAACCTGCGTCAGGCCGTTGCCGAGCTCTACCAGCGCAACTGGGCGGTGGAGCTCGACCCCGACACCGAGGTCGTGACCACGATCGGCGCCAAAGAGGGCCTGTCGCACGTCATGTGGGTCCTGGTCCAGCCGGGTGACTCCGCCCTGGTGCCGTCGCCGTCGTACCCGATCCACATCTACGCACCGCTGTTCGCCGGGGCCGACGTGCACCAGGTCCCGCTCCAAGGACCGGGCGAGCAGGGTGGCGACGCGTCCGAGGCCGCGCCGGGCGAGAGCTTCTTCGCATCGCTCGTCGAGACCTGGCAGTCGACCTGGCCGAAGCCTCGGGTGATCGTGGTCTCCTTCCCGCACAACCCGACGACGGCGTGCGTCGACCTTGCCTTCATGGAGCGCCTGGTGGAATTCGCCAGGTTGCACGACGTCGTGTTGGTCCACGACTTCGCGTACGCCGACCTCGGCTTCGACGGGTACCGCCCGCCCTCCCTCCTGCAGGTCCCGGGCGCCAAGGACGTGGCAGTCGAGCTCTACACCATGACCAAGTCCTTCTCCATGGCGGGCTGGCGGGTGGGCTTTCTCGTCGGCAATGCAGAGATCGTCCAGGCCCTCACCAAGCTGAAGGGCTACCTCGACTACGGGACGTTCCAGCCGATCCAGATCGCGGCCATCGTCGCGATGCGCGAGGCCCCCGACTACCCCGAAGAGCTGCGCGAGGTGTACCAGCACCGGCGCGACGCGCTGTGCTCGGGGCTGCGGAGCATCGGCTGGGACGTGGCTTCCCCCAAGGGGACCATGTTCGTCTGGGCGCCGGTCCCCGAGCCCTACCGGGAGATGGGCTCGCTCGAATTCGCCAAGCTCGTGCTCCGTGAGGCCGAGGTCGCCACGTCTCCTGGTGCCGGCTTCGGCCCGGGCGGGGACGACCACGTCCGCTTCGCGCTCATCGAGAACGAGAAGCGGACGCAGCAGGCGATCCGGAACCTGCGCCGCGCCCTCATCAAGCTCGGCTGATCCGCCGGGGCGCTGGTGTGCCGCTCGGCTGGTGCACCGGGGCGCTGGTGCACCGTTCGGCCGCTCGGCTGGTGCCGTGCCTCTTGACGCGTTCAGGCGCTGACGTGCAGGGCCTTGGCGGCTGCCTGCACGCCGGAGCTCGCACATACCGATCCGGGCTTGCCGCCGTCGATGTGGCAGATCGCTGCCGACATGTAGTTGGCGTCGCCGATGATGAGCTTCGTGACCGAGCTCTTCGGGTTCGAGAGCCCCGCGGCGATTGTGGCCCGTGACAGCCCCTGGAGCGGCTGGGGGTTGTAGCCCACGCCTTCGTCGACCAGCTGGTTGCCGAAGTCCATGAACGGGATGCTCCCGGAGCTGGCATAGGTCGCTGTGTAGTCGTACTTCTTGAGCAGCTGGCTCTCTTGCTTGGAGAGCTTCGTGATCGGGAAGTGGTTGCCTGTCGCCTGATCCTGGCCGTAGTACTCCACGAGCTTCGCATGGAAGTAGGGGCTCGTGTAGGTGGCTGTCTTGAAGGTGAACGTCTGGGTCTTCGGGTAGACGTCCTGGGGGGAGGACTGCATCGTCTTCAGACCCTTGAACGTGCCGAAGCGCGAGAAGGCGGTGATGATGGACCACCGCTCGGCGGCGCAGTAGGGGCAGAACTCCCCGAACATCCCGAAGACGCCCGGCTTTCCTGTGTAGGTCAGCTTGGGCTGTCCGGTCTCGACCTTGGGCGGGTAGATGAGACCGGTGATGCCGGTGCCCACGGCGTCGAACACCGAGGGGGGGACGTGGGTGACCTCGCTCACGATCGTGGCCGGCACCGGCGCTGCCTTGTAGATGGTGGTTGTCTTGCCCGAGAGCGCATTGACCGCCACGAAGACGGCGACGATCACCACGACCAGCGCGACCGATCCCCAGACGTAGAGGCTGGTGCGATTGCGCCCGCCGCGTCCCGAGGACGGGCCGCCAGGTCGGCGCTTCACCGGACGGGTCTTGGCGCCGCGCTGCTCGTGCGCCTGGCGTTGC
This sequence comes from Actinomycetes bacterium, assembly GCA_021810205.1. Lineage (GTDB taxonomy): Bacteria > Actinomycetota > Acidimicrobiia > Acidimicrobiales > RAAP-2 > JAJYVT01. The sequence continues at coordinate 9,372 of JAJZJC010000081.1, forward strand.
GCTGCTCGGCGCGCCCGGGCCCCCGTCGCGGGCTGGCCACCGCGCTCGCTCTTGCCCCCTCGCCCGTTGCCCTGCGCCCCTGCGCCTCGACCACCGGCGCCCTGCCCGCTCGCGCGGGCCGCGTCCTTGCCGCCGACCGGGCGGCTCATCTGGCGGCTGCGCTCCTTGTCGGCTGCCGTTCGCTGCGGCCTGTCGTTCGTACCGTCTGCCATTGCGTCAGGGGTCCTTGGGGTAGTGATCGGTGCGGAACGGGGGTCCTGCCGAGACCGCCGGAGCCCGCATCCCCGCGCGCGGTCGCGCGGCGGTCAGCGTAGACGCCGGTCGCCCGGCGCGCGTCCGCGCGCTCCCCGGCCGCTCGTGCGCGCTTGGGGGGGTTCCCTATGGCCGCGCCGGTGCGAGCCCTACCCGACGGCGACCGGCTCGTCGCACGGGTGCCAGCAGGCGAAGCGGTGCGTACCGCCCGTGGGGTCCTCGAGCTGGGGAGTCGTCGTCCGGCAGGTGTCGTCCGCCCGGTCGCAACGCGGCGCGAAGGCGCAGCCGGCTGGCAGGTGGCTGAGGTCTGGCGGGCGACCCTCGACGACCGGGAGCACCTCGTGCGCAGGCCTGCCCAGGCGGGGGATCGCGTGCAGCAACGCCTGGGTGTAGGGCATCCGCACGTTGGCGAACAGCTCACTCGTCGAGGCCTGCTCGACGGCGCGTCCGCCGTACATGACGATCACTTCGTCCACGTAGGACGCCGCGAGCCCGAGATCGTGGCTGACGAGGATGAGCGCCATGTTGGTCTGGCTCTGCAGCTCGAGCAGGAGCTCCATGATCTGCGCCTGGGTGGTGACGTCGAGCCCCGTCGTGGCCTCGTCAGCGATGAGCAGCTTGGGGTCGCAGGCGAGCGCGATCGCGATCATCACCCGCTGGCGCATCCCGCCGGACAGCTGGTGGGGGTAGTCGAGGTAGCGGCGCGCGGCGGCAGGTACGCGCACCCGTTGGAGCAGGTGGACTGCCCGGTCCCGTGCGTCTTTGCGCGAGACGGGGAGATGGGCGCGCACCGCTTCGGCGACCTGAGGTCCGATCCGCATCGTCGGATTGAGCGAACGAGCAGGATCCTGGAAGACCATGGCCACACCGGCGCCCCTGTAGCGCGAGAGCGCCTTCTCCGAGAGACCGACGAGCTCGTCACCGCCGAGCCGGACGGATCCGGTGACGGTGGCGCTGGGCGGCAGCAGCCCCATCACCGCACGACAGCTCACCGTCTTGCCCGAGCCGGACTCGCCGATGATCGCGAGGCTCCTGCCCGCGCGGAGGTCGTAGCTGATGCCGTTGACGGCATGGACCTGCCGCTTGCCCTGCGTGAAGCGGACGCGAAGGTCGCGCACGGCGAGCAGCGCCGTCTCGGTCTCTGGTCGCTCGCCGTCCGAGCCCGCGACCCCGACCGTCTCGGGGGCGGTCTGCTTGGTGCGTAGCTTGGTGTGTAGCGCCAATGTGTTCTTCCCCCGGCTCCCCGGGTGCGCGGCCCGGCTGCTCTGCGGGCTCACCGTAGCCACGGCGCCGGGTATGCACAAGGACGAACGCGCACACAGACGAACGCGCACACAAAGGCGCGCACGGACGAAGGCCGCACGGACGAAGGCCGCGGCGATACGCCGCCGGCCGGCGCCGCCCACCCGGGCTCGCGCACGTCGGCGGGTGCGCCCACGTCAGGACCGAATGTGCACAACAATGTTGACAATCGTGTTGCGTCGCAGTACGTTGCGGTCGATTCAGACGGCCGAGCACGACCTGGGGGGTCATGGCGTCAATCGGGTCGAGGGTACTGCGCGAGCTCGGGCGTAGCCGAGCGCATGGGCACGAGCGATCTCGGCGGCATCGCCGGGCGAACGACGGCCTCCAGCCCTCCTCACGTGCGGGACGCACCTCACGTGCCGGACGCACCTCACGTGCCGGACGCACCGTGCACGACATCCGCTGCGCCCTGCCGTTCGACCCACGAGCGAGAGAGGTCGGTGCAGCGCGCGCCGCTGCGCACCGGTTGACCACAACGGGACCGACGCCGACTGGTCCGGGGGGAAGACCACGCGGGGGGACGCGCGCGCCGTGGCGGCCAGCTTGGCGCGGCGGTGCTGGTCACGGCCTCCCGTCGCATCGAGACAGGAGGTGCTCGAGATGACCGAGACCGTGCGCAAGACCCGGGCCGCGGTGCTCCACGAGGCCGGCAAGCCCTGGGACGTCGTCGAGCTCGACTTGGACCCGCCCAAGGACAACGAGGTCCTCGTGAAGTTCAAGGCCGCTGGGCTCTGCCACTCCGACGAGCACGTCCGATCGGGTGACAGCAAGGCGCGTCTCCCGATGGT
>JAJZJC010000010.1 GCA_021810205.1 Actinomycetes bacterium
CGTTCCGGACGGGTGTCGCGACACCGCTGAGCGGCGCATCAGACTCGTTGCACACGACCCGAGGAAACTGTCTGCTGTGGCGTCCGGCTTTCGCAGTTGGCGCGCCCGCGACCGACCCACCCGCGACTGCGGCGTGACTACAGCGTGACTACAAATCCCGGTGAATCTCCGCACAGGGCAGCAAGCCATGAAAGAAACAGTGCAGGTCAGAGCCACTATCGGCGAACACCGGTTGGCACCGGGAGCGACTGGATCGCTCTCATAATCCCTCGGTCGCAGGTTCGATCCCTGCCGGCCCCACCTGAACCTTCCTGCCTCGAGAGGCCGATGCGTCGTTCACACCGGCTCGAGTGGTCGCGGCGCCTCGGGACGTCGCCCGTGTGATCACGAGATCAGGGAGATGGAATTGCGAGCAATCGTCTCGCGAAACGTGCGCGGTGTGCGCCGGAGGATCCTTGAGAAACGCGCGCGGCGTGAGTATCGTCATCGACAATTTCTCAGCGGGAAGCCTCGCACGTATGGCGTGGGAGCCGGCGCTGTGGAGGTGGGGACATGGGGCTGCGGGAGCTGATCAGCGAGGTGAGCGAGCCCACCCGCGTCATCGAGCGGGTCCTTGGGGAGGCCTTGGTCCTCATCCCGGCCGCAAATGGCGCGTCCGTGCAACTCGGTGCCGAACCCGGCTTCCTCTCCTGCGTCGCGGCGGTCGGTCAGCTCACTGGCGCGGTGGGCACCCGTATCCCGATCGAAGGATCGATGCATGGCTGCTGTCTCCTGCAGGGATCCTTGGAGCACTGTTCGAACACCGCCGACGATCCCAGGGTGGACATCGAGCTTGCCAAAGCACTCTCGATCACATCGATGATCTGTGTGCCGTTACGTCGCCGCACAGGGGTCCGGGTAGGGGTCCTGCTGGTCTCTTCCGATCGCCCCTATACGTTCGGACCAGATGATGAAGCGAACCTCGGCCGGCTCACCGATTTCATCTCGATGGTCATCAGCGCGTCGATCGATCTCGCGTCCGTGACCGAGCAGCTACTGGTGCCCCGAGGAGCCCGATCGGATCTCGTACCAGGGTCTACTTCGACGGACGACGACCATGAGCGGGCGGCGGCACGACGTCGGGCGACCGCGTTCATCGCGAACGTGATGCGGCCCGGCGCCGCGGGCAATGCCGTCACGCGAGAGCGCATCGAGCGAGTCCTGGCGGGCGATGGGATGGAGATGGCGTTCCAGCCGATCTTTGCTTTGGGATCGGGACTCGCGGTCGAGGTGGAGGCCCTCGCGAGGTTCGACGGGCCACCGTGGCAGGCGCCGGACCGATGGTTCGCAGACGCGGCAGCCGTCGGCCTCGACGTGCAGCTGGAGCTCGCGGCCGCCGTGCGAGCGATCGCGTACCTTCGGTTCTTGCCACTCCCTGTCGGCATGGCCGTGAACGTGGGTCCGGGCGCGCTGCGATCCAAGGCGCTCTTCGAACTGATCGAGTCGTCGACACCGAGCCGGATCACCCTGGAGCTGACCGAGCACGTCGACATCGATTTCTGCGCAGAGATCCGAAGTGCGCGCCAGACGCTTCGAGAGATGGGCGTCAAGCTGGCGATCGACGATACCGGAACCGGTTTCGCCAGCCTGTCGCTCGTGCTCGAGATGGCACCTGACATCATCAAGCTCGACCGGCGGCTGACCGATGGGATCGATGTCGATCCGGTGCGCCGAGCACTCGCGAGATCCCTGGTGTCCTTCGCAGCCGAGACCGGTGCTCGGGTCGTCGCCGAGGGCATCGAGACCGAGGCGGAGCTGGGCGTGCTGACCGATCTTGGCGTGCCGTTCGGCCAGGGCCACTATCTCGAACGACCCGGGAAGCTGGAGGATCTGCATCTGATGTCGGGGCAGCCGGCAGGGGTTGCCACGCCTCACCGCCCGAGGTGAGATGGGTGGCGCCGATTCGTCAGCGCACGGCGGCGGTGCGTACCGTTGAGCCGGCGAGTGAGCTTTCGCTGGGCGCCACCTTCACGCCCCGCCGGGGCGCCTGCCGGCCGTTGCCGGTGGGAGGGACGAGGAGAGAGGTACGGGCATGTGGAACAGCTTCAAGACCGATGACCATCTGGGTATCTCGGCCGAGATCACTACGTACCCGGGTGGCAATGGCGACGAGATCCACGCCTACGTCGTGCGTCCGCTCTCCGACGCTCCGGTGCCGGGCGTCGTGCTCGTCCATCACATGCCGGGATGGGACGAGTTCTACCAAGAGTTCGCCGAGCGCCTCGGCCGGCACGGCTACCTCGTGATCTGCCCGGACCTCTACTGCCGTTACGGCCACGGCACGCCAGACGACGTCGCGGCAAAGGTCCGCAGCGACGGCGGCGTCCACGACGACAGCGTCGTCGCCGACTGCGAAGCGGCGGCACAGTGGTTGCGAAGCGACCCCGCCTGCAGCGCCAAGCTGGGCGTCATCGGCTCGTGCTCAGGGGGTCGGCACGCGGTGCTCGTCGCTTCCCGGGCGCCGGGTTTCCAGGCGGTCGTCGACCTCTGGGGTGGCGGTGTGATCATGTCCGAGGACCAGCGCACGCCGGCCCGGCCCGTGGCTCCGATCACCTATACCGCCGATCTGGACGCACCGCTGCTCGGCATCTTCGGCAACGACGATCAGTCGCCGACGCCCGCCCAAGTCGACCAGCATCAGGCCGAGCTGGAAAAGCTGGGCAAGACGTTCGAGTTCCACCGCTACGACGGCGCGGGGCACGGGTTCTTCTATTACCACACGCCCATGTACCGACAGGAACAGACGATGGACGGCTGGGCGAAGATCTTCTCGTTCTTCGAGAAGCATCTGAAAGGCTGACCCTGACCACGCAGAAGTACGAGAGAGGAAACAGTCCATGTGCACGATGATCGCCACGAGCACCGCCGTCACGGGAGCTGGCAAGGGCTCCGGTGGGTGGTTCCCCATCTCCAAGGCGACGGTCGGCTACGACCACGCGACGCACTCGGGCACAGCGCACGCGCTCTTGCTGGACTTCACCAACTACGAGCTCGGCCTCGACGCGCGTGTCGCGCTCGAGCTCGACCTTCGCTCGGGCCGGGCACTGCTCGCGCAGCTCGAGTTGGCCATCGAGGCGGCTGAGGCGAGCGGGGTCTAGGACTGGCCTGTCGGCCGGAGCACAACGTGCCGTGACCGACGCGACGCCGCACGATGGTGTCGGACGATGCTGTGGTCACTTGGCCGAACCGATCCGTCCGAGGCCCCGCGCGAACCGATGGAGCGGCTCGTGCCCGGCGTCGGTGACCAGCACCAGCTCGCCAGTCTGCACGCCGGCGCTGCCGTCGGGAGCCACGACGTTGGGCTGCACGACGACGGTCATGCCGGCCTCGAGCACGAAGTCGTCGTGACGGCCAGGACGTCCCTCCCCCGGGACGACGGGCGGGAAGTAGCCGCCCACGTAGCCGTGGACGATGTCGTCGCACGTGGCGAACCCCGCCTCCTCGATCAGGTGTGCTGCCTCGGCCAACTCGCGGCCCGTCGTGCCGGCGCGCACTCGGGCCAGCACGGCCTCGAAAGCTGCCGTCGCCACGGCGTGCAGCTCGGCGTAGCGCGGCGTCGGGGGGGCCTCGACGGTGAACGTGCGGAGCACCTGGCCGGTGTAGCCCCACCAGTTGGCGCTGATCTCGCAGACGACCACGTCGCCGGGGCACAGCCGGCGCTGCGACGGCCACTGCGCCGGCACCCGGACACTCGGATGCTCCATGGCGGTCACGGCGAAGTAGTGGATGTGGTTGGTCGCACCGTAGGGGACGTAGGCCTGCTCCACGAGGGCGCCGAGCTCCGTCTCGGTCATGCCCACCGCTGCCCTCGACGCCAACACCGCCATCGCGTCGTCGGTCAGGGCGGCAGCCCGATGCGTCCACTCCAGCTCCTCGTCGGACTTCACGTACCGGGCGCGCTGGAACGCCCGCTCGAGGAATACTGGCTCGGCACCGATGTCCGCGAGGGCAGGGAGGGCGCTCGCCGGCAGGGGCCCGAGGACGCCGAGACGCCCGACCCCTGCCGGGTACCGAGCCCGCAGCTCTTCGGCGACGGTCTCCATGGTGGCGTGGCCGCCCCAGCGCACCTCGGCCTTGGCGAGCGCTCGGGCATTGTCGAGGTGGTTGGCGAACTGCACGAAGAGGATCGGATCCCCGCCTGACCACAGGACGGCGGCCTCCCGGGTGACCGGCCACTGGACGGCCCACTGGACGGCGGCACCGGTGCGGTCGGCGCCGTAGAGCAAGAGGTCGACGACATCCGCTTCGTCGGCAAGGGCGGCAAGGATGCTGCGCCGCCGCGCCATCTCGGCGTCGGAAAAGCGCGGATAATCGTCCGTCGTCGACATGTCCCCTCCCTCCCGCTGGGCGCCCGTCGTTTCCTGGACGCGCGTAGCCTAGGCCCCGACCCATCGTGCGGTGCACTCGTTTGCGTCGTGCACGGGGAGTTGCGAGACGGGGTCGGTTCAGTCGCATCGGGCCGGCCTTCGGCTCGAGAAAGGACTGTGCCGGTGGGCGACCGGCAGGGAGGGTGGGCACATGGCAACCAACGAGGAACGCCGCGGCCGGGTCGACCTCGTCCGCCAACAGTCCGAGATCGACCGGATCCGGGCGGCCAAGTCCGCGATGGCACCCGAGGAGCGGCGCGTCACCACGCGCGCCGTGATCCACATCGTCGAGGACACCAGGCTGCAGGGCCGCCTGGGCCGGTTCACGATCGACGCCGACGAGCCGGCGGAGCGAGGAGGTGACGACACGGCGCCGTCGCCCCTCCAGTTCTTGATGGCGGCGGTCGGCTTCTGACTGCTGACCCAGGTGGCGCGGTTCGCGCCTCTCTACGACGTGCCGGTCGACGATGCCACCCCCGACGTCCGAGCAACGTTCTTCAACACCGAGAAGTACGACCTGGACGACGCGCCGGCGTACTTCGAGGAGGTCCAGGTGCGCCTGGCGATCGACTCCCCCGCACCGGCCTCGGCGGTGGCCCGCCTGGCGGCGCACGCCGAGCGCGCGTGCCATGCCGCCCAGAGCCTGCGCCACCCCGTCCCCGTCACCCTGGCGACGACGCACAACGGCGAACCGCTCGAACCGCTCGGTTGAGCGAGCGGCGACATGCCGCCGCACCTGTGCAGGCGACCGCCACGCGCGATCTCGCCGCCTTGCGGTAGCAGGACCACGCAGCGTGGTTCGAGAGCGCCAAGCGCCTATCGAGCTGCGCGCAGACCTCGAAGCCTTGTGCTGCGAGCTCTGCGCGGAGCTCTTCGCGCAGGATCTCGAGATGTTCGTTCCCGAACGAGTCGAGCCGGCTCTCGAAGTGTGAGCCTTGTTGCACTGTTGCATCAGTCATTGCGGGCGATGCGGTCGGGTGTTACGTTCGGAGCAGTCGGACACCCATTCCAAAGAGGCCACAGCGGGGAGGCATCATGAAAAAGTGGCAGCGGTTGCTCTCGTCGAAGGGCACCATCCTTGCGATCACGGCGAGCTTCGCCATCGTGCTCTTGCCGTTGCTCGCACTGGATGTGAGGTGGGGATAGCGAGCTGACGTTCGACCCCCCGGGCGTGTCGGCGGCCGGGGGTCGACGTTCTTCCCATGCGCACCCGCCGTCTCGAGTGGTATGTGGCCGTTGTCGTCGCGGGTGGTGTTGCGGCGATCGCCTTCACCGCGTCCACTGCGCGTCTCCCGCAATTGTCGACGCACTGGACGGCAGTGATCGTCTTTCTCGCCGGCTTCGTGATCCTTGGCGAGCTCCTTCCCATCGAGCTGCGCCGCGGAGACGGTTTCGAGCTGTTCACGTTCTCGGGTATGGGCGCGATGGCGCTCATCATCGTGGGCGCACTTTGGATCGTCGTGGGTGCACAGCTCACCGCGACGCTCATCGACGATCTCCGGCATCGGCGCCCGCTGTACAAGATCTGCTTCAACCTCTCGCAGTACTCGCTGACCCTGGTTGTCGCGTGGCTCGTCTACAGCTCCCTCTCCGGTCATGAGCTGATCGGACCGAAGACACCACGTTTCGTCGTTGCAGATCTCGCACCCGCACTCGTCGCAGGTTTCGTCTACTTCCTGGTCAACATCACGGTTGTGACCACCGCTGTCGCCCTTGTCGACGAGAAGCGGGTCCGCACTTTCTTGCTGGACACCTTGAGAACCGATGCCCGCATTGGCGTGACCCTCCCCCTGACGGCGCCAGTGATCCTCTCGGCGCTCGCGTTCTCGCCGTGGTTGGCCCCGTTGTGCCTCATACCGGCCCTGTCAGTGCGGGGAGGCGCGTTGAGCGCCGTGAAGCGTGAGATCCAGGCACTTCACGACGTCCTCACCGGGTTGCCGAACCGAGTGCTCCTGCTCGACCAAGCGAAGGCGGGGCTGCGAGCAGTCGACGAGAGGTCCATGGCAGCAATGATCCTCATCGATCTGGATCGCTTCAAAGACATCAACGACACCATGGGGCACTTCGTGGGGGACGAGGTGCTGCGGCAAGTCGCCGCCAAGCTTGCCGATGCGGTTCGCCCCGGCGATGTCTACGCCCGGCTCGGCGGTGACGAGTTCGCGGTCTTCTGCCCAGGAATGCCCGATGCGGGCGCGGCGCTCAAGGTCGCCGGTCGCATCGTCGACGCGCTCACGGGGGTGATCGACCTCGAAGGGGTCAACCTGAACGTCGAAGTGAGCGCCGGCGTCGCGCTCAGCCCACTCCACGCCAAGGACGTCGACTTGCTGCTGCAGCGTGCAGACATCGCCCTGTACCGGGCGAAGGGCGCCACGCGCGGGAGCGTCATGCTCTACGACAGGAGCTTCGACGACACCTCCATCGAGCAGCTCACCCTCATGGGCCAGCTACGGCGAGGTCTCGAGGACGAGCTCGTCGTCTACTACCAGCCCAAGTGCCGCCTGTCCGACGGCGCCTTCGTCGGGGTCGAGGCACTCGTCAGGTGGCAGCACCCGGTTCATGGCCTCCTGCCACCGGACCGGTTCGTCAAGCCAGCGGAGAAGTCCGGCCTCATCCTCCCCTTGACCGTCCAGGTGTTCCGCCAAGTGCTGGCACAGTGGCGCGCGTGGCGGGACGCAGGCCTCGAGCTATCGGTCGCGGTCAACGTCTCTGCCGTCAGCCTGTCGGATCCTGCACTCCCAGTGGCGCTTCGCCAGATGTTCGACGAGCTCCCCGCACCGAGACCCCGAGTGCTCGCCGAGGTCACCGAGACGTCGATGGTCACAGATCTCGAGTCCGTCTCCGGCGTGCTGGACGAGCTGAGGGAGATCGGGCTCGAGATCTCGATCGACGACTTTGGCACCGGCCACTCGTCGTTGGCGCACATCAGGGACTTGGGGCCCGTCGAAGTGAAGATCGACCGCTCCTTCGTGGTGGCGTCGATCGGCAGTGATCGGGACATCGCGCTCATCCGTGCAGCGACCGAGCTGGGGCACGGGCTCGGGATGACCGTCGTGGCTGAGGGTGTCGAGACCCTCGAGCAGCTCGACCTCGTCGCGGACGTGGGCTGCGACCTCGCCCAGGGGTTCTTCATCCTGCCTCCGGTGACCGCCGATGTCCTGGCGGCATGGGCGAGCCGTCCACAGGTCTGGCATCGCCGGATCCACGCGATGCCCGCAGCCACGCAAGAGGAGGTGGTCGAGCCGTAGGAGCCGCCGAGCTCAGCTGTCGCGGACAGGGATCTCCCACCACGCGAGACCGGCGAGGCCGGACCGGTACGGGCGTCCATCACCGAGCCGCACGGTGCCGCGCACACCTCGACTGCCTCGTCGCCGCCGTCTCCTGGGACTCCGCCCATCTCGGCGACGGGGGTTCGAAGCGCCATCGCGAGCACGACGTCGGCGACGTCGATCTCGAGGAGGCCCGGGTCGACCGCCTGGCCATGGGGGTACCCGCCACACTGCGACGTGCCACGGGCGGACGAGTGGCGGCCCCCAATGTGGGGGGGAGACGGGGCCGAAGAGCACGGCGGAGGACGTGCGCCGCGGTCGATGCGAGGGCTCCGAGATCGCGCGGCGCCAGGACACGCAACGGGCGGTGGGCCGGGAACGCTGCCCCTGGGTGCACGATGGTCGCGTCGTGCACCCACGCCGGCGCCGATGGCGGGCTTGCGAGGTCGAGGCGTCCGGGGTCGGCCGTCGCGGGGTCGGTGAAGATGACGAGCCGGGCAGGGCGGAGAGCCCCGACCAGCCGATGACTTGCGGGGCCGCTGCCGTGCACGTCCGAGCTGCCGTCGACGTTGCAGCGATCCTCGGCCAAGGCGCAGCGAACGTTCGCGAAGGCCCATGACTCCGCTGCCGAGGAGTACGGTGAGGGACGCCGGGCCCACCAGACTGCGTACGGCGCGCTGAAGCACTCGTTCGAGAAGGTCGGCGACCACTGGGAGCCCAAAGGCAACAAGGGGCCGTCCGACACCCAGTCGGCCAAGGGAGGTGCGGGCGTCAGCCGTTGGTACCGCTCGGAGGAGGGGGTCGACGCCAACGCGTCCAGGACCCATCTCTACGACGTCGCCAAGCGGCTCGACATTCCCGGTCGTTCGCAGATGAGCAAACGAGAGCTCGTGGACGCCATCAAGAAGGCCAACCGCCGGATGACCGCCAAGAAGGCGAGCTGAGATCGCCATGGCCGATCCGATCAGCATGGCCGATCCGATCAGAGAGTCGACGCTGCACGCCCCGCGCAGCGACGCTGCGCGCTCGCCCGAGCCCTCCCGACGACGTCACCGAAGGTCCGAGGGAGCGCCAGCTGCGCGAGGAGATCCGTCGACGCGTGGCCGATGCCACGTACCCGGCGACGCGCAACTCCCTGTTGCGCCATCTCGGGCCAGACGGGCGCGGGCCGGTGCAGGCACACCTGCGCGCGCTCCCGCCGGACCTCGTCTTCTCGAACGCAGAGGAGGTGGCCTGGGCGTTCGGCGGGATCACCAGCGAAGACTGACTGCGAGGACTGGCTGCGATGGCCCGCGGGCGCTCAGTGGGCCACGCGACCCCGATCGTCGGGTGGTTCGATCCAGCCCTCGTCGGACGTCGGCTCGCTTCGCTCGGCGTCGAAGCCATGGGCTTCTGGGTCCTCGGTGAGCGGCAGCCCCTGTTCGATGACGTCGGCTTCTGGCGCCTCGAGGGGCAGGCGTCGCGCGCCCGAGGCACCTCGCACGTCGGGAGGGTCGGGATCTGGGGGCATCTCCTGCTCCAGGCGATCGGCTTCGGGCACCGGGTCTCTTGCCATGACGGCGTGGTACCCCGCGCACCAATTGCTCACCCGTCGTGTGAATTGGCGGTCTCTCGTAGCGTCTGCCCGGGCGCCGACAGCCCGGCGTATGTGAGCATCCGGGCGTGACGTGGACCGTGAACCCGGTCGTACCGAGGAGGAGCTCATGACCACGATGACGGTGCGTGCTGCGCGGCTCGTCGCGCACGGCGACCCTTTGCGAGTCGAAGAGGTGCCACTCGCTGGTCGGTTGCCCGCCGAGGCGCTCCGTTCCGCAAAGGCCGCCGCTGCCACTGCACCGGAAGGCGGCACACCGGAAGGCGGCACACCGGAAGGCGGCACACCGGAAGGCGGCACACCGGAAGGCGGCACACGGGGTGACGAGGTGGTGGTCGAGATGTCGTACGCGGGGGTGAACCCGATCGACCGCTACATCGTGCTCGGGAGGGTCGCGCCGGATGCGCCGCTCCCGAGGACCGTCGGCGTCGAAGGGGTCGGCACGGTCGATGGTCGCCTCGTCGTCGTGCACGGCACCGGCGTCGCCACCAGCCGTGAGGGGCTCTGGGCGACCGCCGCGCGGGTGCCGCTCGAAGCCACGGTCGGGGTTCCCGACGGTGTCGACCCACAGAGCGCAGCCGCGGTCGGCGTGGCGGGCGCGACCGCGTGGAGGACCGTGCACGATCTCGCGCAGGTCCGTTCGGACGACCGGGTGCTCGTCATGGGTGCGAGCGGCGGCGTGGGCAGCATGATCGTGTCGCTGTTGCGTTCGAGCGGGGCGCTCGTGTGGGGTCAAACCGGCCAGGAGAGGAAGAGGGACGCGATCATGGCATCTGGTGCTGCCCGCGCGGTGGTGGTGGGCACACCGGCAGGGCTCGGCGATGCGGTGCGCGAGCTTCGCCCGACCGTGATCTTCGACCCACTCGGTGGCGGCTTCACGGGCGCGGCCGTCGACGCTCTCGAGACGAGGGGCCGCTTGGCCATCTTCGGGACGAGCGTGGACACGCACGGTTCGGTGCCATTGCAGTCGCTCTACCGTAAAGGGCTTCGGGTCCTCGGCTACGGCGCCCGTTCCGAGCCCGCCGAATCGGTCCACCAGGCCATACGCCATGCGCTCGAGGCGGTGCGCGACGGGCAGTTGAACGTCGCGGTGGACGAGGTGATGCCGCTCGACGCGGTGAACGACGCGATGGCACGCCTCGCGCGCCGCGACGTCGAGGGAAAGCTGCTCCTGTGCCTGTCACGCTGACGGCTCGCGTCGCCCCTGCGCCCCAGCGTCCAACGGCTCCAGCGGGCGCGTAACGTGGCGGCCGTGGGGGAGCGCAGCCGCGGACGAGCTAGAGGAGGTCGTCGTGGACATCGACACCGTCATAGGGACCCCGGGCACGGCCACCCACGAGGTCACGAACCAGCCATCGCCCCTCGTCGACTACGACGTCGCCGCTGACGCCGCGCTCGTTGCCGGACTGAGGGAGTGGGGGGCGACGTGGTCGGAGCCGGAGCTCCACGCCCTGGGGCGGCTGGCAGGGTCCGCCCAGGTCGGCGAGATGGCGAGGGTGGTGAACGAGCACCCGCCGGTGCTGCGGACCCACGACCGTTATGGCCATCGCGTCGACGAGGTCGAGTTCCACCCATACTGGCACCAGCTGATGTCGACCGCCGTGGCCTACGGCCTGCATGCCGCACCGTGGTCAGCAGCTGGCCCGGGCGTGCACACGGCGAGGGCTGCCAAATTCTTCGTCTGGGCGCAGGGGGAGACCGGTCACCTGTGCCCCATCTCCATGACCTACGCCGTTGTGCCTGCCCTGCGCCACAATGCGTCGCTCGCCGCGCGTTACGAACCACTGCTCGAGTCAGCCGTCTACGACTTCGGGCTGCGCGAGCCCGACACCAAGCAGGGACTGATCGCGGGGATGTCGATGACCGAGAAGCAGGGCGGGTCCGACGTCCGGGCGAACACCACGACTGCCCGCCAGAACCCTGACGGGACATGGTCGATCGTCGGTCACAAGTGGTTCACGTCGGCGCCGATGTCCGATGTCTTCTTGGTCCTGGCGCAGGCGCCCGGCGGCTTGTCGTGCTTCTTCGTGCCCCGAGTGCTGCCGGGTGGAGCACGCAACTCCATTCGCCTCATGCGCTTGAAGGACAAGCTCGGGAACCGCTCCAATGCCTCCGCGGAGGTCGAGTACGACGACACCCGCGGGTGGCTGGTCGGAGAGGAAGGGCACGGCGTCCGCACGATCATGGAGATGGTGAACAACACGCGACTCGATGCCATGATCGCCAGCGCGGCGGGCATGCGTTGGGGGGCGGTGCAGGCGGTGCACCACGCCTCGCACCGCCGCGCGTTCGGCGCGCTGCTCTCCGACCAGCCGCTCATGCGCAACGTGCTCGCCGACCTCGTCGTCGAGTCGGAGGCCGCGACTCTCGTGAGCCTGCGTCTCGCTGCAGCGACCGATGGCGCGGCGAGCGGCGACGAGGCGGAGGGCGCATTCCGGCGGATGGGTCTCCCGGTCGCCAAGTACTGGCTCTGCAAGCGCGCGCCGGTCCATGCGGCCGAGGCGCTCGAGTGTCTCGGTGGCAACGGGTACGTCGAAGAGTCGCAGATGCCGCGCCTGTACCGCGAGGCGCCGGTGAACTCGATCTGGGAGGGATCGGGGAACGTGGCGGCGCTGGACGCGTTGCGAGCAATGGTGACGCGGAGCGAGTCGCTCGAAGCCTTCATCGACGAGGTCCGCCGGGGAGCAGGCGCCGATGCCCGGCTGGACCTCGCCATCGAATCGCTCGTGAAGGAGCTGGCGAGGAGCGGCGCAGACGCTGCCGCCGGCGTCGACCTCGCGTTCGGCGCCCGACGGCTCGTCGAGTCGATGGTGCTCGTCCTGCAGGGCTCCCTCCTCGTGCGGCTCGGCAATCCAGCGGTCGCCGACGCGTTCTGCGCCTCGAGGCTCGAGCGCGACTGGGGCGGCGCTTTCGGGACGCTCCGCCGAGGCGTCGACGCGGCAGCGATCATGGGGCTGGCCCGTCCGGCGACAGTGGCGCCGAGCATCGCCTAGATGGGGCCGAGCAGGCGGTCCCGATCCCCGATGCCGGTGACGTGTCCTGCTCCGCGAGAAGGGGTAGGACCGAGGCAAGGAGGGTCGCCGATCGATGTCGACACTGCCGCGCGTCCCTGCACGGGGGCGAGCCCGAGGAACAGGCGGTCCCCTGCCCCCGCGCGCCGACCGCGCCGACCGCGCCGACCGACGGTCTGATCCTCCCTTGCCCACGCCCGGACCAGCGCACGCACCGGCGAAGCCCTCCCACACGCCGCGTCGGGTGGTCATCGAGGCGGTCAGGCCGCTCGTGGACGGGGGCAGGTTCCCGGCGAAGGCGACGGTCGGTGACGTCGTCGTCGTCGAGGCCGACGCGTTCTGCGACGGCCACGACCTGTTGTCGTGCGAGGTGCGCTTCCGCCACGAGCTCGGCGACGCGTGGGCGAGCGCCGAGATGGTGTCGATCGGCAACGATCGCTGGCGCGGCGGCTTCTCCGTCGACCGCCTGGGCATGTACCGCTTCACCGTGCGCGCATGGGTCGATCGGTACGCGACCTGGTTGCGCGACGTGACGGCATGGGCTGCAGCGGGCGAGGACGTCACTGTGGAGCTTCGGTCAGGCTGCGAGCTCGTCGACAGAGCCGCGGCGCGGGCGCGAGGCGCCGATCGCCGTGCGCTCTCGGCGGTGGCGGAGTGCCTCGCCCAGGCGAGGAGCCTCGACGCGCCACTCCCCCCGGACGTGGTGGCAGCCTTCGGTGTCGAGGGCGCGACGACGGACCGGGGCGCGACGACGGACCGGGACGCGACGACGGACCGGGACGCGACGACGGACCGGGGCGCGACGACGGACCGGGACGCCACGACGGACCGGGACGCCACGGTTCGCGACATGGTGGGCGGCGCGCCCATGCGAGCCCTCATGCGCCGGTACCGTCTCGCAGCGGACCTGGCTTCCTCGGCGCAGTGCGCCGTCAGCGTCGAACCGCTACGCGCTCGCTTCTCCACCTGGTACGAGCTCTTCCCCCGCTCGGCGTCCCCTGTCGAGGGACGGGCTGGAACCCTCGCCGACGTGAGAGCACGCCTGGACTACGTTGCCCGGATCGGCGCCGACGTGCTCTACCTGCCCCCGATCCATCCGATCGGGACGACGGGACGCAAGGGCCGAGACGGCAGCATCGTCGCGTCGCCCGACGACCCCGGGAGCCCGTGGGCGATCGGGTCGGCGGCGGGTGGGCACACTGCGATCGATCCCGGCCTGGGGACGCTCGACGACCTCGACGAGCTGGTCGCGGCCGCGGCAGCGCGTGGGATCTCGGTGGCGCTCGACCTCGCCTTCCAGTGCTCGCCCGACCACCCCTGGGTGCACGATCACCCCGAGTGGTTTCGTCACCGTCCCGACGGGTCGATCCGCTACGCACAGAACCCACCGAAGCGCTACGAAGACATCTATCCTCTCGACTTCGAGTCAGACTCGTGGTGGGAGCTGTGGCGGGCGCTCCATGACGTGGTGCGCTTCTGGATCGGCCACGGCATCCGCGTCTTCCGGGTGGACAACCCGCACACCAAGCCCTTCTCCTTCTGGGAGTGGCTGATCGCCACCGTGAAAGAGGAGCACCCCGACACGGTCTTTCTGTCCGAGGCCTTCACGAGACCGGCGGTGATGTACCGGCTCGCAAAGCTCGGGTTCTCCCAGTCCTACACGTACTTCGCGTGGCGCAGCAGCAAATGGGAGCTCGAGAGCTATGTGCGAGAGCTCGCCGGGATCCGTGACTTCTTCCGACCCAATTTCTGGCCGAACACGCCCGACATCCTGACCGAGGAGCTGCAGCAGGGCGGCACGCCTGCCTTTGTCACCCGCGTGGTGCTTGCCGCGACGCTGGCGGCGAGCTATGGAATCTACGGACCCGCCTACGAGCTGCAGGAGCATGTCGCGCGCTCGGCGGGTTCCGAGGAGTACGCGGGCTCGGAGAAGTACGAGGTGCGCCACTGGGACCTGGACCGTGCCGACAGTCTTGCCGCGCTCGTGGGCCGCCTGAACGAGGTCCGTCGCCAGCACCGCGCGCTGCAGCGCGACGACACGTTACGGCTCCACGGCGTCGACAACGACCAGCTGATCGCCTATTCGAAGACGAGCGGGGACGACGCGGTCCTCGTCGTCGTGAACCTCGACCATCGCTACCGCCAGTCGGGGTGGGTGGACCTCGGTCCGTTCGCCGGCCCGGCGGGCAAGGTGCTCGAGGTTCACGACCTCTTGACCGACGTGCGCTACCACTGGGAGGGGACGCATGCCTTCGTGCTCCTCGACCCAGCAGGGGTGCCCGCTCACGTTCTCGCCGTGGGGAGCAGCGACGGGGAGCAGGGATGACGGTCGCCGAAGAGCGCTCGATGCAAATGGCGCGCAGCGTGCCCGTGGGCGAGCCGCTGCACTGGTACCAGGACGCGGTGATCTACGAACTGCACGTCCGCGCATTCCACGACAGTGACGGCGACGGGGTGGGCGACTTTCGCGGCCTCGTCCAGAAGCTGGACTACCTCCAGGAGCTCGGTGTCACCGCGCTCTGGCTGCTGCCCTTCTATCCGTCGCCACTGCGGGACGACGGCTACGACATCGCCGACTATCGAGACGTCCACCCGTCGTACGGGTCGCTGCGTGACTTCCGGACGTTCCTGCGAGAGGCTCACCGCCGCGGTCTGAGGGTCATCACGGAGCTGGTGCTCGCGCACACGTCCGACACTCACCCATGGTTCCAACGCGCGCGGCGGGCGCGGCCGGGTACCACCTACCGCGACTTCTACGTGTGGAGCGACACCCCGGACAAGTTCAAAGAGGCGCGCATCATCTTCTCGGACTTCGAGAGCTCGAACTGGGCCTTCGACCCGGTCGCGGGCGCGTACTTCTGGCACCGGTTCTACTCGCACCAGCCGAGCTTGAACTACGACAACCCGGCGGTTCGTCAGGCCATGTTCGACATCGTCGACTACTGGTTCGCCATGGGCGTGGATGGCCTGCGTCTGGATGCGGTGCCCTACCTGTACGCGCGCGAGGGCACGTCGTGCGAGAACCTGCCGGAGACGATGGACTACCTGCGTTCGCTCAGAGCGCACATCGACCGGCGGTTCTCGGACCGGATGCTGCTCGCAGAGGCGAACCAGTGGCCCGAGGACGCCGTGGCCTACATGGGCGACGGCGACGTGTGCCACATGGCGTTCCACTTCCCGCTCATGCCGCGCATGTTCATGGCGGCGCGCCAAGAGGACAGGTTCCCCATCGTCGACATCCTCGCCGAGACGCCGCCCGCACCGGCGGACTGCCAATGGGCCCTGTTCTTGCGGAACCACGACGAGCTCACGTTGGAGATGGTCACCGACGAGGAGCGTGACTACATGTACCGCTCGTTCGCACAGGACCCGCGGGCCCGGGTGAACGTCGGCATCCGCCGGCGTCTCGCGCCGCTGCTCGGCAACGACCGGGCGTTGATCGAGATGATGAACGGACTGCTCTTCTCGCTCCCGGGCACTCCGATCGTCTACTACGGCGACGAGATCGGGATGGGCGACAACATCTATCTCGGCGACCGTGACGCCGTACGGACGCCGATGCAGTGGAGCGCCGACCGGAACGCGGGCTTCTCCAGGGCAAACCCGCAGCAGCTCTACCTACCGATCGTGATCGACCCGCTCTACCACGCCGCGGCGGTGAACGTGGAGGCCGCCGAGGCGAACCCGAACTCGCTGCTTTGGTGGATGCGCCGCATGATCCACCTCCGCCAGCGTTACAAGGCGTTCAGCCGCGGCACGCTCGAGCACCTCCGTCCCGACAACCGCAAGGTGCTCGCCTTCATCCGCCGCTACGAAGATGAGCTCTTGCTGGTCGTGGTGAACCTTTCGCGCTTCGTCCAGTGTGCGGAGCTCGACCTGTCCAAGCTGTCCGGTGCGGTGCCCGTCGAGCTGTTCGGCAACACGCGGTTCCCCACGGTCGGCGAGCTGCCGTACTTCCTGACGCTCGGTCCGCACGGCTTCTACTGGTTCTCCCTCGAGCTGCATCCCGAATCGCGCCGCACGCCCGAGGCGCGGATCCGGGTCCGCCGGCGTTGGGAGGAAGTGTTCGCCGACCCGAGACGCCTGGAGGCGGTGCTTGCGTCGTTCCTGGCCGAACGCCGGTGGTTCGTCTCCAAGACGCGTGTCATCACCGCGGTCTGCGTCGTCGACTCCGTTCCGGTCGGCGACCGCACGGGTCCCTCGGCGCACCTCGTCATCGTGCGAGTGGAATTGGACCACGGCAGCATCGAGCACTACCTCTTGCCGCTTGCCTACGCCGCCGGTGAGCGGGCACAGTCGCTCGTCCGCTGGCACCCCGAGGCTGTCGTCGCCGAGCTCCAGGTGGGCGACGAGGAAGGAGTCCTCTACGACGCCGTGCTGGAGCCCGAGACGTCACGCGCGGTGCTCGACATGATCGGTCACCGCCGGTCGATGCCCTCGCGCGACGGACGGGCATGGGGCTCGCCATCGCCCTCGTACCGCGCGCTTCGTCGCTCGGTCCCCGAGGACGTCCAGGCGACGCCGATGTCCGCCGAGCAGTCGAACAGCTCGGTCGCGTTTTCCGACAAGGTCATCATGAAGTACATCCGCCGGCTCGAGGAGGGCTCGAACCCAGGTGTCGAGCTTGCCCGGTTCCTCTCCGAACGGGCGCATTTCACGTGCTCGCCACGCTCGGGTGGCAGTCTCGAGTACCGGTCGAACCAGCGGGCGGCCAGGCCGGTCACGCTCGTCTCGGTAGAGGAGATGGTGCCAAACGAGGCGGACGGGTGGAACTACGTGGTCGACGCGTTGGCTCGGGACATCGAAGAGGCCCTCGCCCACGGTGGGGAGCCGTTGCCCGACGTGGAGCCTCCCCAGATCGTCTCGCTCGTGAGCGACCAGACGCCCCCTGACGAGCTGTTCGCCCACGTGGAGTGGGCGGAGCTGCTCGGGCGGCGTACCGGCGAGATGCACGTCGCCCTGTCGTGCGACCACACGGACCCGGCGATGGCACCCGAGCCGATGACGCCCGTCGACCGGCTCTCTCTCTACCATGGGGCCAGGAGCCTGCTGCGACGGACCTTCCGCCAGCTGCGCGAGCTGCCCCCGACGCCGCTGCTCACCCAGGTGCTCCGGCGCGAACGGGACATCGGGGAGCGGTTGCGCTCGATGGCCACGGTGCCGGCTGGCGGCCAACGGATCCGGGTACATGGTGACTACCACCTCGGGCAGGTTCTTTGGACGGGGAAGGACATCGTGATCATCGACTTCGAAGGTGAGCCGGCGCGCTCGCTGGGCCAGCGCCGCCTCAAGCGGCCCCCGGTCATCGACATCGCGGGCATGGTGCGCTCCTTCCACTACGCCTCGCGGGTGGTGGCGATGCGCGTCGAGCGGGACCTCGTGGGACCGCAGGCCCACCGGGACCTCGAGCCGTGGCTGTTCTCGTGGTACCGCTGGGTGGCGGCTGCCTTCGTACGTGCATACCTCGCGGTGCCCGGTGTCGAGCGCCTCGTCCCCGGCGATCGCGAGGAGCTGGCGGCCATGCTCGACTTCTTCTTGTTGGAAAAGGGGGTCTACGAGCTCGGCTACGAGGCCAACGCTCGACCGGACTGGGTGGAGATCCCCGCGCTCGGGATCATCGACGTGCTGGACGACGCGCGATGACCGGCCGTGTCCCCGGCGGCGTGCCCGACGACCTCGCGACCTTGGCCGCGCTCTACGAGGTGCAGGTCAGCTACGTCGACGCCGACAGTCGGCGCCGCAGCGCGTCACCCGATGCGCTGCGCGCCGTCCTCGGCGCGCTCGGGGCGCCCGTCACAGACCTGAGCGGGGCCGTGCGTGCCGAGCGCCTCCGCCAGCACCTCGAGACGGTGGCGCCCGTGATCGCGCTGCCGGCGGTCGGCAGCCAGGTGGTCGCGATCTCGCTGCCCCACGGCGTCCATCCGCGCGACTGCTGGCTGTCGGTCCAAGATGAGCGTGGCGAGACCGACCGGCGCCGCCTCATGCCCTCGATTCGCAGGCCGATCGGCACGTTCACGCTTGAGGGCATGCGGATGGAGCGCTACGAAGCGCAGATCGGCTCCCCCCTCCAGATGCTCGCGCCCGGGTACTACCGCCTGCGGCTGGAGGGTGCCGGTATCGACACCACGTCCCTCGTCGTGGTCGCGCCCCGGTGCCCGGTCCCGGCGCGGGGATGGGGGGCCTTCCTGCCGCTTCATGCCCTTCGGGCGCAAGGGGACTGGGGCGTGGGCAACTACCCGGCGCTACGAGCGTTCGCCGAGTGGGTGTCGAGTCTCGGCGGCTCCTTCGTGGGCTCGCTGCCCCTCTACCCGCTCCTGCTCGACGGGCTCGAGCGGCCAGTCGAGGCAAGCCCGTACCTTCCGGCGACGCGTCTTGGATGGAACGAGCTCTACGTCGATCCGACCGGGCTCCCGGAGCTCGCGGCCTCGGCGGAGGCAAAGGCGCTGCTCGCGTCCGAGCGCTTTCAGGCTGATCTCGCTGCAGCCCGCCGGGCCAGCTTCGTCGACTATCCGGCCACCATGGCGCTCGTGCGCCGGGTGCTCGAACCCCTGTCGCGCGTCGCTGCCGAGCATTCCTCCGCACGCAGGGAGGCCCTCGAGGCGTTCGCCCGTGCGCATCCCGAGATCGGGGCGTACGCGCGGTTTCGCGCGGGGGAGGCGGGACCGGCATCGTCGGGGACGTTGCCGGCGACCGCCGAGGGCCGGTACCACCTCTACGCGCAGTGGGCCGCTTTCGAGCAGCTTGGCGAGGCGGGGGACGGCCTGTTCCTCGACCTGCCGGTCGGCGTGCACCCGCAAGGGTTCGACGCCCAATGGGCGCGCGGCGCGTTCTGCGACGGCGTCGAAGGCGGGGCGCCGCCCGACGCGTTCTTCGCGCAGGGCCAGAAGTGGGGGTTCCGCCCCTTTCATCCACGCGGGCTGCGTGCACAGCGCTACCGTCACCTCGTCGACGTGCTGCGGCACGCGATGTCGCGGGCGAGCGTCTTGCGGCTCGACCACGTGATGGGGCTCTACCGCCTCTACTGGGTGCCCGACGGCGCAGATGCGACCGACGGCGCGTACGTGGGATACCGAGACGACGAGCTGCGCGCGATCGTCGCGCTCGAAGCCGCGCGCACGGGGACCGCGGTGGTGGGTGAGGACCTCGGCACGGTGCCCGGCGACGTGCGCACCGGTATGGCAGAGGACAGGATGCTGCGCTCGTGGGTGCTGCAGTTCGAGGTGTCGGCGGACGCGCCGCTGCCCGACCCGCCCGAGCTCTGCATGGCGAGCATCGGGACGCACGACCTGCCGCGTTTCGCCGAGTTCTTCACCGCGCCCGAGCGGGCTTCGTGGCGTCGGGTGCTCGGCGGGGACGCGCGCCGAGGGCTGCGGATGTGCCTCGATCATCTCGCCGCGGGACCGGCGTGCTCGATGCTCGTCGACGTGGAGGACCTGTGGCTCGAGCGCTGGCCGCACAACCAGCCTGGTACCGGTCCGGAGGCCGGGAACTGGCAGCACCGCTCGGCTCGGACCATCGAGGAGATGACCAGCGACGAGGAGGTGATCGGCGCGTTCGAGCGGATCAACGCGTTGCGTCGCCAGGAGGAGATCTCGTGATCACCGATGACGACCTCTACCTGTTCAACGAGGGAACGCATCGCCGGCTCGGCGAGAAGTTCGGTGCGCATCCGGGTCCCGATGGCACGCATTTCGCGTTGTGGGCGCCGAACGCGCGCTCGGTATCGGTGATCGGTGACTGGAACTGGTGGCAGCACGACGCCGAGCCGATGCACGAGCGGGGGACGTCCGGCGTCTGGGAGGCCCAGGTCCCGCACGCGCGACCCGGGCACGTCTACAAGTTCGCCATCACGACGCCAGCGGGCGAGGTGCTGGAGAAGGCGGACCCCTTCGCCACCTTCGCCGAGGTACCCCCGAAGACGGGCTCGGTCGTCTGGGACCTTTCCTACGAGTGGCACGACGGCGAGTGGATGTCGGCGCGAGGCGAGCGCCAGTCGCTGCGGGCTCCGATCTCGACGTACGAAGTGCACCTGGGAAGCTGGCGCCGAGATCCCGACCGGCCCAAGGAGCTCTTGTCCTACACCGAGCTCGCGCCCCGCCTCGCCGACCACGTCACGAGCTGCGGGTTCACCCACGTCGAGCTGCTCCCGGTGATGGAGCATCCCTTCTACGGCAGTTGGGGCTACCAGGGCACGGGCTACTTCGCGCCGTCCTCGCGCTACGGGACGCCCCAGGACCTGATGGCGATGATCGACGTGCTGCACCAAGCGGGGATCGGTGTCATCTTGGACTGGGTCCCCTCGCACTTCCCTGCCGATGCCTTCGCCCTCGCCTCGTTCGACGGAACGCACCTGTACGAGCACGCCGACCCGCGCAGGGGCGTCCATCCGGATTGGAACAGCCTGGTCTTCAACTACGGACGTCACGAGGTACGCAGCTTCCTCGCGTCGTCGGCGGACCACTGGCTTCGGGCATATCACGCTGACGGGCTGCGGGTCGACGCGGTGGCCTCCATGCTCTACCTCGACTACTCGCGCAAGGCGGGGGAGTGGGTGCCGAACATCTACGGCGGTCGAGAGGACCTGGACGCGATCGCGTTCCTCCGCCAGCTGAACACCGGGGTCTACGCCGACCATCCCGACGTCCAGACGATCGCCGAGGAGTCGACGGCGTGGGGGGGCGTCTCACGTCCCGTCGAGATGGGCGGGCTCGGGTTCGGGCTCAAGTGGGACATGGGCTGGATGCACGACACGCTCGCCTACATGGCCCAGGACCCGATCCACCGGCGCTTCCATCATGGAGAGCTCACCTTCCGCGCCGTGTACGCCTTCAGCGAGAACTTCGTGCTGCCGCTCTCGCACGACGAGGTGGTCCACGGCAAGGGCTCCCTGCTCGCCAAGATGCCCGGCGACGACTGGCAGCAGCGCGCGAACCTCCGGCTCCTCTACGGCTACCAGTTCGCCGTGCCGGGCAAGAAGCTCCTGTTCATGGGCGCGGAGCTGGCGGACTGGCGCGAGTGGAACCACGAAGAAGGGCTGCGATGGGAGCTCCTCGACGACGACCGGCACGCGGGTGTCTGGCGTTGGGTTCGTGACCTGAACGCGCTCTACCGTGCCGAGCCGGCGCTCCACGAGCTCGATACGGAGCCCGGCGGCTTCGAGTGGATCCACTACGAGGAAGCCGATACGAGCGTGCTGAGCTTCCTGCGCAAGTCGGCCGGTGGCCAGGTGGTGCTGGTCGTGTGTAACTTCACTCCCGTGCCTCGCGAGAACCTGCTCGTCGGCGTGCCTTTCGGGGGCTTGTGGCGCGAGCGCCTGAACTCCGACGCGCTCGAGTACGGTGGCAGCGGGATCGGGAACCAGGGCAGTGTGCACGCGCAGCCGGTGCCCTCGCATGGCCAGGCCCGCACGCTGGCCCTTGTGGCACCGCCGCTCGCGTGCGTCTTCCTCTCGCCACAGCCCGGCGCTGCCGAGTCGCAGGGGCGCGGCTCGCCCTGATGCGCGTCTGGCCGGGGAACCCTCATCCGCTGGGCGCGACCTGGGATGGCGAGGGCGTCAACTTTGCCCTGCACTCTGAGCATGCCACGGCTGTCGAGCTGTGCATCTTCGACGACGCGGTATCGGGCGAGCCGACGCACCGCGTCGCCATGCCGGCGGCGACCGACAGGGTGTGGCACGCGTACCTTCCCGATGTCCGGCCGGGAACCCTCTACGGCTATCGCGTGGACGGTCCGTACGCGCCCGAAGAGGGGCATCGGTTCAATCGGCACAAGCTGCTGATCGACCCCTACGCCCGGTCGCTCTCGGGAACGCTGCGCTGGAGCGACGACCTCTACGGCTATACGATCGGCGACCCAGCGGAGGACCTGTCCTTCGACCGCCGAGACTCAGCGGCGTCCGTGCCAAAGTGCGTCGTGGTGGACCCTGCGTTCACCTGGGGGGACGACCGGGCGCCTGCGACGCCGTGGAACCGCACGGTGATCTACGAGTGCCACGTGCGCGGCATGACGGCGCGCCATCCCGGAGTCCCCGAGGAGCTTCGCGGGACCTACCTCGGGCTCGCGTCGGACCCTGTCGTGGACCACCTCTTGGACCTGGGCGTCACCGCGGTGGAGCTCATGCCAGTTCATCACTACGCGAACGATCGCAGGCTCGTGCAAATGGGCCTGAAGAACTATTGGGGCTACAACACGATCGCCTTCTTCGCGCCGCACATCGAGTACGCGACCGCGGGGATGGGCCAGCAGGTGGGCGAGTTCAAGTCGATGGTCCGCACCTTGCACCGAGCAGGCCTCGAAGTGATTCTCGACGTCGTCTACAACCACACGGGAGAAGGCGACCGTCTCGGACCGACGATCTCGCTGCGCGGCATCGACAACGCCGTCTACTACCGTCTCCGCCCAGAGGCGCCGCGCTACCTCCTCGACTACACGGGGACGGGGAACAGCTTGAACATCGTGCACCCTCGGACGATGGCCCTCGTCATGGACAGCCTGCGCTACTGGGTCACCGACATGCACGTCGACGGTTTCCGGTTCGACCTCGCGCCCGTGCTCGTGCGCGGGTACGACCCGGGCCAGCTCAGCTCGTTCTTCGAGATCGTCCATCAGGACCCGGTGCTCTCCACGGTCAAGCTGATCGCCGAGCCCTGGGACGTCGGCCCCGACGGCTACTTGCTCGGCCAGTTCCCACAGGGTTGGGCCGAGTGGAACGGTGCCTACCGGGACTGCGTACGACGGTTCTGGCGCGGTGACCCCGGACAGGTCCCCGAGCTCGCCTCGCGGCTCACCGGCTCGAGCGACATCTACGCGCAGACCGGGCGTCGGACCTATGCAAGCGTGAACTTCGTCACCTGCCACGACGGCTTCACGCTGACCGATCTCGTCAGCTATGAGCGGCGTCACAACGAGGCGAACGGCGAGGGCAACGCCGACGGCTTTCCAGAGAACCTGAGCAGGAACTGGGGTACCGAGGGACCGAGCGACTCGGTGCGCCTGCAGCGGCTCCGTGACCGGATGAAACGGAACTTCTTGACGACCCTCATGTGCTCGCAGGGGGTACGGATGCTGCTCGGTGGCGACGAGATCGGCCGCTCACAGCTCGGCAACAACAACGCCTACTGCCAGGACAACGAGATCAGCTGGGTGCAGTGGGACGTGGACCAGCCCGCGCTCGACCTCGCGGCGTTCGTCCGTCAGCTCGTCTCGATCGTGGCGGAGAACCCGATCCTGCGGCGTCGGAACTTCCTCACTGGAGAGGTGGTGCCAGGAACCCAGATGAAGGACGTCACCTGGATCCGTCCGGACGGCGAGGAGATGAAGGACGAAGACTGGGCGGACTCGGAGAACCGCACGCTCGGCATGCTGCTCTACGGGCGCGCCGTGGACGAGATCGACGCGCGCGGCCGCTCGGCACGCGGGGAGACCCTGTTGCTGCTCTTGAACGCCGGCATGCGGCCGCGTCCGTACACCCTGCCACGCGTGAGCGAGCCCGGTCGCTGGGAGGAGCTCGTGGACACCGCGCGTCCGTCGCGTTTCCCGCGCACGGTACGGGGCCACGCCGTGAACCTCGCGGCACAGTCCAGCCTCCTGCTGCGGCGCACCGAATAGCGCGCCAAGGGCGCGCGGAGGCCCGTTCAGCCCGGAGCCGCCTCTGCGAGCGTCTCGGCAGGCACCTCGGCGCCAGCGTCTTGCTTGGTCACCCGCACGGCGTCCCACAGCTCCTCGCGGTAGACGCGACGGTTCGGCGCGTCGACGCCGATGCGCACGTAGCTCCCACTCGGCCGGATCACGGCGAGGGTGAACGGCTCGCCGACGCCGACGCCGCCGAACGCGACGGACGGGTTGCCCTTGGGGAGCGTGCCGATCTCGATCCACACCTCGTCGTCGATCTCCACGCGCTCGCCGACCCGCCGGCTGATGGAGAGCCCCGCCTGCATCGCTGCTGCAGGGTGGCTCGTCGGAGCGCTGCGCAGGCGCACGCCGGCCGCGTCGAAGTCGACCGACACGAGCGGCCCGATCTCGAGCCGAGCCTCCGCCACGGAGACGACGGTCGCCGAAAGGCGCAGGTCGCTGACCGTGCCGAGCCCGTGCAGCTGGAACCATACGCGTCCTTCCTCGATGGACAGGACCATGGCACGGACGTCGGGCTCGATGATGATCGACTCCCCCGATCGTCGGTTGAGCACAAGCATCGGCCGACCTTCCCGCGCGAACTCCGCCGCACCACCGTAGCTGGGCCCGAGCGCGCCGTCGGGTATCCCCAGCCTCCAGGTGCCCTCAGCTGGCGTTCGGTGCGAGCGCTTCGATCACCCGACGGGCGTGGCGCCTCGACGTGTCGGGGTCCGCGTCCAGGTCGGAGATGGCAGGGTCGAAGTTCAGGTCCACGAAGGCTTCGGTCATGCCCGTCGCGGCGACCGTCGCGAGGTCGGCGCGGATGTCGTCGAGCGAGCCGGTGAGCGGCCCGCGCTCGTTCTCGCGCACCTTGACGACCGCCCGGCACACGAAGCGCAACGCGTCGGGGTCTCTCCCTGCCTCCAGTGCTGCCGCGCGCACGATCCCGATGCTGTCGGCGAGGCTCGCGAGGTCCGCTCTGCTGCTGCTCACCCACCCTGTCGCCATCCTGCCGGCTCGGCGCAGCGACGGCGGTGCCGAGCCGCCGAACAGCAGGGGAGGATGGGGGCGCTGGACAGGCTTGGGATCGATGCGCGAACGGGGGATGTCGTAGTAGAGGCCGTGGTGCTCGACGACGTCCTGGCACCAGATCGCGCGCAGGCACTCAACATGCTCTTTCGTACGGGCGCCGCGGTGGTCGAAGGGGACGCCGGAGGCCTCGAACTCTTCGTGCATCCAGCCAAGGCCGATACCGACGTCGAGCCGGCCCCTGCTCAGGTGGTCGAGGGTAGTGAGCTGCTTGGCGAGGAGGACGGGCGAGTAGTACGGCGCGTTCACGACAGCGACGCCGAGTCGAGGCTCGCGGGTCCGCGCTGCGAGGTAGCCGAGGACCGTGAGAGGGTCCTGGACGCTGCGGTACTGGGGATCCAGCCGGTGGCGCGCCTGCTCGTCGACGGGTGCGAGGAGCCGTTGGAAGACCCATAGCGAGTGGTAGCCGAGCGATTCGGCGAGCGTCGCGATCTCGTCGATCGCCTCCGCCGTGGCCCAGGGGCCCGAGACGGGTACTGCGCAGCCCAGTTGCATGTCCCTTTCCTACCCGAGCGCCGGGTGCGCGCGCGTCACTCCCCTGCGGCGGGCTCCTTGCGTCGCCGCGTCCTTCCGCGCCAGGTGCTTCCCAGGAGCACCACAGCGGCGAGGACGGGCAAGGTGACGACGGCGGCCATGCGCTCGTGGCGCAGCAAGAAGGCGATGCCGATCATGGCGAGCACCGCCGCGAACAGCTCGGGCGTGTCGCCCACGAGGAAGTCCCACCAGAAGTGGCCGAACACCTTGACACCCCGCCCTATCGCACGCCTCACGATGCCGGCTGGCCTTCGGTCTCGCCCGGCACGGATGCGGGCTCGGCAGGCGCAACGGATGCCAGGGACCTCATCGCCGCGACGCCGGCCGCGCTCACCAGCGCGAACAGCCCGATCAGCACCGGGATGGCGAGGTCGCTTCCCGGCCACCGCACCCCCGCGCCTTCGCCGAGCCAGAAGACGCCGAAGCTCGTCAGCATGACGCCGACGACGGTCTTGATGGTGTTCTCCGGGACCTCGGAGAGCTGGCGGGAGACGAGGAGCCCGACGAGGGAGACGAGGACGACGGCCGCTGCCGCTGCCGCTGCCGCGGTGCCGAGCTTGTGCTGGCTCGCGCCGAGGCTGATCACGATGAGCACGACTTCCATGCCTTCGAGCAAGACGCCCTTGAAGGCGACGGTGAACCCGACGCCGTCGCGCTGGCGGGCACGGCCATTCGTGGCGGCGCCGAGGGACGCGGTCGTCTTGGCGAAGATCGCGTCCTCGTCGTGCTTGGCCATGTGCCCGCTCGCACGCAGGATCGCCTTGCGCAGCCACGACAGCCCGAGCACCGCCAGCAGCGCGCCGACCACCACGCGAAGCGCGTCGATTGGGACGTAGTGGATGAGGGGGACGCCCACCGCGCCGACGAGCACGGCGAGGAGCACGAGGGCGGCAGCCATGCCCTCCAGGGCGGACCGCCAGCCGCGCGTGGTGCCCGCCGCGAGGACGATCGTGAGGGCCTCGACGGACTCGACACAGCTGGCGCCGAACACCGCCAGCACGAGCACGACGGTGGCGCTCATCGCGGGCGTGCTCGGTGGTCCTCGATGGCCGCCGCCGGTGGACTGGCGATCACGCTGCCGCCTCCTCGAGCGATCGGGTCGCAAATGGGTCGTCGTCGGTCGCCGCAGCCGATCCGCGCACGCGCAACGCTTGCCCTGTGCCAGCCCACGCGGACGCAACCGGTGAATGCAGGTCGCGGCACTGCCACCCGAGCCTGTGCGACGGGCGTGGGGCCAAGGATAGACGCGCAGTGCACGACCCCAAGCACGTGGTGGCCTCCACTGCTCTGCCCATGCGTCTGCGCGGTATCTCGTCAGTGCTCGTCGCCGGCACAGTTGGTACGCTTCGGGCAGTGGGGTTCGCAAGCGGCGTGCTCAACGACGACGAGGAGCTGCTTGCAGAGATGCGTCCTCATCTGGCCCTCCTCGCCGCCCCGGTCACGCTCTTGGTCGTCGCTCTGGCCGCGGCCCTGGCGATCGCCGTGCACTTCTCGAGCGCGCCGGCCGCGGTCGCGTGGGTGCTCGCCGCGATGGTGGCGCTCCCGGCCTTGTGGACGATCGCACGGCTGCTCGAGTGGCGGTCCGTGCGCTTCGTGGTGACGTCGAGCCGCCTGATCTACCGCCGGGGTGTGCTCCGGCGCGACGTGGTGCAGCTGCGACTGCATCGCGTCGCCGAGGTCCACCTGCGCCAGACTCTGCGCGGGCGGCTGATCGGCTATGGCCAGCTCGTCTTCGAGGTGGCCGGCGCCGACGGACCGCTGGTCATAGAAGACGTGCGCCGGCCGCGCTCCCTCCAGCGCTTGATCACCGCCCAGCTCGATCGCTTGGATCTGCCGCGCCGGGCGCCGGTCTCCTCGGGCCTGCCGGACCCGCGTACGACGACAGCGATCGGGCGGTCGGACTGGGCACCAGGGCCGCGCGGCACCCGGCGCCGCTCCTTTGGCGACACGCCACCCAGGGGTGTCCCGGCCGCCGGGCCGGCGGCAGTGCGTGGCGGTGAGGGAAGGTCTGTACCCGAGCAGCTCCTCCAGCTCGACGAGCTTCGCCGTCGTGGGATCGTCACCGATGCCGAGTTCGCCGCGAAGAAGGCAGAGCTGTTGAGCCGCCTGTGAGCGGCCCTGACGAGGCGGGAGCCCAGCCGTCCCTCGAGCACCTTGTCCAGGTCCCGTTGCGCACGGTCGCACCACCGGTCGTCGACATCGAAGGCACCGACCTGTGGGGTCGTGCCACGCGCGTCGAGCTCGCAGCACCGGGCCGCTGGACCCTCCTGTTCTTCCTCGGCTCGCGCTGTGATGGCTGCGGCCCGTTGTGGGGCGCGGCGGACGAGCCCACCTCGCTCGGGCTCACGGCGACGGACGCCGTGCGCATCGTGACGCGCGACGCGCAGGTCGAAGACGCGGTGGCGGTCCGCGCGCTGGTGGCCGGGCTCGGCGCGGCGGCGCACACGGTGATGTCGAGCGCGGCGTGGCGCGCCTACGGTGTGCAGGGTCCGCCGTTCTTCACCGTGGTGGACGGCGTGGCGGTCCGGTCCGAAGGCGTCGCCTGGAGCGTCGAGCAGGTTGCCGTGGACGTGGCGAGGGCTCGACGCGGTGGGGTGGCGTCGCGTGCGCGGGTGGGAGAGGAGTGAGCGGGCGATGGAGACCGAGGTGTTCTCGGTGCGCACGGGGAACCGGTCGGTCACCGACGTCACCGACCTGGTCGCCCGGTTCTGCGCGGGGCGTGGTGACGGGCTTTGCCATGTCTTCGCGCCGCACGCGACGGCTGGGCTGGCGATCATGGAGACCGGCTCGGGCTCGGAAGCGGACCTCGAAGAGCTCTTCGAGCGCCTGATGCCCCGAGACGATCGCTACCGCCACCGGCACGGCTCGCGCGGCCATGGCGCCGACCACCTCTTGGCGGTCCTCGTGAGCCCCTCGCTCGTCCTCGCTGTCGAGCACGGCGACGTGCTGCTCGGCACCTGGCAACGCGTGACGCTCGTGGACCTGAACGCCGACAACCCCGACCGGCGCCTGCGGTGCTCGTGGCTCGGTTCTTCGGCCGCCTGACCCTCGTCTCCGATGCGCTTCCCGCTTGTGTCACACCCTCCTGCCACGCTGTCGTCGACGAGACAGCCGAGGCCATCCGGCAGGTGCCGGTCGAAAGGGGGCTGCGATGAGCACCATCACGGTCGAGTGCGAGTCGTGCGTGATGCGGGAGACGGGGGCGTGCGAGGACTGCGTCGTGACGTACCTGCTCGGGCGGGAGCCCGATGACGCTGTCGTCATCGACGCCGAGGAGGCGCGTGCGATGCGCATGCTCGAGCACGCGGGCCTGCTGCCGACCCTGCGCTTCCAAGGGCGCGCCGGCTGAGGCGCCTCGGAGGGGGGAGGGGCGGCGGTGACGCGGCACCTCCTCGTCACCAACGACTTCCCGCCCAAGGTCGGCGGGATCCAGTCATACCTGTGGGAGCTGTGGCGGCGCTTGGATCCCGAGAGCTTCGTGGTCCTGACCGCTGCCTCGCACCCTGATGCCGCGAGCTTCGATGCGGCACAGCTCGCCAGGGGCATCCACATCGAGCGCGCGCCAGGCCGGTTTCTGTACTTCCCGACCCCTGCCGCTCAGGCGATGGTGCGCTCCGTTGCCACGGAGTCGGGCGCGACGCTCGTCGTGCTCGACCCCGTGTTGCCGCTCGGGCTGCTCGGCCCATCGCTCGGCATGCCCTACGGCGTGGTGCTGCACGGCGCGGAGGCCGCCATCCCCGCCATGGCGCCGGGGTCGCGGGCGCTGCTCGCCCGGGTGCTCCGGGGCGCCTCGCTCGTCGTCTGTGCCGGGCACTACCCGAGCGCGCAGGCCACCCGTGCCCTCGGTGCCTCGGGGCCCAACCGCCCCCAGGTCCACGTCGAGGTGCCTCCGGGCGTCGACTGCGGGCGGTTCGCCCCGCTCGAGGGGACCAAGCGCCGCGCTGCGCGCCTGTCGCTGGGACTGCCGGCCGACGGGCCGCTCGTCGCCAGTGTGAGCCGACTCGTGCCGAGGAAGGGAATGGACGTCCTCGTCGACGCCGCTCGGCGACTCTTGCCTTCGTATCCAGACCTCACCGTGGCGATCGCCGGCGCCGGGCGTGAGGCGGGGCGCCTTGCCGCGCAGGTCCGTCGCAGCGCCGCGCCCGTCCGCCTCCTCGGCTCGGTGAGCGAGGAGGCGAAGGCGGCACTGCTCGGCGCCGCTGACGTCTTCGCGATGGCGTGCCGGAACCGCTGGGGCGGACTCGAGCAGGAGGGTTTCGGCATCGTCTTCTTGGAGGCTGCCGCGGCAGGCACGCCCCAGGTCGCCGGCGACAGCGGCGGCGCAGCGGAGGCGGTCGTCGACGGAAAGACCGGTATCGTCGTTCGCCGACCGGACGATCCTGGCGATGTGGCCGCCGCGATCCGCCGGCTGCTCGGCGGCGACGCGGTCCGGGCGCGGATGGGCGAGGCAGCGCGCCGCAGGGCGTGCGAGGAGTTCGATTACGGCAGGCTCGCAGGAAAGCTGGCTGCAGCCATTGCTCGGGTGCAAGGCTGAGGCGACCAGGCAGGAGGAGGACCAGGTGGCGGAACAGGCCACGGAGCGCACGACCGTGTTGGCACCGCCGGAGCGGTGCTATGCGGTCGTGACCGATATCGAGCGATACCCGGAGTGGGCCGCTGACATCAAGCAGGTCATCGTCGAGCGGCGTGACGACGCCGGTCGCCCCGTGCGCTGCGCCTTCCGGGCGGCTGCCTTCGGTCGTAGTACCAGCTACACGCTCGAGTACGACTACGCCGACGCTCCCCACGTCCTCGCCTGGCGCCTCGTCGAGGGTGACATCGCCACCAAGCTCGACGGCTGCTACGTCTTCGATCCGGCCGACGGCGGGGGGAGCGACGTCACCTACCACCTCGAGGTCGAGCTGCGCGTGCCCATCCCCGGTTTCATCAAGATGCGGGCTGCCAGCCGGATCATGCACAGCGCGCTGCGCGAGCTGAAGGCGCGCGTCGAGTCGACCCAGTGAGGACGACGCGGCGCGCCGGCGTCGCGTACGGGGTGGACATCGGCGGCACCAAGGTGCTCGGCGTCGCCTATGCCGACGACGGCACCGTGGTCGCAGAGCGCCGTGCGTCCACCCCCCACCTGTCTATCGATCCTGCCCGGGCGCCGGGCGAGGCTTCGGTGGCCCGCGCGGGCGGCGAGCTCGCCGACGCTGCCGCGGGGGTCGTGCGAGCATTGCGTGCCGATCTGTCGGGGGAGCCCGGACCGGTCGGTGTCGGGTTTCCTGGCATGGTGGACTTCGGCGGGGTGCTGCGCTTCGCGCCCCACCTGGGTGCCGCGGCGGGCGCGGATGTCCGCACGCTCGTCTCGCGTCGCCTCGACGGCGAGCCCGTGCAGGTGGCGAACGACGCGAATTGCACCGCGTTCGGCGAGCTGGCCCTGGGTGCCGCTCGCGGGTTCGAAGACGTCCTGGTGGTCACCTTGGGCACGGGGATCGGGGGCGCGCTCGTCATGGGCGGGCGTATCGTGACGGGAGCCCATGGCTTCAGTGGCGAGATCGGCCACATGGTCGTGGACCCGAACGGGCCGCCGTGTCCGTGCGGCAAGCGAGGATGCTGGGAGCGCTACGCGTCGGGCGGCGGTCTCGCCCGCCTCGCTCGTGAGGCCGCCCTTGCGGGGACCTTGGAGGCGGCGGTCGCGCTCACCGGTGGCGATCCCGAAGCCGTGCGTGGGGAGCACGTCACGAGCGCGGCGGCGTCGGGCGATCCTGGGGCGCGACGCGTCGTCGAGGAGCTCGGCTGGTGGCTCGGCCTGGGGCTGGCCAACCTCGTGGCGGTGCTCGATCCCGAGGTCGTCGTCATCGGCGGGGGGCTCGCGCGCGTGGGTGATGTGCTGCTCGACCCGGCCCGTGCCGCGCTCGCCGCCCTCGTCGAAGGCGGCAGCGTCCGGCCGCCGGTGCCGGTCCGTCCGGCCGCGCTCGGAGAGCACGCAGGAGCGATCGGCGCCGCGCTCGCAGCTCGCGGCGACGAGGGCGCGCCGTCGAGCACCGTGCCACCCCGAACCTCCGGAGGCTGAGGTGCGCGTCGGGGTCATGCTCCCGGTCTTCCAGCGCGACGCGGCCCGGGCTCTCGCGGTCGCCGACGCCGCGGAGGCGGCCGGGCTCGACGGCGTCTTCTGCTACGACCACGTCTGGCCACTCGGCCAGCCGTCTCGCCCGGCGATCGCGCCATTCCCAGTGCTCGCCCACGTGGCCACGCGCCTGCGGCGGGTCGCGCTCGGCCCGCTCGTCGCCCGCGTGGGGCTGGTGCCCGACGCCGTGCTGGTGGCCCAGTTCGACGCGCTCGCCGTCGTGGCACCGGGCCGGGTGATCGCAGGTGTGGGGACCGGCGACCGGTTGAGCGCGGGGGAGAACGAGGCCTATGGCGTGCCGTTCACCTCGGCCGCGAAACGACGGGAGGCGCTGCGGGCGTGCGTGCGCGCGTTGCGCGGCAGGGGGATCGAGGTGTGGGTGGGCGACGGCGCTGCCGAGACTCGGCGCATCGCGCTCGAAGAGGGCGCGGTCCTGAACCTGTGGAACGCGCCGACCGAGGAGGTGGCCGACGTCGCAATGCGCTGCGAAGTGACCTGGGCGGGCTCCGCGTCTGGGCCGGTGGCGCCCCTCTTGGCACGCCTCGCCGATGCGGGCGCACGGTGGGCGGTCCTCGGTCAGCCCGTCGACCTCGACGAGGTGGCGGCCGCCCGTCCCTGAAGCGGGCGCGCGTCCTCGGCGTCGACACCATCGTCGACCCCACCGCCGTCGGCCATGCGCCCACGTGCGATGCCACCGCGCGGTCAGGGCGCTGGCAGCGATGCCGGCCGCCGTGCGCCACGTAGTGTGAGTGCGTGGCGCGGTTCTTTGTGCGAGTCCGGCTCCTCGACCGCCCAGGCGCCCTCGGCCTCGTGGCCAGCCGCATCGGGGCGGTCGGTGGTGACATCGTGGCGATCGACATCCTCGAGCGAGAGGGCGGGACTGCCGTCGACGAGTTCGTGGTCGAGCTGACCGATGAGACCCTCGTCTCCCTCCTTCGCCGGGAGGTGCACGAGGTGGACGGGGCCGCGGTCGAAGAGATCCGTCCCTTCGATGTCGA
Organism: Actinomycetes bacterium; assembly: GCA_021810205.1. GTDB lineage: Bacteria > Actinomycetota > Acidimicrobiia > Acidimicrobiales > RAAP-2 > JAJYVT01. The sequence continues at coordinate 32,618 of JAJZJC010000010.1, forward strand.
GCTCGTCGAGGACGACTAGCCGGACGCGGCGCAGGCCAAACCTTCGCGAACAGCCGCTCACCAGGGGACGCCCTGGCACGAGACCGTTGACAACGACGTAACTACAGTGCTGTAATGAACCCCACTATCTCGTGCTCCTGCCGAGCTCGACCACAAGATGTAGTGGTCATCTTGGCTCGGCAGGGGAGCGAGGTGACACCGGTCGCAGGGGGGGTCCGAGTCGGCAGTCCACTCCGGCGGCGCCGATGCGTGCCGTCGAGCCGCCGCCGAGTGGCCGGTGAAGTTGGTGCAACGAACGAGCAGTCGAGCAAGCACAGGAGCACGACGTCCATGGCCATCGCACCGCAGCGCGCCGCAATCGGGATCCGCCGGCACTTCACGACCGACGGAGTCCATCCTTACGACGAGGTCCGGTGGGAGCGGCGGGATGCCCGCATCACGAACATGCGCGACGGCACGGTCGCGTTCGAGCAGCTTGGCGTCGAGGTGCCCGCGACCTGGAGCGTGAATGCCACCAACATCCTCGCCCAGAAGTACTTCCGCGGCACGCTCGGCACCGCGGAGCGAGAGTGGTCGCTCAAGCAGGTGGTGGACCGGGTGGTCGACACCATCACTGCATGGGGCATGAAAGACGGCTACTTCGCCGACAAGGCCGAGGCGAGGATCTTCAGCGACGAGCTCAAGTACCTGATCATCCACCAGAAGGTCGCGTTCAACTCGCCGGTCTGGTTCAACATCGGTGTCCGCGGCGTCCCCCAGCAGGGCTCGGCCTGCTTCATCTTGTCGGTCGACGACTCGATGGACTCGATCTTGAACTGGTATGTCGAAGAGGGCGTCATCTTCAAGGGGGGCTCGGGCGCAGGGGTCAACCTCTCGCGGATTCGCTCTTCGCACGAGCTCTTGAAGGGCGGTGGGACCGCGTCGGGCCCGGTCAGCTTCATGCGGGGAGCGGACGCCTCGGCCGGGACGATCAAGTCGGGCGGCAAGACGCGTCGCGCCGCCAAGATGGTGATCCTCGACGTCGACCACCCAGACATCGAGGACTTCATCTGGTGCAAGGTGATCGAGGAGCGCAAGGCGCGCGTGCTGCGTGACGCGGGATTCGACATGGACCTCGACGGCGCCGACAGCCACTCGACCCAGTACCAGAACGCGAACAATTCGGTGCGCGTCACCGACGAGTTCATGCAGGCGGTGCTCGACGATGCGGACTGGGAGCTCACCGCCCGCACCGACGGCTCGGTGATCCGCCGGGTGAAGGCGCGTGACCTCTTCCGCCAAATTGCCCACGCCGCTTGGGAGTGCGCGGATCCCGGCATGCAATTCGACACCACGATCAACAAGTGGCACACCGCGCCGAACGCCGGAAGGATCAACGGCAGCAACCCGTGCTCTGAGTACATGCACCTCGACAACTCGGCGTGCAATCTCGCCAGCCTGAACCTCCTCACGTTCCTGGGCACCGACGGCACATTCGACGTCGAGGGGTTCAAAGCCGCTGTCGAGGTGGTCTTCACCGGCCAGGAGATCATCGTCGGCAACGCGGACTACCCGACCGAGAAGATCGCCGAGAACTCGCGCCGCTTCCGAGAGCTCGGCATCGGCTACGCGAACCTCGGTGCATTGCTCATGGCGAACGGCCTGCCCTACGACTCGGACGGCGGCCGCGCGTGGGCGGCTGCCATCACGGCGCTCATGACCGGGCACGCCTACGCGACGTCCGCACGTACGGCGGGCAGGATGGGTCCGTTCGCGGGCTACCACGACAACGCAGAGCCCATGCTGCACGTGCTGCGCCTCCACCAGGGCGAGGCGTCGAAGATCGACGAGGAGCTCGTGCCGCCAGAGCTCTTGTCGGCGGCGCAGGAGGCTTGGGATGAGGCCGTCGAGCTGGCGGAGCGCTTCGGCGTACGGAACTCGCAGGCAAGCGTGCTGGCGCCGACCGGCACGATCGGGCTCCTCATGGACTGCGACACGACCGGCGTCGAGCCAGACCTCGGCCTCGTCAAGACCAAGAAGCTCGTGGGTGGCGGGACGATGTCCATCGTCAACCAGACGGTGCCGCGGGCGCTCACCCAGCTCGGGTACGCGCCGGACCAGATCGACCAGATCGTCGCCTACATCGACGAGCACAAGACCATCGTCGGTGCACCGGGACTGTTGGCGGAGCACCTGCCGGTCTTCGCCTGTTCGATGGGCGACAACACGATCCACTATTCGGGGCACGTGCGCATGATGGGGGCGGTCCAGCCGTTCATCAGCGGCGCGATCTCCAAGACCGTCAACATGCCCGAGGACGTGACGGTCGAAGACATCGAGCAGCTCCACATCGACGCCTGGAAGCTCGGGATCAAATCGGTCGCCATCTACCGGGACAACTGCAAGGTGGCCCAGCCGCTGTCGACCACCAAGCGGGGGGGTGTCGCGGTGCAGGGCGGCGACACCGCACCTCCCGGGTCCGACGCCGAGGCGAAGGACCGCGCGCTCACCGAGCGTATCGCCGAGCTCGAGCGGGCGCTCTCGGTGGCGCAGACGACGAAGGCGGACACCGTCGTGGTCGGTGCGGTGCGCGAGCGGCTGCCCCGCCGTCGCCGGTCGAACACCTTCGCCTTTCGCGTCGCGGACTGCGAGGGGTACGTCACCGTCGGCGAGTACGAAGACGGAAGGCCCGGGGAGGTCTTCATCAAGGTCTCCAAGCAGGGGTCGACGCTCGCCGGCATCATGGACGCCTTCTCGATCTCGATCAGCCTGGGCCTCCAGCACGGCGTGCCGCTCGCGACCTACGTGCGCAAGTACTCGAGCATGAAGTTCGAGCCGGCCGGGATCACCGACGACCCCGAACTTCGTATCGCCGCGAGTCTCGTCGACTACATCTTCCGGCGTCTGGCGTTGGACTACCTGAGCTACGACGAGCGTCTCGAGCTCGGGGTGCTCTCCACGTCCGAGCGGATCCAGCCCACCCTTCCCGGGGTCGAGGAGAGCGCGACGCCGTCGGTCGGCCTCGTCGACGACACCACTGTGGGGGAGGACGAGTCGGCGCTCGTGGCCGTGACGCCGCAGGCCAGGGTCGCCGACGTGGCCGCGACGCTCGATCGCGCCGAGCAGCAGCGCGACGCGCCGTTCTGCTACAGCTGCGGGAACGTCATGCAGCGGGCGGGGTCGTGCTACGTCTGCCCGAGCTGCGGGTCGACGAGCGGCTGCTCGTGATGCCCGGGTGAGGACGTTCGCTGCTGGCATCAGCACGCCAGGGTTCACGCGCCACCCGACGATGCCGGGCAACAACGCGAACCAGCGGCTCACTCTCGCTGCGAGGACCGTGCCGATGAGCATGGAGGTGGCGGCGAGGAGGAACAGGATCCGATGCTTCGGCCACAGCGCTGGGCGCACGTTCGGGCGCGCCGCTCGCACGGCCTTGGCTCCTCGTCGGCCTGTTCTCCGTGTCCGTCGTGGTCAGCGTCGGGCCCGTGGGACCGGAGCTCAGCCGCTTGGGTGAACGACTGCTCGGCTCCTCCCTGGTTGTCGGACGCCGGCTCATGTACCTCTTGTGGGCGGTCGTCGCCGACTTCAGCGTGAAGTGGACGCTACCGACCTGATCGGCAACTGGCGGGCGCTCGCGTGAGGCCTGCGTTGGAGCAACTGGACCGAGCGTGCCGGCCACATGGCCGCCACGCTCGAGAGCGGATCGATCGCACGGCACACTTGACGCAGCGCGCACAGGACCAGGACGGGAGGACGAGCAACGGTGGCCTACTTCACGCGGATCGATGGCTCGAGATTCGAGGCGACCGCGCACGTGGGCGGCGCATGGGATCCCGCCGACCAGCACATCGCGCCGGCAATGGGGCTGCTCGCGCACGTGGTGGAGCTCGACCGTGACGCCCGTCGAACGGATGGCTTGGTGCTGGCGCGCCTCTCCTACGACATCCACGGCACGATCCCCGTCGACGTGGTGGACACCGAAGTACGGGTGCTGCGCGCGGGTCGCACGATCGAGCTGGTCGAAGCGCTACTCCGCCACGGCGGTCGCATCGCGCTGTCGCTGCGGGCATGGCTCATGCGCCGCTACGACACCACCGTGCTCGCCGGCTCGGCGCTTTCGTCCATTCCCGGTCCGGAGGAGATGCCGTCGTGGGACCCGTCGGCCGTGTGGCCCGGCGGGTTCGTCGCGTCGCTCGAGGTCCGCCGCGCCGAGGTGGAGCCCGGACGCGCTGCCTTCTGGATGCGACCCTCCGAGCGCCTCGTCGAGGGCGAGCCGGTCGGCGTGACCCCACGGGCTGCCGCCCTGTTCGACCTCGCGAACGGCATGACGGTACGGGCTGATCCTCGTGAGGTCGTGTTCTTGAACGTGGACCTCAGCGCGCATCTGCTCGACGCGCCCGACGGCGAATGGCTCGGCTTCGATACCACGGTTTCCTTCGGCGATGGCGGCCTCGGCATCACCGCCAGCACGATCCATGGCGTCCGTGGCGCCATTGGGACGGTGTCGCAGATGCTCACCGTCCGCCCCCGAGCACTGGGGGGTCCGCGGTGAGCCCGAGCCTGCCCTGACGAAGTTCAGGGTACAGCTGCGGCTTGTGATGTCGCTGCCTGGCGGAACGCTTGGGCGACGATCTCTTTGACCATGCGCTTGCGCCACACGTAGCTCAGGTCGGCGTTGTCGAGGGGCTTGGCAAGGCGGCTCGCCGCGTTCGCCACCTCCTCGATGGCTTCCTCGTCCAGACGTTGTCCGACGAGCCCGTGCACGAGGTCGCCCAACTCGACCGGCTGCGAGGCGACGGCCCCCAGCACGAGGCGGCACCCCTCCACGACGCCCCGGTCCATCTTGAGCGCTACCGCTGCGCCGGCCAGCGGGAAGTCCATCGACGAGCGGCGCCGGAGCTTCACGTAGGACGAGCGCGAACCGTCGGGCGCCGGCAGCCGAAGACGGGTGAGGATCTCGTCGGGTCCGAGCGCGAGGTGGGCATTGCCGTCGTCGCGAAAGAGCGAGGCGATGGGGACGTCCCGCTCTCCTTCGGGACCGACGACGACGGCCGTCGCGCCGAGGGCGACCGCGATCGGTGCCGTGTCCGAGGACGAGATCGCCCAGCAGCGCGGGCTGCTCGAGGCCATCTGGCACTGCTCACCGCCGGTCTTCAGGCAAGAGCCGCTGGCGATCCGCCACTCCTCGCTCATGTCGTAGTAGTTGCAGCGAGTGTCGATGCACAGGTTCCCGCCGGCCGTGCCGGTGTTGCGCAGGGCAGGCGTGGAGACGACGCCGGCTGCTTGCGCGTATCCCGGCTGGTGGCGGGCGAGCCCACTGTCCTTCAGCACCGAGGTGAGCGTCGCCGAGGCGCCGATCTCGACGGCACCCGACGCCGTCGTCTCCAGGTGGCGAAGCGCGTCGAGGTGGCCGATCCCGACGAGGACAGCCGGTTGCAGCTGGCGCCGCTTCATCTTCGGGAGCAGATCGGTGCCCCCGGCGATCACGCGTGCCTGGCCGCCATGGTCGGCGAGCATCGCGACGGCCTCCGCCAGGCTGGCGGGGCGGAGGTAGCTAAAGCGCGGCAGACGCAGCATCGGGAGGAGCCACCTTTACGCACGGAGGATAGGGGATCATCGGGAACGCTCGAGGGCCGGTGCGGGGGTCGCCTCCTTTGGCGCGCGAGTCGAGGGCGCGCAGGACCTTCTCGGGCGTCACGGGGACCTCGTCCACCCAGATGCCGAGCGCGTCGTGGATGGCGGACACAACCGCGGGGACGACCGGCAGCAACGGTCCCTGGCCGACCTCCTTCGCTCCGTACGGGCCCTCGGGATCGGGCTGCTCGACGAGGAGGTGCTCGATCTCGGGCATGTCGGTGGAGAGCGGGGTCTTGTACTCGAGCACCGAAGGGTGGTGGAGGAGGCCGTTGCGGTACACCTGCGCCTCCATGAGGGCCTCGCCCAACCCCATGTACACGCCGCCCTCCACCTGCCCGCGCACGAGGAGCGGATTGAGCGCGCGACCGATGTCGTGCGCGATCCAGACTTTGTTGACCCTCACCTCGCCGGTGACGCGGTCCGCGTCGAGGTCTACGACGGCGGCGGAGAAGCTGAACGCCGGACTGGGACCCACGGCGGAGCCGCGGTACTTGCTGCCAGAGATGTCGGGGGGCGGCGCGTAGCTGCCGCCCGAGCCGAGCGAGCCGTAGAGCTCCTCGGCAGCGACCACGGCCTCCTCGAAGCTGAGCGGGCCTATCTTGCCGCCCGCCACGGTCATCTCGGTCGGCTGGGCGCCGCTGCGCTCGGCGGCGGCGGCGACGAGGGTCGCGCGCATCTTGCGGGCGGCCTCGATCGCCGCGTTGCCGGCCATGAACGTGACACGAGAAGAGTACGAGCCGAGGTCGACCGGGGTGAGCCCAGTGTCCCCGGTCACGAGGCGTACGTCTTCCCGCTCGAGGCCCAGCTCCTCGGCGACGAGCGTGGCGAGCACGGAGTCCGAGCCCTGCCCGATGTCGGTGGCCCCGCAGAGCACGGTGACGCCGCCGCGGCCCACCTCGATGTTCACCTCGCTGTGTGGCATGCGGTTGAGGTACATCGGGGACCCGGCGCCGCAGAGGTAGGCGGAGACGGCGAAGCCCTGCCCGTGCCCGTCGCGCCGCCGGCGCCGGGAGTAGCCGGAGGCCGCCAGCACCTCGGCGGTGACGTTCTCGATCGCGCACGAGGTGATCCGCAGCCCGTTGACCGTCCGAGAGTTGGGTCGCACGTAGTTCCGCCTCCGCAGCTCCACCGGATCCATGCCGAGGTCCTCCGCGAGCTTGTCGAGGTGGAGCTCGAGAGCGAAGCGGGGCTGCGGGGTGCCGTGCCCGCGCTTCGGCCCGCAGGGCGCCTTGTTGGTGAAGACCCGGCAGCCCTCGAAGCGATACGCCGGAAGGTCGTAGGTCGCAGGTTGCAACGCGCCCGTGTAGTACGTGGTCGCCGCGCCGAGGGACCCATGGGCTCCGCCGTCGAGGGCCGTGCGGAAGTGCATCGCTCGGATTCGGCCGTCTCGCGTCACGCCGGTGCGCACCCACATCAGCACCGGGTGCCGACCACGATGGTTGTAGAAGACCTCCTCCCGGGTGAGGGTGCACTTGACCGGCCGGCCCGTGGTCATCGCCAGCTTGGCGATGACGATCTCATGGGCGCAGGGGTCGACCTTGCCGCCGAAGCCGCCGCCGTGCGGCGTCGCCACGACGCGGACGTGACCCATCGGCAGCCCGAGCACGCTCGACAACGCTCGGTGCACATTGTGCGGCGACTGCGTCGAGCTCCACACGGTGAGCTGGCCGTCGGCGAAGGTGGCCGTCGCCGAGTGCTCCTCCATCGCCAGGTGGGTGCTGCCTTCGTAGAAGAAGACGTCCTCCCGGACGTGGTCGGACGCCGCGAAGCCCTCCTCCACGTCGCCGAACTCGAGCGCTGCCAGACGGTGGATGTTGCTGTCCTTCGAGGCGGCGTGGATCGGCTCGTCCATCGGGACCTCGAGTGCCTGGTCGATCGAGGTCACGGGCTCGAGCAGCTCGTAGTCGACGTGGATCTTCTTGCATGCCTCGCGCGCCGTCGCCTCGTCACGGGCCGCCACGGCCGCCACCGGCTCGCCCACGTAGCGGACCTTTTCGGTCGCGAGCGCCTGCTCCTCCTCGCTCGACGGGCTGACCCCGAAGCGAGTCGGCATCGCGGCCCCGGTGAGGACGGCCACGACGCCTGGGACTCCGGCCGCCTCCCGCACGTCGACGCCGCGGATCCGGGCGTGGGGGTGGGGGCTGCGCAGGAGCACGCAGTGGATGGTCCCGGGGAACGTGAGGTCGTCCGCATAGACCGTCCGACCCGTCACCTTCGAGACGGCGTCGACCCGCGGCATCGCCTTGCCGACGACCCGGAGCGCCCCGCCGGCCGACTCGATCGTGGCCGACTCGATCGTGGCCGACTCGATCGTGGCCGACTCGCTGGCGAGCCGACCATTCGCCCCTCCACGAGGGGCACTCACCGCGCACCCCGCATCGTGTTCGTCGCCTGGGCGACCGCGTCGACGATGCTCGCGTAGCCCGTGCACCGGCACACGTTGCCGGCCAGGGCGGCGCGGATCTCCTCGCGGGTCGGGTCGGGCTGCTCGTCGACCAGCGCCTTTGCGCTGAGCAGCATCCCGGCGGTGCAGTAGCCGCACTGCGAGGCCCCGAGCGCCATGAACGCCTCTTGGAGAGGGTGCAGCGCCGGTCCCTCGGCGAGCCCCTCGACGGTCGTCACCTCGGCGCCTTCGAGCTGGTCGGGCAGCACCAGACACGAGAGCACCGGCATCCCGTCGAGGAGCACCGTGCAGGCGCCGCACTCGCCCAGCTCGCAGCCGTGCTTGGTCCCCGTGAGACCCAGCCGCTCCCGCAAGATCTCGAGCAGCGTCTCACAGCTCTCTGCGAGCGTCTCGTAGCTCTCGCCGTTCACCCGCAGGCGCAGCACGCTCACTGCCTGCTCACCCAGCTCTCCACGAGCTCCCGTGCCGCCACGGGGTCCTCGAAGTGCAGTCGGTTGATCCGGGTGAACTCCTTCCATTCCGGCCGCAGGTCCGGCTCGAAGGCGATCGCCTCGACGGGGCAGGGCTCCACGCACGCAGCGCAGTCGATGCACACCGTCGGGTCGATGAAGAGCATCCGGTCGCCCTCGTCGGCGCTGATGCAGTCGACCGGGCACACGTCGACACACGAACGATCGAGCGTGTCGATGCACGCGGCCCCGATCACGTACGCCATGATGTCCACCTCGCTTCCTGTGAGCCCGGCCTGTCCCCGCCGTTCTCCTCGGTTCTTCGATTCTCGACTCGCATTTCACGTCCCTTCATGGGCGGGGCGCACGTCTACTCGAGAACGAGGCGTGTGGCCGCGCTGGTTGGTGGCGAGTCGCTCGAGGAGGGCGGAGGCCTCGGGCAGCTCGGTGGCCGGCTTCGCTTCGAGGACCTGCGCGTCGACCATGGCGGACACCCACTCAGCGGCGATCGGCGTGCGGACGACAGCCATCGTCCAGCCGTCCATGCCGACGCCTCCGGCCGAGAGGTCTGCCCATTCGCCGGCGAAGTCGGTGCAGCTGCCGCACTGCGGGCGCACCGTCGGTCGGACCTCGCGCAGGGGGACATGGAGGACGTTGCCTTCTCCCACGTGGGCCTTCGAGCCGGAGACCTGTCCCTCGGCGACGTGGTCGAGGTTCTGGTCCGTGTGGACGAGCAGCTTGCCCTTGATGTTGACCTTGGTGATCCGAGCGAGATCGAGGCCGAACCGCTCCTCGAGCAGGCCGTGGAGGAACGCGTCCTCCTCGAAGGTCTCGCTGCACATGAGGGCGATCGAGAGCACGACGGGGCGGAAGCGCTTCAGCCCGCTCGTCTGTCCTTTGACGAGGCCGGCCACCTGGCAGGGCAGCCCGACGAATGCGAGGCGCAGCTTCGGGGAGGCGTCTTGGAGCATGAGCAGGTTGCGCGAGTAGGTGTAGCGGGAGCCGGCGGACGTGAGGACCTCGTCGGGGTCCGTGACGACGACTGGCAGGTTGCGCCAGGGCTGCTCGGGGTCGTGACGGCTGACGACGGCGGCGTCGACACGTCCGGTCCGCATCGCCCAGGCGAGCATGGCGGTGACGAGCCCGCCGTCCTGGCCGTTGCTGGCGATGGCCCGTAGGGCGAGACGGTCGAGCTCGGTGCCGACGACCTCGTCGGGTCGCCGGGCACGTCCGAAGCGACCGACGTCGAGCGCGGCCGGGTCCGGGCGGAAGCGAGCGCAGACCCTCGTGCAGACGTCGCAGCCGGCGTCGCCAAAGCGGCAGCCAGCCGGACCGGACTCCTCGTCGGTCTGGTAGGGGCGGGTACCGGTGGTGGAGTAGTCGAGCACCCGCCGCGGGCAGGCGACGACACAGGCCCCGCAGCCGGCGCAGACGTCGGTGACGACCACCTCGCGGTACAGGTCGGACCAGCTCGGCTTCGCAGGGGCGTCCTCAGAGCGCGCGGAGCCGGTTGTCTCCTCGATCGTGTCGACCGTTTCGATCGTGCCGGCCGTTGCCGGCGCGGCTTGGACGGTGGTCATCGCGGCCCTACGAGACCGTGATCCGCCGCCCGGCGGACGCCACGCGGTGGCGGTGGCGTCCGGCCAGCGCCGCCCCGAGCGCGAGCACGTCTTGGACCTCCTCGGGCGGTGGCACGTGGGCGTCGCCACCGAGCGCGTCGGCCAGCACGGACGCCATCGACTCGAACCGGAGGATGCCGCCGATCAAAGTGAACTCGGGCTCCATCTTGGCCCGCTTCATGAGCTGGACCGAGCGGGACACGAGGGAGGTGATCGCGCCCTGCATGATGTCGGCAGGGGCCACTCCCTGGGAGAGGTGGTTGATCACCTCGGCCTCGGCGAACACCGCGCAGACCCCTGAGATCGGGACCTCCTCGCGGGAGGTGGCGGCGAGCGGTCCAATCTCCTGGGTGCTGAACCCCATGTAGCCGGCCGTCTTCTCGAGGAAGGCGCCCGTGCCCGCTGCGCACTTGTCGTTGAGGCGGAACGAGATCACCGTGCCTCGGCCATCGGTCCGGGAGACCTTCATCGTCTGGCCGCCGACGTCGAGGATGGTCCGGGTGCCGGGGTAGAGGAAGCAGGCGCCCCAGACCGCTGCGGTGAGGTCGGTGACGTTGAGCTGGCGGGCGGCGAACTGGAACCGGCCGGTGCCGGTGGTGGTGACGTAGGCCACCTCGCCCGGCTCGAGCCCCGTCCCGGCGAGGGCCTCGTCGAAGGCGCTCTGGGCCGCCTCGGCGAGGCGGTAGCCGGTGCGCCGCAGGGCGCGACCGACCACCTCGCCATCTTCGGCGACGACAACCGCCTTGGTGTAGGTGGAGCCGATGTCGATGCCGGCGTAGTGAGTCATCACTGCCTCCCTCTTCAGACGCCTGCGGGTGCGTGCTTGGCGACGATGCGGTCCATGGCGAACAGCGACGCGCCGAGGGCACCCATGAAGTGCGAGTCCTCTCCGCAGTTGACGGGGAAGCCGAGCATGTCGGAGACGACGTTGACCATGCCGACATTGCGGGCGACCCCGCCGGTGAAGGTGACCTCCTCTTCGATGCCCACCCGGCGGAGCAGTCCCAGGGCCCTCGAGGCGACCGACTGGTGCACCCCGAGGAGGATGTCCTCGTCGCGCTTGCCCTTGGCGAGCCAGGCGAGGATCTCGGACTCCGCGAAGACCGTGCACGTCGTCGAGATGCGCACGGGCTTGTCCGAGCGCAGCGCCGTGGGTCCGAGGTCGTCGAGGGGCAGCTCGAGCGCCGAGGCGGCGGCGCCGAGGAAGCGCCCGGTGCCGGCCGAGCACTTGTCGTTCATCGCGAAGTCGAGGACCTCGCCGCGCTCGTTCACCTTGATCGCCTTGGTGTCCTGGCCGCCCATATCGAGCACCGTCCGGGTCCGGGGGAACATCTGGACTGCGCCGCGGGCGTGGCAGGAGATCTCGGTCGTCTGGGCGTCCCCGAAGGTCACCCGGAACCGGCCGTAGCCGGTCCCGATGACGTAGCCGACCCCGTCCTTCTCCTCGTCGATGTCGCCGTCGCGAAGGGCGAGCTCGTAGGCGCGCTCGGCTGCAAAGGTCACGTTCGAGCCGGTGTCGATGAGCGCCCGACCGGCGATGTGGAGCCGCTCGTCGATGATCACGGCCTTGGTCTGGGTGGAACCCACGTCCACGCCTGCCGCATAGGTCATTGTCCGTCTCTCCTTTCTGCTGCTCGCCTCGTCGGCTGCTCCCGACCCGACCCGGCCGCGCGATGGTCGGCGCGTTCGCGCCGGGTGCCCGTCACGACCGTGCCCCGGCGAGCAGGCGCCTGGTCTCGAGGCCCTCGAAGAACGCGTCGACACGGTTGCGCATGCCTGCCTCTGCGACGACGCGGGGATCCATGTGGTCCGAGTCGATGAGCAAGGCGTTGACGTCCGTCTGCTCCAACACCGCTCGCCGGCTGTCGGCGAGCCCGGAGGACACGGTCCTGCAGGACTTGATCGCGTGGAAGACGATCCCGTCGATGCCGTACGGCTCGGCCATGTCGGCCAGGACTCGGTCGACATGGAACATGGTGTCCATCGCGGCCCGGCCGGTGACGAGCAATCCCTCGGCCAGGCTGTCGAGGGGTCGGGAAAGGTCGTACTCGTAGCCGGTGCTCCAGCCGCCCGACGCGAACCAGGTGTAGCTCGAGCCGACGAAGATCCCGCCGTGCTGGGTGAACATCTCGGAGAACTTCCGGTAGATCGGGTAGCACGGGACACCTACGAAGGCGAGGCGGTGGCGCTCCTCGAAAGGAGTCCCCAGGCCGCGGGCCGCCTTGTACTCGAGCTCCTCGACGACGTCGTGGAAGTAGTCGGCACCCTCGGCGCGGCCGCGCAAGGCGTTCACGACGCCCAGGTAGACGGTCCCGTCGGTCACCGCGTTGAACACCGCGGGGCGGGCCTTGTTCAGGTCGAGCACCCGCACCCAGGCGCGGGTCATCGAGTTGGCGTGCGTCATCGCCTCGACGAGACGGTCCTGGTCGAAGCGCCGTCCGCTGACCTGCTCGCAGACCTCGATGAGCTCGTCGACCTGGCCGCGCACGTAGGCGAGGTCGTTCTCGTAGTCGACGTGCCCGCGCCCGGGAAGGCGACCGCCTGCCCTCGAACCGGGGATGTCGAGGGTCACGATCGGGATGTGGTACAGCCGCTCCCAGATCTCCGCCCACTTGATGTAGGTGTTGCAGACGTTCGTCTGGAGGGCGAGGTCGGGGGGCGGGATGCGGCCCATCGGGTGGTCCCCGCCGCGCAGCTGCATGCCGACGTCGGCCTTCACGTAGCCGCAGACGTCCGTGGCGTACCCGTAGCCCTCCGCCTGGTCGATGTAGTCCTCGGCGACGTGGCGCACTGCGGTCTGGAGCCCGTTGATCTCGGGCAGGACGAGGTTGAAGCCGAACGATTCGAGCAGCTCTGCGGCGCTGCCCATCACGAACACGTACGCCGCCTTCTCACCCCGCTCGGGTCCCGAGCTCACGCGGCCGTACCACTCCTTGAACAGCCGGTTGCCTTCTCGGTTGCCCCGGCCGATCAGCTCCGAGGTGTCGACGGTCGCCTGTGCCGCGACCTTCGGGCTCGTGTCGTTGTCCATCTTCATACCTCCGCGCCGGCGAACAGGACGTTCTCGATGAACGTCTCGAGCTGGATCTGCAGCGAGTCGAAGCTCGTCATGTTCTCTTCGAACTCGTTGACGAAGTACGGGATCCCCTCCGCCTCGAGGACCCGCACGTAGGGCACCTGCTCGTCGAGGCCGGGCTCGCACATCTTGGCGGCGCTGATGATCGCCGCGCCCGCACCGGACTCGCGGATGCGGCGGAGCAGCATCTCCTCCTTCGGCTTGCGGTCGTCGTGCTGGACCGGGCTGTAGGACGAGTGGTCGAGGTATGCCGTCACCAGGTTGGCGAGCGGGTCTCCATCGGTGGGGACGTCCTCCAAGAGCCAGCGGAGACCGACGAGCAGGTCGTCGTCGACGACGTAGGAGGACTGGGCGATCGTCGTGAGAAGGTCCAGAGGCGGCTGCTCGCAGAAGCCACCCTCGAAGACGATCCGCATCCGGTCCTGCGGGGCCGTCCCGCGCTGCTCGAGCATCGGGAGGACCGCGCCGAGGAGACGGTTGTGCTCCTCCCGGGGGATGCGCCCGCCGAGGGCCACGAGCACGTACGCCTCGTCCACCGCCAGCAGCCAGGGGGTCTCGCGCTTGATCTCGTAGAGGCGGCGGAGGAGGCGCCGGTTCTCGTTGTAGACCGCGATGGACCGGCGCAGGTCGTCGTCGCTCACGGTCCGGCCCGCGATCTCCTCGAGCCCTCGCTGCAGGCGCTGGTACTCGCCGCGAAGGTACGTCGCTGCATGCCTCGACGTGGGGTTCTGCGGGAGGTAGAGGATCTCGCAGGGGTACGAGACGTTGCGACCCCATACGGCCGCCAGGTTGCGGGCGGTGTCGCAGATCGGGTGGGAGACGAACATCTCGAGCTCGAGACGCCCCGAGAGGGCGAGCTCGAGGGAGGTCTTGACGATCGAGCAGAGGTTCGAGCCGAAGTGCGCGTCGCCTTGGCGGGCCTCGATCGGCGCTCCGTGGATCTTGACCGGGAGCAGCCCGGCCGCCGAGGCGATCTCCTCGGGGAAGTAGACCTGGAAGTGGCCGACGACCTTGCCGCCATGCTCCCGCCACCGACGGACCGTCGGGTAGTCGGGGTCCTCGACGAGGTCTCGACAGTGGCGGAGCAGCTCGTCGAGGGAGAGCCCGCTCCAGTCGTCCAGCACGTGCGTGCCCATCGCACCCTCCCGATCTGTCGGCCCCTGCCGGATAGTTTTTTCTACTCACCAGCCGGTCAACTGAATTACTACGAGAATGCGCCTCGACAGCACGGAGGTCTAGGGACCTTTGGCCCTATGCGGCTCGAGTGCTCCAAAAGTGGCTGACGGCGACGTGGCGGCCCCGCTCGCCACGCTGGCCGTGGGGTCCGTCAGGCGCCGGGCCCCAAGATGAGCTCGATGCAGGTGGTGGCGAAGCGCTCCGGATCGTCGCGGGTCGGGTCGAACCACTTGTAGACCCAGCTCGTCATCCCGAGGATGGCCTGGGCTCCGTAGCGCGGGTCGACGGGCGAGAGCGAGCCCTGGTCGACGGCGCTCGCCACCGCCTCGCGGAAGATACGGAGGTACTGCCGCTCCTTGGCCCGGATCTCGGACTCGTACGCAGGGGCGAGGCGCGGCCGCTGGTCGAAGAAGACCGTGAAGAAGGCCGGCTCGCGGGCGACGTTCACCGTCTGGTCCCGGATGAGCGTCTCGAGGCGCTCACGGGGATCCTCGATGAGCAGCGCGTCCGCGAGGCGCGCCAGCGCCAAGGAGATCGCGCGGTCGAACACCAGGTACAAGAGCTCGGCCTTCGAGTGCACGTAGTAGTAAAGGCTGGCCTTGCGCAGGTCGAGCGCGGCAGCCACGTCGTCGAGCGAGCCGGCGTCGTACCCCTTGGCCTGAAACACCCGCGCGGCCGTCTCGACGATCTCGCTCGTGCGGGCCACGAACTCCGGGCTGGGCTCCAGGTTGCGCGGCCGGCCGGGGCGACGCGGGGTTGTCCGCTCAACGGCCATCGAGCGGACCGATTCGTCGTGCGAGCGCGCCCGGACCATGGTCTCGTCGTCTGCCCGAACATGCTCGTCGAGGCAGGCCTTCACCGGATGCTCGTTGTTCTTGCACCTTCGCCTCCGTCACCCCGTGGCTGCCGGCGATGGCGCCTCGGCGCTCCGAGGCCGACGTGCCGGATGTCGACGCCGAGCTTGACCTACTGGACGTAAGAAAAATATACTCGACGGTCGAGGGAACGGGATCACGCGTGTGCGACGCGAGCACGAGATGCAGTGCAGCCCCGCGGGGTTGCCCCGCGAGATGTAGAGCAACGCGTCGTCATCGCGCGAGCCCGATATCGAGGGAGAGTTGGTGACGACGGACAACGGTCACGGTGCGGACGGGCAGCATGGCGCCGTCGCTGTGGTCGGCGGCGGCGTCATGGGGAGTGGGATCGTGCACGCCTTCTTGGTCGCGGGCCGGCGAGTCACCCTCGTCGAAGTCGACGACAAGGCGGCGGCCGTGAGCCGCGAGCGGATCGGAGCCCACCTGGAGGAGAGCGCCCGGCGAGGCCGTCTCGACGAGCCGATCGAAGTGGCCCTTTCCCGCGTCACCATCGTCCACACGGGCCTCGAGGGCCTCGAGGCCGAGGACGTCACCCTTGCGATCGAGGCGGTGCCGGAGGTCGCGTCGCTCAAGCTCGAGGTCCTCGCGCGCCTCGAGGCATTCGTCGAGGACGACGCCGTGGTGGCGACGAACACGAGCAGCATCGCGATCGGCGAGCTCGCGGCCGGTCTCGACCGCCCCGAGCGCTTCCTCGGCCTCCACTTCTTCAACCCGGTGCCCGCCAGCCTCCTCGTCGAGGTCGTCGTGGGGCAGCACACGAGCCCGTCGACGCTCCAGCGGGCGAAGGCGCTCGTCGAAGCGATCGGCAAGCAGGCCGTCGTCGTGAGGGACTCGCCAGGCTTCGCCACGAGCCGGCTGGGCGTGCTCCTTGGGCTGGAGGCAATTCGGATGCTCGAGGAGGGCGTCGCTTCGTCCGAGGACATCGATCGGGCGATGACGCTCGGCTACAAGCACCCGGTGGGGCCGCTGCGCTTGACCGACCTCGTCGGGCTCGACGTGCGCCTCGCCGTTGCCGACTACCTTCGCACGGCGCTCGGCGACCGCTTCGAGGCGCCGGCACTGTTGCGCGACAAGGTCGAACGAGGCGAGCTCGGTCGCAAGTGCGGGAAGGGCTTCTTCTCCTACGGTTCCTGAGCGACGCAACGAACACGAATAGGACCCCGCTACCTCGGGCCACTACGAACGGTCGTCGCCGGTCTCGCTCCCCGCAGTTCCCGTCGCCATGTTGAGAGTATGACTACTCTCAGCGCCAACAGGTGGGATACTCGCACAGGAGTCGAGATGGCGACCAGACGAACTACCAGGCGGCTCGAGCGCTACGAGGAGCGCTATCGCGAACTGGCCCGACAGCTCGCCCACATCGGCTACATCGTGCCGGGAAGCCTCGCCCAGCGCTTCACGCGCTGCGGCAGAGCAACCTGCGCGTGTTCAGCCGAGCCTCCCAAGCTCCACGGCCCGTACTGGCACTGGAGCACCAAGGTCAACGGCAAGACGGTGAACCGGCGTCTGAGTGAGCGAGAGGCCACGCTCTACAACGAGTGGATCGACAACGACCGTCGCGCCAAGGCGTTGTTCGCCCAGATGCGCGAGGTCGCGGCCAAAGCCACCGAACTGATCATCGAAGAGGAGCCGGGGTAGGGCGTCGGGAATTCAATCGCAAGCCAAAGGAAGCAAGCCAGGGGAACAAGCCAAAGGAAACGGTGTTGGGCATCGTCCGGTCAGATCAACATCCCGAAGGCCGCGTTGGTGTCGCTGGTGCAGCGGCGGCACAAGGAGGTGACAGTCCGAGTCGTGATGGCGACAGATCAGGCTCCGCGCTGGCGAACGAGGAGGCGCGGCGTCTGGTGGCGGTGCGCGGCCAGGTCCCGCTGGCGGTCGCCCCCGACGGACCCGAAAGCATCCCGCAACGCCGCTCCTTGGGTGGCCAGAGCGCCCGCTCGCTGCTGCTCACCGTGCTGGGTGAGTATGTCCTGCCCCGCAGCGGCACCGTGTGGACCTCCACCCTGCTCGAAGCGCTCGCGCTCTTCGGCGTGGAGGACAAGGCGGGTCGCCAGACCCTGGTCCGTGCTGCCAAGGCAGGGTGGCTGGCCAGCGAGCGAATCGGCCGCGAGACGCGCTGGCATCTGACGGAGCAGGGCACGACGCTGTTGGCAGAGGGCTCCGGTCATATCTACGCCTTTGATCCGACGCGCCGGGACTGGGATGGCAAGTGGCTGGTGCTGGTCATCTCGATCCCCGAGGAGCGCCGCGCCGATCGCCACCTGCTGCGGACCCGGTTGGCGTGGGCGGGCTTCGGCTCCCTCGGCCAAGGAGTGTGGCTCGCCCCCGACACCGGGCGCCAGTCGGTCATAGAACCGATCAGCAAGGGCCTGCAACGCCCCACGCGCCTTGTGTGCTTCGTCGCGGAGCTCGGTGAGATCGGCGACGACGCAGAGCTGGTCCACGACGCTTGGAACCTCGAGGACCTCGAGCAGCGCTACCGGGCGTTCATCACCGAGTTCACCGGGGTGGCGGAGGGCGAGCCGTCGGCGGCCTTCACCGTGCAGACCCGTCTGGTCCACGAGTGGCGCAAGTTCCCGTTCATCGATCCGGGCCTTCCGACCGACCTTTTGCCCCCGGACTGGCCGGGGCATCGGGCTCACGCCCTTTTTGGGCAGCTGCACGAGCGCCTGGCGGCCGGCGCCGGCGCGTGGTTCGACGAGACCGAACGGCGCGCCGATGCCCGCCACTGGGGTCCGCCAGCCAGGCCGACGCCTGCCGGCTGACGCCGCTCACCTGCGCGCGGACCGGTCACTCCCCGCCGAGCACGTCGCGGGCGCTCGGGAAGAGCATGGCGTCTTCGCGGTCCATGTGGGCCTCGAGCAGCTCCCGCAGCTCGGCTCCCGCCCTCAGTCGGTCCACGACC